>JAGQJE010000302.1 GCA_020430775.1 Myxococcales bacterium
CGAACGGCCCAGAGCCGATCCCATCGACGAAACGGCGCGAGACCTCTCGCACGCGCCGCCCATGCGCCCGGCCGCCTCCGCCGTCCGCCGACCCACCAAAAAAACCGCCTTCCTTCCCATGAATCGGACTCGGACTCGGGAGCGGGATCGGGCACGGGCTCGGACTCGGACTGGGGAGCGGAAGCGGGAGCGGGCGCGGGCGCGGGATCGGGAGCGGGATCGAGAGCGGGGACGGAGGCGGGCGCGGGAGCGGCGACGGGATCGGGATCGGAATCGGGATCGGACTCGGACTCGGGATCGGGATCGAGAGCGGGGGCGGGTCCGTCGGGTGGGGGCCCTACCCTCGCGCGGACGGATGCGCTAACAAGTGGCCCCACGATGACGACTCCCGACCCCCGCCCGTTCCTCGTAGTCACCGTCCTGCTCGATTACGGCGCGCGGCCCGCGTCCGTGACGCGCAGCCACGGCGACGCGCTCGACCGCGCGATGCGGGCGTCGGACGGACGCGACATCGCGGGGCTCGACCTCATCGAGCTGCCCATCGCGGGCCCCGCCTTTCAGGCGCTGCGGCGCGTGCTGTCGCTCGATTCGGAGACGGTCGGGCTCTACGACGTCTTCCCGCTCGCGAGCCACCTGGACGCTCCGCTCCGAAAGATCGCCGGTCAGTTCCTCGCGGCGGAGGCGCTGTGGACGCTCGAGGAGCAGGGCCAGCTCGGCGGCGTCCCGATCAACGTGAAGCTCGAATACCCGAAGGGATGGAGCCACGACCCGAAGGCGGTGCACGGCAAGCTCGTGGAGGCGGGCGCGCTCGACCTCTCGCCCGCCGGCATCGAGACGTTCAAGGTGGTGAAAGCGGCCTGGGACGCGAGCGCCTGAGCGCGCTCGTCGCGCGTGTCCGGCGCGGCCGCGTCCGCTGGCTCGGCTTCAGTTGAGCGAGTACGGCCGCTCGAGCAGAAAGGGCGCGATCTGGGCGTCGAAGCTCGACCCGTCCGCGCGGTGCATCTGGTAGGTGCCGCGCATCGAGCCCCGCTGGGTGCGCAGGACGGCGCCGCTCGTATACTCGAACGCCTCGCCCGGCGCGAGCACGGGGGTCTCACCGACGACGCCCGGGCCACGCACCTCCTCGGTTCGCCCCGTCGCGTCCGCGATGATCCAGTGCCGCGTGCGGAGCTGGAGGGTCTCCTTGCCTTCGTTCGCGATCCGGATGTGGTAGGCGAAGACGAAGCGGCCGAGCGCCTCACTCGACTGCTCTGCGATGAAGCGGCTCTCGACCGTGACCCGGACGCCGCGCGTGACCGCCTCCGACCGTGGCTCATGGCGCTCGGGCACCGAGACCTCCCTTCCTCGAGCCAGCGCGGCACCGCTCGGGTCGCCGCGGGCTCCTGCGCCCCAACATATCGTCGAATCGCCGCCCTGGACAGGGGCGCGGTCGGGGTCGGCCGCTCGTCCAAGGTTTGCGGCGCGCCGTCGTCATGCCCTACCCTTGGGCCGACGACGATGCGCCCTACTCTCTTTCTCGCGGTGGTGGTGGCCGCGCTCGTGTGGCTCGGTGGGTGCGATCGGCCCGCGGCCCCCGCGCAACCGACCGTCCGCGCGATCGACCCGGCGGTGGGCCCCCTGTCCGGCCGCCAGCCCGTGCAGATCGTCGGGCGCGGCTTCCGCCCGGACCTCGGCTACACCGTGTATTTCGGCGCGCAGCGCGCCCCTCAGGTGACCCTGCGCAACCCGTCGACGTTGGTGGTGCTCACCCCCGTCGCGGACCACGCCGGGACCGTGGACGTGATCGTTCAGAGCGACGACGGCGACGCCTGGCGCATCGTCGACGGGTACCGTTACGCGGACTTCGGTGGGAACGTTCTAGAGCACCTCGGGACCGGCGACCGGCCCCGGACGACCGAGGGCACGAACTAGCTCGCCGGCGCGGCTGCGCCCACAGACGAATGGTTGCGATGCACAGAGGCGCCTCGCGCGCCGACCGAGCCCCCGCGCGCGACCGGGACGCGGCGCCGTGAGCGCGCACCTGCCGCTGGTCGAGGCCCGCATGAGCCCCCGGCGGATGTGGGCGCTCGTCGCGGTGCTCGTCACGGTCACGGGCGGCCTGTTCGCGACGGCCGCCGGCGGGGCCTGGGCGCTCTCCGCCACGCGCGGCTTTGTCGCCGCCGAGGGGGTCTACGTCTGGTCCCGCAAAGAGGCCGAGTACCGCCTCGAGCGCTACCTCACCCAGCCGAACGCCGACGACTGGGAGGCGTTCCAGCGCGCGCTCGCGGTGCCCCTCGCGGACGAGGTCGTCCGAACCGAGATCAACGCGCCCCACCCGGACCGCGCGCGCGTACGGGCGGCGATGCTCCAAGGGCAGGCGGACCCCAGGGACATCGACGACATGTACACCTTCTACCGCCTCGCGCGCAGGCTCCCGGCCATCGAGCGGGCGACGGGCATCTGGGCCGAGGCGGACACGGTGATCGCGCAGATGAATGCGCTCGGGCAGCGGGCGCACGCGCACGTGCTGGCCCAGGGTGCCGACGGCGTCGGCGCGGTCTCGGACCCCTTCCTCGCGGACGCGCGCGGCGAGCTCCTCTCGCTCAGCCTGCACCTCGATACGCTCGCCCTCGCCTTCGCGCGCGCGTTCGGCGATGCCGCGCGTCAGGGGCGCGACATGGTCCTCTACACGACCGGCGCCGCGGCGCTGCTGCTGCTGGCGCTCGGGTTTCTCGCGACCGAGCGGCTGCTGCGCGGCCAGCGCCAGATCGACCTCGCGTTCCGGTCCATCCTCGATCACGCGCACGACCTCATCGCGGTGATCGACGCCGACGGCAAGGTGCTCTACGCGAACCCCGCCGCGACGCGCGTCATCGGGCGCGACCTCGCGCAGATTCGGGGTCACAACGTGAGCGAGTTCGTCACGGCCGTGGCCGGCGACGTCAGCCGAGGCGCGCCGCGCGAGGCCGGCGACGGCGAGACACCCGCCCAGGGCGCCCCGGTCGAGGCCCGCGTCGTCACGGCGAGCGGCGCCGAGCGGACGGTCGCGGCGACGGTCGATCACTTCGCAAACCGCGGGGGGCCGCCGCTGCTCGTAGTCAACGCGCGAGACGTGACCGACCAGCGGGCGCTCGAGGCGCAGGTGGCCGAGTCGCGGCGAATGGAGAGCGTCGGGAGGCTCGCCGGGGGCGTCGCGCACGACTTCAACAACATGCTGACCGCGATCCTCTCGAGCGCGGAGATCGCCGAGCTCAAGCTCCGCGGCGGAGAGGACCCGACCTCCGAGCTGCGACAGATCACCACGGCGAGCGAGCGCGCCGCGGCCCTCGTCCGCCGCCTGCTGACCTTCGCGCGGCGCCAGCCCTTCGAGCCGCGAACGATCTGCGTCAACGACCTGATCGCCGAGACGGAGCCGCTCCTGCGCCGCCTCGTCGACGCGCGGATCGCCTTATCGCTCGACCTGCCAGAGGAGGCCATCTACATCCGCGGCGATCGCGCCCAGCTCGAGCAGTCGCTCGTCAACGTCGTCGCGAACGCGCGCGACGCCATCGTCGCGCGGCCGGACGCCAAGGCGCGCGGCGGGCACATCAGCATCCGCGCGCGCGCCGAGCCGAGCCCCGGGCTCGCCGATGCGCGCACGAACGACGCGAACCTCGTCGCGGGCGAGGCCGCCGAGCGCTCCGCCTTGCTCGTGATCGAAGACGACGGCGTCGGCATGTCGGAGGACGTGAGAGCGCGCGCGTTCGACCCTTTCTTCACGACGAAGCCACCAGGACAGGGCACGGGGCTCGGCCTCCCAGGCGTCTACGGCGTCGTGCAGCAGCACGGGGGGTCGGTCGTGATCGACAGCGCGCCCAACGAGGGGACTCGGCTCACGATGCGGCTGCCCGTGGTGCGCGCGCCCGCGGCGCCGGAGAGGCCGAGCAGGGCGCCCTCCGCAGCGGTGCGGCTCGACGCCACCGTGCTCGTGGTCGAGGACGAGCCCGCCGTCCGCGCGGTCGTCGCCCGCACGCTGGCGAGCGCCGGCGCGCGGGTCGTCGAGGCGGCCGACGGCGCGGCGGCCGCGGAGATATTGTCCGGCGCGAACGACGCCGCGACGCGGTCGATCGACGTGGTCCTCACCGACGTCGTGATGCCCATGATGGGCGGACGCGAGCTGATGGACGCGGTCCGCGACCGCCACCCGGAGCTGTCCTTCATCTTCATGTCCGGCTACCACGACGATCCCGCGCTCGATCGGCGGACCCTGGACGGCGCGGTGGCCTTCCTGCCCAAGCCGTTCAGCGCCGAGGCGCTGCTCGATGCGGTGCGCGCGGCGACCTCACGCCGATGACGGCTCGCCTCCACGCGCGGTCATCTGGCAAGCTCCGGGCATGGCCCTACTCGACTCGCTGCCATCGGCGGTGTCCATCTACGAGGTGTCTCCTCGCGACGGCTTGCAGAACGAGTCAGCGCAGGTCGCGACGCACGCGAAGGTGCGGTTGATCGAGGCGCTGGTCGACGCCGGCCTGCGGCGCATCGAGGTGACCAGCTTCGTGAGCCCGAAGTGGGTCCCGCAGATGGCGGACGCCGAGCCGGTCTGCGCCATGATCGAGCGCGAGCCGTCGGTGCAGTACTCCGCGCTCTGCCCGAACGGGCGCGGCCTCGAGCGCGCGAAGAGCGCCCGGGTCGACGAGGTGGCGGTGTTCGTCAGCGCGAGCGAGACGCACAACCGCAAGAACGTCAACAAGACCATCGCCCAGACGCTCGAGGCGTTCGAGGCCGTCATCGAGCCGGCCGCCGCGGTGGGGCTCAAGGTGCGGGCCTACGTCTCGACGATGTGGGGCTGCCCCTACGAGGGGGACGTCGATCCGCGCCGTGGCCTCGAGATCGCCAAGGAGCTGCTCCGGCGCGGGTGCTACCAGGTCTCGCTCGGGGACACGATCGGCGTCGGGACGCCGCTCCAGACCCGTCGCATCCTCGAGCTCTTCCTGGCGGAGCTGCACCCGGAGCAGATCGCGCTGCACCTGCACGATACGCGCGGCACCGCCCTCGCGAACGTGCTCGTCGGGCTCGCGATGGGCATCACCACGTACGACAGCTCGGTCGCCGGGCTGGGCGGGTGCCCGTACGCGCCGGGCGCGGCCGGAAACCTCGCGACCGAAGACCTCGTCTACACGCTCCGCGGGATGGGCATCGAGACCGGGGTCGACCTCGACAAGCTCTGGCAGGCCGGCAAGATCGCCGAGGCGATCGTCGGTCGGGAGCTGCCCGGCAAGGTGCACCGCGCAGGCGTCCGCTCGCTCGCCCATTGAGCGCCGCCGGGGCCGCGGGGCCCCATGCGAGGTGCCGCGCCCGGGCTCAGGCGACGGCTCAGGCGGCCGCTCAGGCGACGTCCTGCGCCGCCGCGAGGCTCTCGCCGGCCCCCACGAAGAGCCGCACGACGCGCGGCGCGAAGAACGCGAGGTCGCCCGTCTCGTCCTGCGCGTTCAACCAGCGCGTGAAGTACGCGTACGAGATACCCCACAGCACGTAGGCCGCCTCGTCAGGCTCCATGCGGGCGAGCGCGGGGTGGTCGCGGTGCTCTTCCAGGATCGCGGTGTACAGCGCGATCGTGAGCTGGATGAGCTCGTCCTCCTCGCTCGACTCCGCGGCGTCCGGCGGCGCACGGTTGAGCAGCGCGAGGATGGCCAGGCGCCTCCGCTTCGCCCACGCGAGCTGCGCGTGCAGCGGGATCTCGAGCCGCTGCTCGAGCGTCAGGCCCTCCGGCACGGGGCTCTCGAGCACCACGCGTAGCTCGTCCTGGACGACCGCGCGCAGGGCGTCGTAGATGGCGCGCTTGCCCCGGAAGTACACATAGAGCGTCGGCGCGGTGTAGCCCGCCTCCTCGGCGATCGCGCCCACGCTCGCGCCGGCGTAGCCCTTCGCCGCGAAGACCGCGGCCGCCGCGTCGAGGATGTCCTCGCGGACCCGCTCGACCGCCTGCGCTTTGCGCGCCGGCCTACCCACGACCCACCTCCGCGCCACCGCTCTTCACCGGCCTCATTGAGCGACCTCCGGGGCGACGTCGGCGGCTGCCCGCGCGTCGTCGTCCTTCCCCCAGCGCCGCGCGAGCGCGCGCACCCGCTCGCGACCGCCCTCGATGAACGAGTAGACGACCGGCACGACGATCAACGTGAGCAGGGTGGAGGTCAGCAGCCCGCCGATGACCGCGACGCCCATCGGCGCCCGGACCTCGCCGCCCTCGCCGTGGCCGATGGCGACCGGGAGCATCCCGAGCACCATCGCGGCGGTCGTCATCAAGATGGGCCGCAAGCGCACGGCGCCCGCGTTCTCGAGCGCCTGGTGCAGCGGCTCGCCACGCTCGTGTAGCTGGTTGGCGAACTCCACGAGCAGGATGGCGTTCTTCGTGACGAGCCCGAAGAGCATGATCAGCCCGATCATGGCGAAGATGCTCATCGGCTGGCCGGTGAGCAGCAACGCGCCGAACGCGCCGATGAGCGAGAAGGGCAGCGAGACCATGATCGTGAACGGGTGCACGAAGCTCTCGAACTGCGCCGCGAGGATCATGTAGACGCAGATCACCGCCAAAAAGAGCGAGAACAACATGCTGTGCATGCTCTCCTCCATGAGCTGGGCGGTGCCGCCGAACGCGTGGACCATGTCGCCCGTGACCGCGGCGTCCGCGAAGCGGGCAGTCTCGGTCATCGCGTCGCCGAGCGGCTTGCCGTCGAGGTTCGCGTAGACGCTCACCTGCCGCTGGCGCGCCTGGCGGTCGATGCGGCTCGGGCCGGTGACACGCTCGACCTTCGCGACCGAGCCGATCTCGACCAGGCGCCCCGCCGGCGTGCGGACGGTCGACGCGAGCACCGGCGCGATCGACCCGCGGTCCGCGTCGGCGAGCCGCACGCGAACGTCCACGCGGTCGTTGCTCGTCTCGATCTGGGTCGCGACCGTGCCGGCGACGAGCGTGCGCACGGTGCCGGCGATCTGCGCGCTCACGAGGCCGAGGTCGTCCGCGACGTCCCGCCGCACATCGACGCGCAGCTCGGGCTTGCCGCCGCGGGCGCTGGTGTCGACGTCGACGTAGCCGCCCGCCTTCTTCATGTCGGCCTCGATCTGCTTGGCGGCCCTGTCGAGCGCCGCGAGGTCCGTGCCGCGCAGGTCGAGTTGGAGCTGGGCGTTGCGCCCGGCCGCGGTGCCCGTCGTGTCGACCGGCTCGACCGAGATCCGCGCGCCCGGCACGTCCGCGAAGAGCTCGCGGGCGTACGCCATCATCGCGGTCTGGTGGAACGCGCGCTCACGCATCGGCAAGAGCTGCACGAGCACGGTCGCGAGGTTCACCTGCTCCTGCGCGCCACCGCCGACGGTCGTGAAGGTCGAGGTGACACCGGGGACCGAGCGCATCTTCGTCGCGAGCTGCTCGGCGACCTGCTCGGTCGCGCCGAGCGAGCTGCCGACGGGCAGCTCGACGCGGACGTTGAACTGGCTCTGGTCTTCGATGGGGATGAACTCGAAGCCGAGCAGCGGGACGAGCATGAAGGTGCCGATGAGCAGCACGACCGCCGCGACGAGCGTCCAGCCACGGTGCCGGAGGGCGCCTCGGATGACGCCGCGATAGGCGTGGTCGAGCGCGTCAAGGCGCCGCTCGATGAGCCCCGAGATGCCCTTGGCCGCCCCGTGGTGCGGCTTCAAGAAGCGCGCCGAGAGCATCGGCGTGAGCGTGAACGATACGAAGAGCGACAGCAGCACGGCGACCGCGACGGTCAGCCCGAACTGGTAGAAGAACTGCCCGATCATCCCCTGCATGAACGCGACGGGGACGAAGACGGCGACGATGGAGAAGGTCGTCGCGAGCACCGCGAGGCCGATCTCGGCGGTGCCGCGCTCGGCGGCCTCCATCGGACCCTCGCCGAAGACCGTGCGGCGGCGGACGATGTTCTCGATGACGACGATCGCGTCGTCGATGAGGATGCCGATCGACAGCGAGAGCGCGAGGGTCGTCATGAGGTTGAGCGTGAAGCCCATCATGGCGACGAAGCCGAAGGTACCGATGACCGAGGTCGGCAGCGCGAGCGCGCTGATCAGCGTCGCGCGAAGGTCGCGCAGGAAGACGAGGATGATCGCGATCGCGAGGAACGCGCCGAGGACGAGGTCGAACTGCACCGACTCGATCGACGCTCGGATCGGCGTCGAGTTGTCCTGCACGACGTCGATCTCGGTGCCGGCCGGCGCGTTGCTGCGGATGGCGCCGAGCGCGGCGTGCACGGCGTCCGCGACCTTCACCGTGTTCGCGTCGCTCTGCTTGCGGAGCACGATGCCGACCGCGGGGCGCCCATCGAGCAGCGCGTCCGAGCGCTTCTCTTCGAACCCGTCGACGACCTTCGCCACGTCGTGCAGGTAGATGGGCTTGCCGCCGACCGAGGCCACGGTCAGCCCGCCGAGCTTGCTCGCGTCGCGGTAGAGCGCGTCGGTGCGCAGCCCGAGCTCCTGCCGGCCGGCGTCGATGCGCCCGCCGGGAACCTCGATGTTCTGGTGGCCGAGCGCGCCGACGACGTCGTTCGCCGTCAGCCCGTACGCGCGCAGCGCATCCGGCTCGAGCTCGACCTGCACCTCGCGC
Organism: Myxococcales bacterium; assembly: GCA_020430775.1. Taxonomy (GTDB): domain Bacteria; phylum Myxococcota_A; class Polyangia; order Polyangiales; family Houyiibacteriaceae; genus JAGQJE01. Next base: position 8,579 of record JAGQJE010000302.1, read on the forward strand.
TCGGTGTTACCGAGGATCTCCACCTGACCGACGCCGGCCACGCGCTCGAGCTCGGGCTTGAGCGTGTCCTGCACGTAGATCGCCAGCCCGCGCGGATCCTTGCTCGACACGGCGAGCTGCAGCACGGGCGCCGCGCCGAGGTCGAGCTTCTCGACGACGGGCTCCTCGGCCGCGTCGGGTAGATCGCTCTTGACCGCGGCCACCTTGTCCCGGACGTCCTGCACGGCGGCGTCGAGGTCGACGCCGAGCTCGAACTCGGCCACCACCTGCACGACGCTCTCGACGCTCGTCGAGCGGAGGGTGCGGATGCCGCTCAGGCTGTTGATGGACTCCTCGAGCGGTTTCGCGACCTGGCGCTCGAGCGTCTCGGGGCTCGCGCCCGGGTATACGACCGTGACGGTGACGACGGGGAAATCGACGTCGGGGAAGCGGTCGACCTTCAGGCGGGTGTAAAGGACGATGCCAAAGACGACGAGCGCCCCGATGACCATCGTCGTGAAGACCGGCCTGCGGATGCTGATCTCGGAGATCTTCATCGCGCGGCCTCGGGCTGGCGCTCGGCGGAGGCGGGCTTGGCGGCCTCCGCGGCGGCGGGCGCCTCCTCCGCGGCCGCGGGCGCCTCACCGCGCGCCGTCGTGACGCGCGCGCCGTCGCGCAGGACGCCCTGCGCCGAGACGATCACCTGATCGCCGTGCTCGAGCCCGCGCGTGACCTCGACCCGGTCGGTGGACACGGGCGAGGTCGTCACCGCCCGCTGCTTGGCCGCACCGCTAGCGTCGAGCCACACATAGAGCCCGGTGTCCCCGCGGTACACGGCGCCCACCGGCACCGTGATGCCCTCGTGGTGCTTCGCGCCCGTGATGGTCGCCTCGATGAAGAGCCCCGCCCGCAGCGCCTGGTCTGGGTTCGGGAAGCGCACGGTCACCAACCCGGTGTGCGTCTGCGGATCGATCTCGTGCGCGACGTAGGCGACCTCGCCCTTGATGGTCTGGTCGAGGCTGCGAACGCGCGCGCTCACCTCGGCGCCGCGCACGACGTCGGCGATGCGCGCCTCCGGCACGGGCAGCTTCGCCTCGACCTGCGAGATGTCGATGAGGCGGACGAGCGGGGTGGCCATCATGGGGTTGGCGACCTCGCCGATCTCGCCGGGCACCGACTCGATGACGCCGGCGAAGGGCGCCCGCAGGTTGAAGAGGCTCACGCCCACCTTCGCGGCGCGGCTCGCGGCGGCGGCCGCCTCGGCGGAGGCGAGCGCCGCGGCGCGCTGCTGCGCGAGGCGGTCGACGTCGGCCTGC
>JAGQJE010000303.1 GCA_020430775.1 Myxococcales bacterium
CCTGCGCGCGGGCCCAGCGACCGTTCCCGTCCATGATGACGGCCACGTGATGCGGCAGACGGCTGACGTCGACGAGCGCCACAGGCCGGAAATATCACGACGAATCCCGGGCAGCAAGGTTTGCGGCGAGGCTGAATGGCGGGCGCCAGACCGGCCGCAGCGGGCGCGCGGGCGGGTGGCCTGTGCGGGCTCGACCGGGGGCGGCGCGTGTCGGATTGCCGGCGCCGTTGGGTCGTCGCTGTCCGGCGCGCCGGGGGTGGGCGGCCGCGCTCGCAGCCGGCCCGCTGGGCTCGGACGAAGCGCACGCGGCGCTGTGGACAGTGACGACGCGCGTTCGTATCGTCAGGCGATGCCGGAGGTCGACTACTATGAGGTGCTGGAGGTCGCTCGGGGCGCGGACACGGGCCAGGTCCGCCGCGCCTACCACCGCCTCGCCGGGAAGCTGCACCCGGACCGCAACCCTGGCGACGAAGAGGCCGCCGAGCGCTTTCGCCAGGTGACTCGCGCGTACGAGGTGCTCGCCGACATGACGAAGCGCAGCCTGTACGACGTCTACGGCGAGCAGGGACTCGCGGAGGGCTTCGACGCGGCCGAGTACGAGCGGTTGCAGGCGGCCCGCCGGGGGCGTGCACGGGCGGCGGAGCAGCGCGGAGTGGGGCACGGTCGCTGGGGGGAGCGGCCCGCCGTCACCGAGGCCAAGCCGGCCGACATCGAGGCCGAGGTGCTGCTGCCGCTCGTCGACGCGCGGCTCGGCTGTGAGCGGACGTTCAGCGTACGCCTGCCGCGCCGTGGCAAGATAGCGGCACGCAATGTGGCGATCACGGCCCGGATTCCCGGCGGAGTGCGAGAGGGGGACCGGCTGCGGCTGCGCGGCAAGGGCGTGCCGGGCCGACGCAATCGGCCAGCGGGCGACGTGGTGCTGACGGTGCACGTCGAGCCGCACGACTACTACTGGGCGGACGAGGGCGGCGATCTGCACGTCCGGCTGCCGCTCTCGCCGCTCGAGGCCTTTCGCGGAGGCGCGCTCCGCATCGCGGTGCCCGGAGGAACCATCGAGCTGCAGGTGCCGCCCCGCTCGCAGGGGGGGCAGAGGCTGCGGATCACGGGCAAAGGGGGCAAGCGGCGCGATGGCAGCGAGGCCGACCTCTTCGCCCACGTCGAGGTACGTCTGCCGACCGGTGAGGAGAGTGCCGAGCTCGAACGCGCGCTGCGGACCTTGCACGACGCGTTCGACGAGCCTCTCCGCTCGAAGCTCAAGCTCTGACCGCTCAGGGACGCCAGACCCTGCGCCGCCGAGCCGGGGTGGCTGCCCGGGCGAGCGTGGGTCTAAGGTTTCACGTGAAACCTTGTGGCTGCGACGTCGCCAGACGCCGCCCGCCCGCGTGCAGCACGAGGGTGTTTCACGTGAAACATCGTCTGGGGCTCGAGTCGGCCGTTCCAAGCCAGCCGACGGCACTGCAAGCGGAATCTTCTGGCAACAGCGGCGGCAGCGATCGTTGAAGGGCGACGCTTGTTTCACGTGAAACCTTGGCTGCTGCCAGACGCCGCCCTCCGGCGAACACCGCGCTGCAACGTTTCACGTGAAACATCCCGTGCGGCCGCGGGCAGCCCCCCTCTCCCCGCGGCTGGCTGCCCGGCCGCCCACCGACCGCTGTCTCGGGCGGCTGCCTGGGCACACAGCGGCCAGGCGCCCCGGCGAATCCGACCGCTCTTGTCCCCTCGCCTGCCGCGCGCTACACCGGCACCGTGTCGCTGGACCTGACCGAGCGCCTCGACGCCCTTCGTGCGCGCCGCCTCTATCGCTCCCCTCCCCTCGTCACAGGCCCGCAAGGCGCCCACCTCACGGTGGCCGGCCGGCCAGTCATCGGGCTCTGCTCCAATGACTACCTCGGACTCGCTTCTGACCCCGCGCTTCGCGCTGCCGCCCATCGCGCCATCGACCTCTATGGCGTGGGCGCGGGCGCCTCTCGACTCGTCTCCGGGACGATGGAGGCCCACGAGGCTGCCGAGCATGCTCTCGCCGCCTTCGTGGAGGCCCCTTCCGCCCGCCTCTTCGCTACGGGCTACGCCGCGAACGTAGGCACCGTCCAGGCCCTCGTCGGCCCTGACGACCTAATCTTCTCCGATGCCCTCAACCACGCGAGTCTCATCGACGGATGCCGTCTCTCGCGCGCGCGTGTCTTCGTGTACCGCCACGCCGATGTGGCCCACCTCGAGGCGCTCCTGCGAGCTCACCGCGGTGAGGGCCGCCGCGCCCTCATCCTCTCCGACGCGGTCTTCTCGATGGACGGCGACCTCGCCCCGGTCGCTCGACTCCGCGCGCTCGCCGACGCACACGACGCGGCGCTGATGGTCGACGAGGCGCACGCCCTCGGCGTCATCGGCCCCGGCGGCCGTGGGGTGTGTGCTTCGGCCGGGGTGACCCCTGACGCCCTCGTAGGTACCCTCGGAAAGGCGTTCGGGTGCGCCGGCGCATTCGTCACGGGATCGTCGGAGCTCACAGACCTCCTCCTCCAGCGAGCCCGCAGCTTCGTCTTCTCGACGGCCCCCTCGCCCATCCTGGCGGCCGTCGCGGTCGCCGCGGCCGAGCGAGTCCGCGCCGCTGACGGGCTCCGCGCGAAGGTCGCGGGGTTGCAAGCGCGCCTCCGTGAGGAGCTCTCCGGCCTCGGCTACGAGGTCCACCCCGGCGCCACCCCCATCGTGCCGGTCCTGATAGGTGATGCCGAGCAGACCATGCGGCTGTCCGCGGCCATACTCGAGCGTGGCGTCTTTGCCCAGGGCATTCGCCCCCCGACCGTGGCGGCCGGGACGAGCCGCCTTCGCCTCGTGGCGACCGCCGCACATAGCGACGACGACATCGACCAGGTGCTTCGCGCGTTCGCCGCCGTCAAGGCCGCCGGACCCCTCGATCCGCCCGCCCCCAACGCCCCCACCGTGACGAAGGATCCGCGGTGATCCCGGGCCTCTTCGTCAGCGGGACGGGCACCGGCGTAGGGAAGACCTGCGTCGGCCGCGGCCTCGCCCGCGCCCTCCGGCGCCACGCGGTCGCCGTTGCGGCGATCAAGCCCTTCGAGACTGACGTCAACCCTGTCGCCCGCGACGCCCTCGCCCTCGCCCGCGCCTGCGACCGCCCACATCTGGCGGTCGCGGCGGGCCTGTACCGCGTCCCGCCCCCCCTCGCGCCCTACGCGGCCACGCTCGAGGGTCACCCTCCTCCGCCCCCGCTCGACACGCTCGCCCGCTGCATCCGCGGCCTCGGCGAGGGCGCCTTCCCGATCGTCGAGGGCGCCGGCGGCCTGCTCGTCCCCGTCTCAGCGACGACCGACGTCGCCGACCTCGCCGCCGTCCTCCGGTTCCCGCTTTTGCTCGTCTCGCGTGATGGCCTCGGCGTCCTCTCGCACACCCTCACGGCCTTCGAGGCGGCGCGCGCCCGGGCCCTCCCCCTCTGCGCCATCGTCCTGACCTCGTTCGGTCTGCGCGACACCAGCGCCGCCACGAACCGCCGCATCCTGCAGGAGCGCGTCCCAGGAATCCCCGTGCTCGCCTTTCCGGAGGTGCCGGGGATCGACGCTCTCGACGGCGCGGCCGGGGACGCAGCGCTCGCCGACGCTGCGGACGCCGCCGGGCTGACCGCGCTCGTCCGCTCGCAGCTCCCCGCGAGCCCGGCCCACGCCTCGCGCCGCCGCTGAGCCGCCCCCGAGCCGCCACTGAGCCTCAGCGCTCGCGCTTTGCGGCCCCACGACCGCATGGAGCGACCCCGCCAAGCGGCCGACATTCTTTGCTCTTCATGCCTTGCGCGCTCGGGTCCCGCGTGTATAGTCTGCGGCCGTTCGCGAGCCGCCGAGCCGCGTACC
>JAGQJE010000304.1 GCA_020430775.1 Myxococcales bacterium
CGCCGGCCAACGCCGCGTCGGCTCGGCGCCGCACCCGCTCCGTCGCGGCGGACGCGGCGGCCGCGGTGGGCGCGGTGGGCGCGAGCCGGGAGAGGGTTGGACGCGCGCCCGTCGGGCGTCAGCGCGGGGACCGACACCCCCGAGCGACCGCCGGCACGCAGCTCGCGCTCCGAGACGCTGCCCTCGGCGTCGACCGCGCCGGAGGCGGTCGTCCGCACCCGTACGTCCGCCCGGAGCGCGCCGGCCAACGCCGCGTCGGCTCGGCGCCGCACGCGCTTCGACGCGGCGGACGCGGCGGACGCGGTGGACGCGGTGGACGCCAGCCGGGTGAGGTTTGGATCCGCGCCGAGATCGGGCAGGTCCGCGCGCAGGCGGAGCCGCATCGCCCCGTCGAAGCCGACGCGCCCATGCACGTCGAGCGACCCGTGGTCGCGGGTGAGATAGGGGAGGGCGAGGGACGCCAGCTCGAAGTACACGTCGTGTAGGGTCCCCGTCGCGCGCAGCTCGGGCAGCGCCCACGGCCCGAACCGCACCCCTTGGAGCGCGAGCGTGATGGCGCGCGATCCGGTCAGTCCGAGCGGGTCGGTCACCGTGGCCGCGGCGTGCGCGCTCAGCACGTCCTCGGCCGTGAAGCCGTCGAGCACCTTGCCGAGGGCGAGCTGCTCCACGTCGAGCTTCGCGTCGGCGCGCGCCTCGGCGTAGTGCGCGACGAGGCGCGCGTGTCCGCCGGCGGTCTGCACGAGCAGCGTCGCGTCGAGGGCGTCGAGCGACCCGCTCGCGCTCAGCGTTACTCCGACCGGCGCGCGCAGCGCGTCCGCCGCGTCGCCTTGCCCCATCGCGCGCAGCCACGCCGGGTGGACGTCCGCCCTGAGCTTGGCGTCGAGGCGGGACGGCATCGCCTGGCCCCAGACCACGTCCGCGGTGAGCGCCGCGCTCCCGGCCCCGAGCCGCGCCGCGAGCTCGAGCTCCGACCGGGCGCCCTCGGCGATGCGCACGACGCCGCGCGCGCGCTCGATCCGCAGCACCGACGCGCCGCCCCGTCGCGCATCCGCCGCGACCGAGCGCACCTCTACGACGATCCCGTCGCCGACCTGCACCCCGACGTCCGCGCCGAGAGCGCGCACGCGGAGCGCGTCCGGGAGGTCTGTCACGGCGCCGTCCGTGAGCGCGATCCGGTCGATGGTCACCTCCGGGAGCTCGCCGGACGAGGCCTCCTCGGGCGGCGAGGGCGAGGCCGACTCGAGCGCGTCGAGCAGCGCGAGCCCTCCCTTCGCGTTCTTGCGCAGCGACACCGACGGCGACTCGATGCGCACCTCCGAGACGCGCAGCGCGCCGTGCAGGAGCGCGCCGAGGTCGGGCTGGACCTCGAGCGCACCGACGCGCGCGAGCGGGGCGCCGGCTTCGCTCCCCGCGCCGTAGAGCGCGACCTCGGCGACGCGGAGACGCCCCGGCCAGAGCGCCTCGCACCGGCCAGCCTCGACGCGGCCACGCAAGGCGCTCGAGAGCGTCGAGCTCAGCTTCGCGCAGGTCCACCGGCGGCCAGGGCCCGTGTTGGCCGCGAGCACGAGCACGACCACGAGCGCGACCACGCCGACCACCACGCACCCGAGCCAGACGAGGCCCCTGCGCACGACGCGCCAAGCCCGATGCCGACGCGTCTCTTGGTTCGCTCGGTGCACGCGACGTCGACCGTATCAGGCAACGCGGCCGCTTGCAGAGCGCGCCCGCGCCGGAGCGCTTGTGTCGTGCGCGGCGTGGCGGCAGGCTCCGCCCATGCAGCGCTCGAGCTACGCCCTGGGCGACGACGACGCGCCCGGTCCGCGCCGCCCCGTCAACCACCCGGGCGCCCGTTGACCCGTGCGGACAAGGCCGCGCGCATCGGAGAGATCCTCGACGCGCTCTACCCGGACCCGCCGATCCCGCTCGATCACCGCGACCCCTTCACGCTGCTGGTGTCCGTGGCGTTGAGCGCCCAGACGACCGACAAGAAGGTCAACCAGGTGACCCCAGCGCTCTTCGCGCTCGCCCCGGACCCGGAGACGATGGCGCGCACGCCGGTGCCCGAGCTGCTCGCGACCATCCGCGAGGTCGGCCTCGCGCCGACCAAGGCGAAGCGGCTCCGCGCGATGGCCGAGGCGCTGGTCACGGAGCACGGCGGTCAGGTCCCCGCGGACATCGGCGCGCTCGAGCGGCTCCCCGGCGTCGGCCACAAGACCGCTTCGGTCGTGATATGCCAGGCCTTCGGCGTGCCGGCCTTCCCGGTCGACACCCACATCCACCGCCTCGCCGCGCGCTGGGGGCTGTCGAGCGGCCGCTCGGTCGAGCAGACCGAGCGCGATCTGAAAGCCGTGTTCCCGCGCGACACGTGGATCCGCCGCCACCTGCAGATCATCTACTTCGGCCGCGAGCGCTGCCCGGCCCGCGGCCACGACCTCGCCGCCTGCCCCGTCTGCTCGTGGGCCGCGACCAAGAAGCGCATCCGCGAAGAGCGCGCCCGCTGATCTCCGCCAAGCTCTGTGGATCCCGGTGGATTCCCGCGGATTCCTGCGCCTTCCGGCCACGCGACGGACCGCCGCCGAGCGCCCTCTGCGAGCGTGCTTTGGTTGCGCCCCCGCGCGCAGGCTCTATGAGGGACAAGATGGCGGCTGCCTTTCGTTTGTGGGGGATCCCGGTGCGCGTGCACCTGGTCTTCATCCTGATGGCGGCGGCCCTCGGGCTCCTCTCGCAGGGCAACCCGTTCATCTGGATCGTGATCGTCTTCCAGGGCGTCCTGATGCACGAGCTCGGGCACGCCTTCGTCGGCCGGCACTACGGCCTGAAGCCCAACATCGAGCTCGTCGCCCTCGGCGGGCTGACGTGGTGGGACGGCGGTGAGTCGCTCTCGCCCGGGCGCAGCATCCTCGTGAGCGTCGCCGGGCCGCTGGTCGGCATCGTGCTCGGCGGCCTCGTCTACGGAGCGCATTTCGCCGGTTGGCTCCCGGACGCAGCGTTCGCCCGCGAGATCGTGGTGGTCTTCGTGTGGGTCAACCTCGGCTTCGGGCTGCTGAACCTCATCCCCATGCTCCCGCTCGACGGCGGCAACATCGTCGCGTCCGGGCTCGAGTGGATCCGCCCCGGCCACGGCCGGCGGCTGAGCTGCTACGTCTCGTTCTTCTTCATCGGTGTGGTCGGGGCGCTCTCCGTCTACTTCGGAGAGATCTTCATCACCTTGCTGCTCGCCCTCTTCGCGATGACCACCTACCGCGTCCTCGAGGCCGAGCGGGCTCGCAACGCGCCCGCCGCGCAGGGCGGGCCTCCGCTGGTGCAAGCCTTCGCCGCGCTCTACGCCGGCGACGGGCGGCGACTCGTCGACCTCGCGGGCAAGCTCGTCCAGGCCGCGACGGACGATGACGCCCGCGACGAGGCCTTCCACCTGCTCGCCTGGGGCCGGCTGCTGACGTGCGATCCCGCGGCGGCGCGCGACGCGCTCGAGAGCATGTCCGGCGAGCGCGACCCGGACCCCGCCCTCGAGGGGGCGGTCGCGTTCGAGCTGGGCCGCACGCGCGAGGCGTTGCCGCTGCTCGAGGCCGCCCTCGGCGACCGGGGCGGGGACTTCGCGGAGAAGACCTTCGTCCGCGCGCTCATCAGCGCCGGTGACTTCGACCGCGCCGCCTCGCTCTGCGACACCCCGGCCGGCAAGGAGCTGAGCCTCGAGTCCCTCGAGCAGCTCTCCCAGGCCGCCTTCACGGCGAGCGCGTACGAGCCGGCGGCCACCCTCGCGGGCGCCCACTTCGAGCGGTCCAAGGACCCCAACGCCGCGGTCCACGTCGCGCGCGCGTGGGCCGCGCTCGGACGGGTCGACGAGGGCTTCGAGTGGCTCCGCACCGCCCATCGCGCGGGCTTGGACGGCCTCGCCGCGCTCGAGTCCGACGCCTCCCTCGCGCCGCTGGTGCGTCACCCCGACTGGGCCGCGTTCCGTGCATCGTTCAAAGCCTCCGCCGGCTGAGCCCGCCATCAGCCCGCCCCACCACCGGCTAGGTCGCCCGCGCATACACGGGCTGCTATGTGTGCGCGAGGCGACCTCTCCGTCGCGTCGCGACCCGAGCGCAGATCGCTCGCCGAGCGACCCGCGCACCACGACCTGCACCCCTCGACCCCGATCCGTAGGAGCACCCCATGAGCCCCAACTCGACCAAGCGCTGTAAGGTCGCGGACCTCACCCTCGCCGAGTGGGGCCGCAAGGAGATCGCGATCGCCGAGCACGAGATGCCCGGCCTGATGGCCCTGCGACGCGAGTACGGCGAGTCGAAGCCTCTGACAGGCGCGCGCATCGCCGGCTGCTTGCACATGACCATCCAGACCGCGGTGCTCATCGAGACCCTCCGCGAGCTCGGCGCGGAGGTCACCTGGACGAGCTGCAACATCTTCTCGACGCAGGACCACGCCGCGGCTGCCATCGCCGTGACCGGCGTGCCGGTCTTCGCGTGGAAGGGCGAGACCGACGAAGAGTACGAGTGGTGCATCGAGCAGCAGCTCGCGTCGTTCGAGGGCGGCAAGCCGCCGAACCTCATCCTCGACGACGGGGGAGACCTCACCGCGATCGCGCACAAGCGGCACCCGCAGCTCTTCGACGGCCCGGAGCCCATCGTCGGGCTGTCCGAAGAGACGACCACCGGCGTGCACCGGCTCTACGAGATGTCGCGGGCCGGCACCCTGAAGTGCCCCGCGATCAACGTGAACGACTCGGTCACCAAGTCGAAGTTCGACAACCTCTACGGCTGCCGCGAGTCGCTCGTCGACGGCATCAAGCGCGCGACGGATGTGATGATCGCCGGCAAGGTCGCCGTCGTCGCCGGCTACGGCGACGTGGGCAAGGGCTGCGCGACCGCGCTCGCGCGGCAGGGCGCGCGGGTCCTCATCACCGAGATCGATCCCATCTGCGCGCTCCAGGCCGCGATGGAGGGCTACCAGGTCGTCACGATGGACGCCGCCGCGCCGATCGGCGATATCTTCGTCACGGCGACCGGCTGCTCGAAGGTCATCACGGGCGCGCACATGGCCCAGATGAAGAACGAGGCGATCGTCTGCAACATCGGCCACTTCGACTCCGAGATCGAGATGAGCTGGCTGCTCGACCGCGAGCACGGCGTCCGCGAGGAGAACATCAAGCCGCAGGTCGACCACTTCATCTTCCCGGACGGCAAGCGCATCACGGTGCTCGCGCGCGGCCGCCTCGTGAACCTCGGCTGCGCTACCGGCCACCCGAGCTTCGTGATGAGCAACTCGTTCACGAACCAGGTGCTCGCGCAGATCTCGCTGTGGACCGAGCGCGACCGGTACGAGCGCGGCGCCGTCTACGTCCTACCGAAAGAGCTCGACGAGAAGGTCGCGCGGCTGCACCTCGGCCAGCTCGGCGCGAAGCTCACCGAGCTCACGCAAGCGCAGGCGGACTACCTCGGCATCCCGCGCCTCGGCCCCTTCAAGCCCGAGTACTACCGCTACTGACACCGACCGGGCTGCCGCGCGTGACGCGCGAGCGGCCCGTGCTCGCAACGCCGCTCCCTGTCGCGGTAGGCTCGCCCCGATGTGGGGCGTCCTGCGCGAGGTGTGGTCTTCTTTCCGCTTCCACGACGGCCGGTTGATCTCAGGTGCGGTCGCGTTCTACGTGCTGCTCGCGATCGCGCCCGTCGGCGTCATCGCGCTGGTCGTCGCCGGCTGGGTGCTCGGGAGCGAGGCGGCGCACGGCGAGCTGACGCGCCAGCTCACCGCGTTCATGGGTAAGCCGACGGCGGCCTTCGTCAGTCAGGTCATCGAGAGCGCGCGCGAGCCGGGCGCGAGCGGCGTCGCGACCCTGGCCAGCCTCGCGTTCCTCGTGTACGCGGCGACGCGCGTGTTCGTGATGCTGCGCGCGGCGCTGAACCACATCTGGGGCGTGCGAACGACCGTCTCGGCGAGCCTGCACGGGCCGGGTCGGAAGGTGCTCGGCCGGCGGATGCTCGCGTTCGGCATGGTGTTGATGTGCGGCGCGGCGATCGTCCTGCTCGCCGTGCTGCGCGTGGGCACGTCGAGGGCGCTCGGGCTCGTCCCGAAGTCACCCGTCGTGACGCAGCTCAGCGAGCTCGGCCAGTGGGTCGCCGTGTTGACCCTGCTGGTGGCGCTCATCTTCCGCTGGCTCCCGGACGCGCACGTCGCGTGGGTCGACGTGATCCTCGGCGCGCTCGTGACGGCCGTGTTCTCGGTCGCCGGCTCGCTCCTCATCGGGGTGTACTTCGCGGAGGCGGGGGTCGTCTCCACCTACGGCGCGGCGGGGAGCTTCGTGGTCCTGATGATCTGGGTGTACTACACGGCGCAGGTGTTCTTCCTCGGCGCCGAGTTCACGCGGGCGTGGGCGGAGCACATGGGGCGCCGGGTCACGCCCCTCGAGCACGCGGAGTCCGTCAAGCTCAGCCCGGACCAGAGCCCGATCGACTACTGAACCCGCTCAGCCCGTGACGCGCGAGGCCGTGGGCTCATCGGGCGGAGACGCGGGTGGGGGCGCCGGTCGGACGCTGGGCGGTGTTCCCGGCGGCTTCGGCGCGGGCGCGACCGTCGACGTGTGGCCGGGCAGCGGCCGGACGTTCTGCACGCGCGCGCGGCGCCGCGTCGACGCGCTGGTCGCCTCCGACCCCTCGTCGTCGACCCGGTGGCTCGCGGCGTCCGCGGGCAGCGCCTCGATGGTCGGCTTCAGGTGACGCTCGAGGAAGGCGAAGACCGCGCGCCAGTGCGCCCGCGCGGCCGAGCGCCAGAGCAGGACGTCGAACGCGTGCATCTCCCCGCGATGCACGTGCAGCTCGCAGTCGACGCCGCGCGCCTCGAGCGCCTCCCGCAGGCCGATCGTGTCTGCGAGCAGCGGATCCGCGGTGCCGGCGCTCATGAAGAAGGGCGGCATCCGGCGGGCTCCCTTCGGTGGGCGCGCACGATACAGGCGCAGGGGGCTCGCGAGCGGGCAGCGGCGTGGGTCGGCCGAGCCGAGGTAGGCGACCGACATCTCGACGATGGTGCGCTTGATCCACGACGCCATCCGGTGGCGCTTGCGCGGGTCCCGCCAGAAGCGCTCCATGTCGTGCATGTCGTGCGCGCCGTACATCGGGAGCACGCAGCGCACCCGGACGTTGCGGTCGTAGACGGCTCGCGCGAAGAGCTCGGGCCGCGGGTTGTGGACGCAGTAAGCGAGCGCCGCCGTGAGGTTGGCTCCGGCGGACTCGCCCATCAGCGCGAGGCGGTCGAGGTCCGCGCCGAGCTCCGCGCCACGCTCGAGGACCCAGAGCAGCGCCGCGCACACGTCCTCTATCGGCCGGGGGTAGGCGTGGTCGACGCCCTGCCGGTAATTGACCATGAACACCTGGTAGCCGTGCGAGGCGAGCTGGTACGCCATCACCGCGTGGGTGTCCTTGGACATCATCGAGAACGCGCCGCCGTGCACGTAGAAGATCGTCGGCAGCGACTGCGCCTTGCCGCTCGGCCGGTACACGTCGAGGCGGTGCTCCGGGAGCCCGCTGCGGCGATAGGGGACGTCACGCTGCACCTCGACGCCGCGCCACTGCGGCATGAGGCGCGGGACGACCTGATACCCGAGCTTCGAGAAGCCGTGTGCCGTGCGATCGATGCTCCAGTGGAGCTTCGGTACGACACGGTCATCCCAGGTCATGAGCGAAGCATAACAGAAAACGGGGGCGGCGCGGCTCGCGGCGCGTCCGTCGGGCTAGGGCGCGCGCTCAGGCTCCGGTCCGATCCACGCGTCGAGGGTGCGCCGCGTGAAGCCGTCCTCGCGCAGCGCGAGCACCGCGGCCGACAAGGTCGGGGCGAAGGCGGCGCCGCGTCGCGTCGCGAACCCGTATCCCTGCGGTTTATAGCCGTTTTCGGAAACGACAACGTGCTGCACGGTGTGCGTTTTCATGTAGTATCGGAGCTGCGGCTGGTCGTAGACGACGGCGTCGACCGCGCCGTCCTCGAGCTGCTCGAACGCCTGCGCGAGCGTCGGGAAGGTCTCGACGCGGGCGTCGTACCCTTGCGCGAACGCGACCGCCGGGCTCCCGGCGACGGTGGCGACCTTGTGCCCGTCGAGCTGGGCGGCCCGCGTGATGGTGAAGCTCGACCCGCCGGTGATGGCGAGCACGCTGGCGATGCCCGCGACGAGCGACGTGGCCGAGATGAGCGAGATCACCATCCACGAGCCCGCGACGACGCGCCCGGCGACGGTCTTCGGCGCCAGATCGCCGTAGCCGACCGTGGTCATGGTCACCACCGCGAGCCAGATGCCCGTGCCGACGCCGCGGATGGGGTACTTCGAGAAGGTCTCCGGCTGCGCGCGTCGCTCCGTCAGCCAGAACAGAAGCCCCACGGTCGCCAGAACGAGCAACAGGAGCCCCACCGCCGTGAAGAAGCCCTTGCTGAAGAGCGGCCGGATGCGCTGCCACAGCGTCGCCTCGATGACCTTGGCGGCGATGCCGAGGTGCGAGACGTAGAAGGGCTGCGAGAACTGCACGCGCGCGGCGCGCTCGGCGGTGATGCTCACCGGGCCGACGAGTACGTCGATCGTGCCGGCTTCGAGGGCCTCTAGACCCGCCGAGACGTTGTCGAAGCGGTCGGTCACCTCCGGCCAACCGAGCCGTCGCGCGACCTCCGACCAGAGCTGCTGCGCCACGCCTCGCTCGCCCGAGTCGGCCGAGAACACGAAGGGCTCGGAGCCCGCGAGGCCTACCCTCTTCGGCGCCGGCCCGACCGGGGGCTCACCTGCATCAGCGCCCGCGGCGTCGGTCGGTACGCCGACCGCGGCATCGCCGCCGCTGCCGGTCGTCGAGGCGCCCGCGTCGAGCGGCGCGCCCTGCGCCCGGGCGACGGCGCCACCGGCGATGGCGAGCGAGAGGGCGATCGAGGCGAGCACGAGGGCGCGTCCGCGCGAGCCGGCGCGCGTCGCCGGCGACGTACGGCGGGGAAGCATCACGTCCATGGCAACCACGCCCGCGCCGGTCGTGTCAACGATCGAAGGTGCGCCGGGCCCCGGCGGTGGGCTACAAACGCTGCAGAGGAGGATCGCATGTCGAAGTCTCGCCGCCGCGCAGCGAACGTGCGCAAAGCTGCGCGCCGCGAGCGCCGCGCGCAGACCATCGGGAAACCCCCGGGCGCGTGGCGCGTCGACCCGGCGGCGCCCCACGCCGGGGTTCGCGTGGTCGCCTTCGGTCCGGACGAAATCGAAGAGCACGCGAAGCTCGACGGTCTGGACACCCTGCGGGCCCGCTTTCCGGTCGTGTGGGTCGACGTGGTGGGGCTCGGCGCCGCCAAGGTGCTCCGCCGGGTCGGTGAGGCGTTCTCGATCCACCCGCTCGCGCTCGAAGACGTCGTCTACGTCCACCAGCGCGCGAAGGTCGAGGAGTACCCGGGTGGGCGCTACGTCGTCGTCCGTCGCGTCCGCACGAACGAGGACGGCTCGCTCGGCTCGGAGCAGGTGAGCCTCTTTTTCGGCAAGGGCTTCGTCGTGTCGTTCCAAGAGGGCGAGGAGGACGACGCCTTCGCCGCGCTCCGCAAGCGCCTGCGCGCGAACCTCGGGCGGACACGCACCTCCGGCGCGGACTACCTCGCGTATGCGCTGCTCGACGGCCTGGTCGACGACCACTTCCCCGTCGTCGACGCGCTCGGCGATCGCGTCGAGGCCCTCTCCGAGGGCGTCCTCGCGGAGGACGCGGAGATCGACATCGTCTCGCAGGTGCAAGATCTCCGGCGTGATTTGCAGATACTCCGGCACGCGATGTGGCCCCTTCGCGAGGCCATCCAGGCGCTGCTCCACGATGAGTCGGGGGCGTTCGAGCCCGCGACCCGGCTCTACCTCCGGGACTGCGCCGACCACGTCGCGCAGATCGTCGAGCTGCTCGAGAGCGATCGCGAGGTCGCGTCGGGCCTGATGGACATCTACCTCTCGGTGACGAGCAACCGGATGAACGAGGTGATGAAGGTCCTCACGATGATCGCGACGATCTTCATCCCACTCAGCTTCCTCACCGGCTTGTACGGGATGAACTTCGACACCGGCTCGCCCTACAACATGCCGGAGCTCGGGTGGCGCTACGGATACCCCGCGCTGCTCGCCCTGATGTTCGGGATAGCGCTGGCGTTGGTGGGGTACTTTCGCCACAAACGCTGGCTCTAAACGCCTTCGGGCCCTGGGCGGCGCATTGAGCGGCTTACGTCCTCGGTCCCTCCCTGCGAAATACTCAGAGTATTCCTCGGTCGGTCCCTGCGGGCGCGCACGCTCACTGCACCCCCCAGGACCCGAAGGGGGCGTGTTGCCCTGGGCGGCGCATTGAGCGGCTTACGTCCTCGGTCCCTCCCTGCGAAATACTCAGAGTATTCCTCGGTCGGTCCCTGCGGGCGCGCACGCTCCCAAACTTCACTTCGCCGCGCCTGAGTCGCGTCGAAGCAAGCTTTGGCTCCCCACCCCGCGTGGTTCGGCACCGCAGCGGAGCCTCACGCGTCGGCCTTGGCGTCGTGGTCGTACGCCGTTGGTTGCACTCCTGCGGTGGCAAGACTGAACCCAACGGCGCGGTGCCGTGGGTCGCCCGCTGCAATGGTGGCCGTCGGTGTGCGCGCGACCGAGCGCAGGATTCCACGCGCAGCCCGAAGCTCGTGTTTCGACGGGTGCGGGTGACCGCCGCCTGGGCAGGTCAGGGGGTTGGTTGGCGCACGGTTTGGGCCCAGATCGGCGGCTCGGGGAGGGCGGCTCCGCAGTCGGGGCAGGGGAGGGTCGGCAGCGCTTCGCCGGCGGCGAGCGCCGCGAGCGGGTCGGGCGAGCCCTCGTAGATCGCGTAATCGCGGGCGGTGCCGGTCACGCCGACCCAGCCGCAGCCGAAGCAGGTCTGGCTCCGGACGCGCACGCGGCGCCAGCCCGCCGCGCAGGGGGCGAGGTGGCAGAGGATCCACGGCTGCCGCGCTTCGCCCTCGCCGGCCGGCCGGCCGAGCGCGACGCGGAGCTCCGGCGAGCGGTCGGCGATCGCCAGGTACGTCTCGAGGCGGCGGCCCGCGCCCAGGGGGAGCCCGTCGAGCCGCCCGTCGCGTCGCAGCGTCTCCCAGCCGGGTCCGGACGGGAGCAGGAGGCGCTGCCCGTCGAGCTCGATGGGTGACAGGCGCGGGTCGTCCGAGCGCATGGCCCGAGCCTATCAGCCCGCCACGCCCGGGCCGTCGCTCCCGGCGCGTTGGTGCCGCGCGAGCGCGTACCCCTTAGCGCAGGTCTCGGTAGCTGCCGCCGTAATAGATGAGCGGGTCGGCGTCGCGCAGCTCGGCCGCGATCACGTCGCCGATGTAGATCGTGTGGCTGCCCTCGTCGTACGCGCTCACGACGCGGCACTCGAGGTTCGCGAGCGCGCCGTCGACCATCGGCACGCCCGTCTGTCCCGGGTGCCACGGCACCAACTCGAGGCGGCGGTCCTCGTCCGCGGACGACGCGAACGTGTTCGACACGGCCTGCTGGTCGGACGCGAGGATGTTCACGGCGAAGAGCCCGCCCTCGCGGATGATGCGGTGCGTACGCGAACCGCGGTTCGCGCACACGAGGACGAGCGGGGGATCCGCCGACACGCTCGAGAACGCCGAGACCGTCATCCCGTGCATCTCGTCGCCCGCGCGCGCCGTCACGACCGTGACGCCGCTCACCCACCGGCGGAGCCCCTGCTTGAACGCGTCGGAGTGAACGGGCATCGAACGGGTATCCTTGGTTGGCCGCTCGCGGGCGCGCAAGGGGCCGCGGCGTGGCGATGGCTGGGACGGTCGCTTGGTAGAACGCGTTCTAGCACGCCGCCCGCGTGTGACCAGAAGGGGACGCGCGTTCGGTGGTACGAAGCTCCTTCGTGATCATCGTCTGCGTCGAGGCGTCCAACCCCGGCGCCGGCGCTCTCGACCGCTCCCCTGCGCCCGCGCGGCGCCCGTGCAGCGACGCGCGTGAGGCCCGCGCGCCGTCCGCTCGACGCTGGTCGAATCGGTCGCTACGATCGGGCGCGCCGATGCCCCACACCGCGTTTCTCGAGGCCGCCGCTCGCTACTGGAGCGCGCTTGGCATGCCCGGCTCGCTCCCGGAGCTCAGCGCGTCGCCGGTCGACGCGTTCATCGACCTGCTCGACGTCACGGCGGACGCGGAGGACGCCTTCGTCCTGCTCGAGCTCGACAGCGACCCGTACCCCGGCCTCGCCCTCGGGGACCCGCGCGCGCCGTGGCGCCTGCACTGGGCCGCCCAGCTCGCCTCTCTCGAGGCGTTCGCCTCGCCGGCCCTGCCGAGCGTCACCTTCTTCGTCGACACGGTCGCCGACGCGAGCGGGGCGCACCGCGTCTACACCCTCGACGACGGAGAGTGGGGCGACCTCCAGATGGCCTCGCTCGCCTCGGCGGTCACGTGGATGGCCGCGCAGGTCGCGCACGGCCGCGGCGCGATCGACGACGCCGAGTTCGAGCGCGTCGAGGCACAAGAGGTCGCGGCCCTCGACGACGAGCGGGAGCAGGGCACGGCCTCCGGCTGGTACCTCTTCGAGGCCTTCCTCGACAGCCCGCTCGTCGAGGCGTGGGACGCCTACTCGCGGGGTCAGTGGCCCGCTCCCGGACCGGTCGACACCTGGTCTCCGGACGACCGCGGCGACGGGTGGCAGCGGCGCTTCGCGCTCTGGCTGCTGCATGTCTTCTTGAACGAGCGCCGCGTCGAGCTGCCCGCCGATGTCGCCGTGACCGAGCTCGACGCGCCGCACCGCGCGCTCGTCGAGCACCTGCAGACCTTCGAGGAGGCGGTCGAGGGCGGCGAGGCGCCGACCTTCATCCGGCTCTATGCCCGGTGCGACGACCCGAAGCTCGCGGAGCTGGCGACGGCGTGGCTGCAGCGCCACCGGCGCTGGCGGGGCGAGATGACCTCGGTGGCGCCGTCGGTGGCTCCGGACGACGGCGGCCTCGAGGACGCGCTCCCGGCGGCGGCCAACGACGGTGAGGGGCTCGCCGGGTTGCTCGCGGCGCTCGCGGGCAAGCCGGAGGCGCCGCCGGAGCCGGAGGACACGCCCTTCATCCGCCAGCTCAAGCTCGCCCTCGACGGCGCGATCGACCGGCTCGTGCAGGACGACGTGCTCGAGCTCGAGCCGGACGCGAAGTACCCGCTCATCAACGAGCTCGCCATCGCGGCGTCCGACGCGCGCTCGGTCAAGCACATGCTCCGCCAGCTCACGCGGACGCTCGTCGACTCGAAGCACGTCGAGGAGATCTACGCGACCGACGAGCGCATCGCCGACGCCCTCCGCGACAGGCTCGGCGACGCCCGCTGAGCCGCGCCCCGCGACGGCCGCAAGCTCGCGCGCCGGGCGGCGCACCGATCGCTAGGGCGCGAGCTTCTTGAGCGCCTTCGGGCTGAGCGTCTTCGCCATGAACGCGTACACGTCGAGCAAATCGCGCGGCTTCTGCCCGGCGGCGTCGAGCCGGCGACGGGCGACCTTGGCGGCGTGCTGGAACTGCGTGTAGGTCACGCCGTTCGGCTTCGTGTCGTACCGGGGGTCGATGTCGAACACGAGCGTCTGCTTCTTGAGGATGGTCGGCTTGACGAAGACGTGTTCGTCGGGCGCGATGAGCGCGGGGATGAGCGTGGCGAGCGGCCACGACGGTCGATCCGGCGCGTGCATCGCCGCGACGAGGTGGTTGAAGCGCGTCGTGTAGGGCCCCTGGCCGTAGAGCGCGGCGAGCAGCGCCTTCGCGAACTCCTCGGAGGCCGCGGCGTCCGAGCGGCCGAACGCGCGCCCTTCGGTCTTGTTCGTCGTGTTCTTGGTCGCGGTGAGGATGGTCCCGACGGACTCGCGGATGGCCTCGAATTCACCGGCGGCGATTTGCGCGGTGAGCGCGTCCTCGCCGAGGAGCTCCGCGGCGCGCGCGATGGCGGCGTCCTTGCACTGCGCGGCGGCCTTCGTGCCGGGATTGCCGCGCTCGGTCTTGATGTAGTCGCGATCCTCGAAGCCACCCGGAAAGAGCTTCAGAAAGTGCGCGAGCTGCTGCTCGAAGCTGACCGGAGGCTTGCGTGGGCGCGCCGCCCGACCCTTGCGGCTGCCGCTCGAGGGCGGCTGGTTCCGCCGGGCCTGCTTGTCGATGCGCGCGGCCTCGTCGGGCTCGACGTCGATCGCCTGCATCCGGTCGATGTAGTCGACGTGGAAGCGCCGCTCGGTGCCGTCCTCGAAGAGGAAGGTCAGCCGGTCGGCCTGCTCGAGGACGAGCACGGCGCGGCCCCACTCCTTGCGCGCGGAGTGCTGATAGATGCGGGGCGGAAGGGCGGTGGTCTGGTCAGTCATGCGGTGATCGTTTCATGGCCGGCTCGCACAGCGACCGATGCCGCTCGCCGTTCAAAGGCGCGGCCGGCGTTCATGTGGGATGCCTTGGCTTAACATGCATGATACCAAAGCGCATCTGCGCGCGCGGCGGTCGAGACGCGGAACGTCTCGGCACGCCACCGCGGCGCGGTCTCGGAGCGCGTCCGGGTGTCCGCCGCGGCGTCGCGCGCTGATCGCGTCTTGTGCGGTCGCGAGCGTGCTGCTCGGCGCGGGCTGCCGGCGCTCGCCGAGCCCGGCCGAGGCGGCGCCCATCACCCGGCCGGCCGATCAACCCGCGCCCACGAAGGAGACCGCACCGATGCCGCCCACCGACCAGGCGCCGCCCGCGGGCGACCCGCCCCTTCCGGGCGTCAAGCGCGTCGATCCCGCGCTCGTGGCCCGGCTCGATCGCGCTCTCGAGGCCAAGGGACCGCGATACGAGCCGCACACCCGCCACCGCTTCCCCGACGGCAAGCCGAGGTACACCAACCGCCTCATCCTCGAGTCGAGCCCCTACCTGCTCCAGCACGCCCACAACCCCGTCGATTGGTTTCCTTGGGGGGACGCTGCGTTCGAGCGCGCCCGCGCGGAGCACAAGCCGGTGTTTCTGTCGATCGGCTACTCGACCTGCCATTGGTGCCACGTCATGGAGCAGGAGTCGTTCGAAGACACCGAGATCGCGACCTTTCTGAACGAGCACTTCGTCTGCATCAAGGTCGACCGGGAGCAGCGCCCCGATGTCGACGCCGTATACATGACGGCGGTGGAGGCGTTGACCGGCCAGGGCGGCTGGCCGATGACCCTGCTGCTCACACCGGACCGTGAGCCCTTCTTCGCGGGGACCTATTTCCCGCCGCGGGCCGGAGCGCGGGGCGCGCGCGTCGGGCTGCTCGAGATCCTCCGGCAGATGGCGTCGCGCTACGCCACCGATCGCGCGTCCGTCGTCGCGCGGGCCGAGCAGGTGAGCCGACACATGGAGGCGCTCGCGGAGCCGGCGGCCCCGGGCGCCGTGCCGACCGCCGCGACCGTCGTCGCCGCCGCGCGCGCGTTCGCGTCCCGCTTCGACCCGGCGCACGGCGGCTTCGGCGGCGCGCCGAAGTTCCCGCAACCGGCGCGGCTCGACTTTCTCCTGCGTTACGCCGCGCGGACCGGCGACCCGGGCGCCCTCGAGATCGTCCGCCGCACCCTCGTCGCGATGGCCGACGGCGGCATCTACGACCACATCGGCGGCGGCTTCCACCGCTACGCGACCGACGCGCGCTGGCGGGTCCCGCACTTCGAGAAGATGCTCTACGACAACGCGCAGCTCGCGGCGCTCTACGTCGCGGCGTACCAGCTCGACGGCGACGCGCGCTTCGCGCGGGTGGCGCGCGAGACCCTCGACTACGTGCACCGCGAGATGACCTCGCCCGCCGGCGGGTTCTACACGGCGACCGACGCCGACAGCGAGGACGACGAGGGCCACTCCGTCGAGGGGTGGTTCTTCACGTGGCCCGCGAGCGAGGTGCGCAAGGTCCTCGGCGCCGAGCGGGCGAAGGTGGCGGACGCCGTGTGGGGCATCACGCCCGCGGGCAACTTCGAGGGCGGTCGCAACATCCTGTACGTGGGTGCGCCGCTCGCCGAGTCCGCCAAGAAGCTCGGCGTGACCGAGGCCGCCCTCCGAGCGTCGCTCGAGTCGAGCCGTCGCGCGCTCTTCGAGGCGCGCGCGAAGCGCAAGCCCCCTCACCTCGACGACAAGATCGTCGCCGAGGACAACGGCCTCATGATCGGCGCGTTCGCCCGCGCCTCGCTCGCGCTCGACGAGCCGCGCTACCTCGAGGCGGCGACGCGCGCGGCCTCGTTCGTGCTCGACCACCTGCGGGCGCCGGGCGGCGCGCTCGGCCGGAGCTTCGCGGGAGGGGCCGTCAGCGGCGACGGCTACCTCGGCGATTACGCGGCGATGATCGCCGGGCTGCTCGACCTGTACGAGGCGTCCGCGCAGCCCCGGTGGCTCGAGGCGGCGCGCGCGCTACAGGCCCAGCTCGACGCCCACTTTTGGGACGCCGGGCCCGGCGGGTACTTCCGGACCGCGGACACCGCCGAGAAGCTCCCGATGCGCACTCGCCCCGGCTACGACGGCGCCGTGCCCTCGGGCAACTCCCTCGAGGCGTCGAACTTACTCCGTCTCGCGCAGCTCGACGGCGGCGACGCGCACCGGGCCCGCGCAGAGCGCATCTTCGAAGCGTTCTCGCAGATGCTCGAGCGTGCCCCGCTCGCCGTCCCGCGGCTCCTCTCGGCGCTCGAGGCGTACCACGACGTGGCGCTCGAGGTGGTCGTCGTTCGCCCGGCCGACGCCGCCGGCGAGGGTCCGCGCGCGCGCGAGGCGGCCGCGCTCGCGTCGGTGGTCCGCGGGACGTATCTGCCGGGCAGCTTCGTCGCGCTGTGCACAGAGGCCGAGGCGCGGGCGCAGGCGGCGCGGGTGCCCCTCTTCGACGGGAAGGCGGCCCTGCACGACGCGCCGACGGCCTTCGTCTGCGAGCGCGGCCGGTGCAAGCTCCCGACCTCCGACCCGGCCGCGTTGCGACGCCAGATCGCGGGGATGCGCCGCCCGCTCACGACCCCTGCCCCGGCCCCGCTCGCCGTCCCGGAGCGCTGAGCGATGTCGCGCTCCGACGCATCGAGCCGACCGCAGGGCAGAGCAGAGGCGGCGCGCACACCTCCGCCTGCGGGGTGGACGTGGCCGCCGAGCCCGCTCGTCATCGCGAGCCACAACGCCGGCAAGGTGCGCGAGATGTACGCCCTGCTCGCGCCGCTCGGCGTGCCGCTTCACGACGCCGCATCGCTCGGTGTGCCCGCTCCGGACGAGCCCGGCGACTCCTTCGAGGAGAACGCCGCGATCAAGGCGCGGGCCGTCGCCGCGGCCTCCGGCTGGTTCGCCCTCGCCGACGACTCGGGCGTCGTGGTGCCGGCGCTCGGCGGCGCGCCCGGCGTGCACACCGCCCGCTGGGCCGAGCGCGCCGATGGTCGCCGCGACTTCGCGCTCGCGATCGAGCGCTTGCACCGCGCATTCGAGCGGCTCGGACCCGGCGCCGACCCGCGCTGTGCGTACGTCTGCGCGCTCAGCCTCGCGGCGCCCGACGGCCGCGTGCTGACGGCCCGCGGCGAGGTCGCAGGGCGCCTCGTGTGGCCGCCCCGCGGACACCTCGGCAGCGGCCTCGAGCCCATCTTCGAGCCCGCCGGCGGCGACAAGACCTACGCAGAGCTCGACCCAGGCGCCAAAGCCCGCGACAACCCCCGCGCCCGCGCCTACGCCGCCCTCACGCAGACCCTCCCGCCGCGCTCACCCTAAGCCGCCCCACGCGCCCCCACGGCCCGACCGCGCCCCTCAGCCGCCGCAGTGCGCGTCTCCGTCCGGGCACTTGAACCGCACGTGGATGTGGGTGTCATGGTGCGGATAGTCGCGGATGACGCCGACGCGATCGTGCTTGCCGCGCGGGTACTGAAACCACTGCCGGAGCTGCTGTCGCGTGGCGCCGTGGCGTTTCGCGTACAGATAGAGCGGCCGCTGGAGCGCGTACGCCATGAAGATGTACTCGACGCGGTCGTTCGCGAGCCAGGTGTGCATCAACGTCCACTGGCGCCGCACCTCGAGATCCTGCGGCCGGATGCGCTGGAAGGGGGAGACCCTGCCGACGTAGCGCTTCTGGAAGTACCCGATGTCTACGTCGCGCCCGCTCTGGTGGCTGAGGTGCTGCTGGAGCTGCCCGCCGTCGCGCGCGCTCAGGTCGTGCACGCAGACCTTCGACTTCGGGCCGAACCGGCGCCGGACCGCGGCGAACCCCCGCCGGATCGCCTGGACCGTCTCGAGGGTGCCGTACGAGCGGTTCGGGTCGCGGATGGTGTAGAGGGGGCCCGGGCGGAGCTGGACCGCGTGCGCGAGCTGACCGTCGTTCGGCAGGCCGATCGACTGAGACCGGCTCACCACGCTCTCCGACTCGATGACCAGGGTCTCGCCGACGCGCAGGCGGCGCGGGTCGACGCGCGGGTTCGCGGCGCGCAGCGAGGCGAGGGTCACGTGGTGGGCGTCGGCGATCGTCGAGAGCATGTCGCCGCGCTCGATCGTGTACTGGATGGTCTTCCGGACGACCGGGAGGCCGATGCGCTGTCCGAGCTGGAGCCGACGTGGGTCGACGTCCGGGTTCGAGGCGGCAAGATCCGACACGGACACGCCAAATCGCGACGCGATGCTCCAGAACGTGTCACCGGGCATCACGTGGTAGACGCCGTCCGCGGCCCCGTCGCCGCGCTTCGACGCGGCCGCGCGCTGCGCCTTGCCCGCGACCACGAGCGACTGGCCGACCTGGATCGTGTCGTCGTCGAGCTCGTTCCAGCGCTTGATCTCGTCGACGGTCACGCCGAAGCGCTGCGCGATGAGGATGAGCGCGTCGCCCCGCTGCACCGTCCACACGCGGCCGTCCGCGTGCGCGGGTGCGGCGAGAGTTGAAGACGCGGCCGCGCAGAACACGAGCAGGCCGCCGATGACTCGACCGGGCGACGACATGTCCTCCCGTGTACGCAAAGTCGCCAGCGCGGGCAAAAATTAGCCCATCGCGGGCGCGCGCGGCCCCGCGCTCCCGGGGCGCCGCCGCAGCAAAGCCCGCCGCCTCAGACACGACGCCCGGATATTAGGCGTTGACACCCGGAGATCGAGCGCCTATCCATTAGGCCGACTCCAGGCTACGCCTAATGAAATTTCGTGACGACCCACATCGCCTCGACGAGATCGACCGCCAGCTCCTCGATGAGCTACAGGCGGACGCCAAGATATCGCTGAAGCGCGTCGGGGAGCGGGTCGGCCTGAGCGCGCCCGCCGTGATGGAGCGCGTCCGCAAGCTCGAGCAGGCCGGCGTGTTGACCGGCTACCACGCCCAGGTCGACGCCCGCCGCGTCGGCTTCGACATCGCCGCCTTCATCGGCGTCGCCATCCGCTCCCCGCGCGCGCTCGCCGAGTTCGAGGGCTGGGTCGAAGAGGTCCCGCAGGTGCTCGAGTGCCACCACATCACGGGCGCGCACACCCTCTTGCTCAAGGTCAAGGTGCGCAACACCGGCGCCCTCGAGAAGCTCATCAGCCGCATTCGCTCCCTCGACGGGGTCGAAGGCACCGAGACGATGGTCGTACTGTCGACGTTCATCGAGCGTCCGTACGTGCCGCTGTCGGCCGGGGCCTTCGACGACCCGCAGGGGAACCGCCGAGGCGTCCGAAAGGCCGCCTCATGACGCGCGCTTGCCTGACCTCTCCGCACCTTCGCCGGCGGTGCGCATCGCAACGGGCCTGAGCGCCGCCTGCACCCTCCTTCGCTCGCCGGTGTGACCGGACGAGCCGCCAACCGAACGCTCTCACGAGGTACCCGAGATGCCGAACGGACTGCCGACCAAGCACGGCCTGTACGACCCCGCCTTCGAGAAAGACGCCTGCGGCGTCGGCTTCGTCGCGCACGTCAAGGGTGAGCGCTCCCACCAGATCGTCCTCGACGCCGATCAGGTCCTGCGCAACATGAACCACCGCGGCGCGACCGGCGCCGACCCGAACACGGGCGACGGCGCGGGCATCCTCACCGCGCTCCCGCACGAGCTGCTCCAGGCGGTCGCCAAGGCCGACCTCGGCCTCGAGCTCCCCGAGCCGGGGCGGTACGCCGCCGGGCTGGTCTTCCTGCCGACCGACGAGCGCGAGCGACTCCACTGCAAACAGCACTTCGAGCGGACGATCGCCGACCAGGGCCAGCGTCTGCTCGGCTGGCGGACGGTGCCCACCGATCCGGACGGCGCCGACCTCGGGCCGGCGGCGCGGCGCAGCATGCCCGCCATCGAGATGCTCTTCGTCGGCGCCTCGGAGGGCGTCGACCGAGACGACTTCGAGCGACAGCTCTTCATCATCCGCAAGGCCGCCGGCTCGTCGCTCCGGAGCGACGCGGTGCTCCGCGAAGCGGACAAGGTCTACGTCTGCTCCCTGTCGACGAAGCTCATCGTCTACAAGGGCATGCTCACCCCGGGCCAGCTCCTGCCCTTCTTCCCAGACCTCGCGGACTGGCGGTTCCGCTCCCACCTCGCGATGGTCCACTCGCGCTTCTCGACGAACACGTTCCCCACGTGGGATCGCGCGCAGCCGCTCCGATACATGAGCCACAACGGCGAGATCAACACCCTGCGCGGCAACATGAACGCGATGCACAGCCGGCAGGGGAGCGTCGACAGCCCGCTCTTCGGCGACGACCTCGCCAAGACCTTCCCCGTCGCGGAGCCGGACCTGTCGGACTCCGGCAACTTCGACAACGTGCTCGAGTTTCTCTACATGGGCGGCCGCTCCATGCCCGAGGCGATCATGATGATGATCCCGGAGGCCTGGCAGAAGCACCACCGGATGTCCCGGGAGAAGAAGGAGTTCTACGAGTACCACTCCTGCCTCATGGAGCCCTGGGACGGCCCGGCGTCCATCGTCTTCACGGACGGCCAGCGCATCGGCGCCGTGCTCGACCGCAACGGCCTGCGCCCGAGCCGCTACTACCTCACCCACGACGACCGGGTCATCATGGCGTCCGAGGTCGGCGTCCTCGACGTCCCCCCCGAGTCCGTCAAGCACAAGGGCCGCCTGCAGCCTGGGCGCATGTTCCTCGTCGACTTCGAGCAGGGTCGCCTGATCCCCGACGACGAGCTGAAGGCCGACATCGCCTCGCGCCGCCCCTACGGGCAGTGGCTGCGCCAGCAGGCCCTGTCGCTCGACTCGCTCCCTTCGGGCGGCGCGGAGGCCCACGGCTTCGACCCGGAGACGCTCCTGCCGAGGATGCAGGCGTTCGGGTACACCACCGAGACGCTCCAGTTCATGCTCCAGCCGATGATCGAGCAGGGGCGCGACCCCGTGAACTCGATGGGCAACGACAGCGCGCTCGCGTGCCTCAGCGACCAGGCGCGGCTCCTCTACGACTACTTCAAGCAGCTCTTCGCGCAGGTGACCAACCCGCCGATCGACTCGATCCGCGAAGAGGTCGTGATGGCGCTCGAGTGCTACATCGGCCCCGAGCGGAACCTCCTGCAGAGCACGCCCGAGCACGCGCAGCGCCTCCGCATCCCGCACCCGATCCTGACCAACGAGCAGCTCGCCGCGCTCAAGGCGCTCGACTACCGCGGGTGGCGGACGAAGGTCATCGACATCACGTGGGCCCGCCCGAAGGGCGCCGCGAGCCTCGACGAGACGCTCCGCCGCCTGCAGAGCGAGGCCGAGCGAGCCGTCGACGAGGGTTACAGCCTCATCGTCCTCTCGGACCGCGCGGCGGGCGCCTCCCGGGTGCCCGTCCCGAGCCTGCTCGCCTGCGGCGCGGTGCACCACCACCTCACGCGGCTCGCGAAGCGCACGCGCGTCGGCATCCTGCTCGAGACCGGCGAGGCCCGCGAGGTGCACCACCACTGCTGCCTCGTCGGCTACGGCGCGGACGCCATCAACCCCTACCTCGCGTTCGAGGCGCTGTGGCAGGCGCGGCGCGACCGCATGCTCGACCCGAAGAAGTTCCCCGACGACGACACCATCGTCGCGGGCTATCGCAAGGCGGTCGCCAAGGGGATGCTCAAGGTCTTCGGGAAGATGGGCATCTCGACGCTCCAGTCGTACAAGGGCGCCCAGATCTTCGAGGCGGTCGGCCTGAACAAGGCGGTCGTCGACCTGTGCTTCACCGGCACGGCGAGCCGCATCGAGGGCGTCGGCTTCGACGTCCTCGCCGAGGAGGCCGTCCGGCGCCATGAGCTCGGGTACCCCTCCCGCGACGCCATCCCGCGGCTGCCCGTCCTGCCGAACGACGGCCAGTTCCACTGGCGCGCGAACGGCGAGCGCCACATGTGGGACCCGCTCGCCATCGCCGAGGTGCAGACCGCCGGCCGCTACAACGACGAGGCCGCGTACTGGCGCTTCGCCGAGCACGCGGATGACAGCGCCCGCACCCGCTGCACCCTGCGCGGGCTGCTCACCTTCAAGCCGACCACGGGCATCCCGATCGACGAGGTCGAGCCGGCCGCCGAGATCGTCAAGCGCTTCGTCACCGGGGCCATGAGCTTCGGGTCCATCTCGCACGAGGCCCACTCGTCGCTCGCCGTCGCGATGAACCGCCTCGGCGGCAAGTCCAACACGGGCGAGGGCGGCGAGGATCCCGCGCGCTATCTGCCGCTCGAGGACGGCTCGCCGAACCCCATGCGCTCGGCGATCAAGCAGGTCGCCTCCGGGCGCTTCGGCGTGACCATCAACTACCTGACGAACGCGGACGAGCTGCAGATCAAGATGGCCCAGGGCGCGAAGCCCGGCGAGGGCGGCGAGCTCCCCGGCCGCAAAGTCGACGAGATCATCGCCACGGTGCGGCACTCGACGCCGGGCGTCGGGCTCATCAGCCCCCCTCCCCACCACGACATCTACTCGATCGAAGACCTCGCGCAGCTCATCTACGACCTGAAGAACGCGAACCCGTCCGCGCGGATCAGCGTCAAGCTCGTGAGCGAGGTCGGCGTCGGCACCGTCGCGGCCGGCGTCGCGAAGGCCCACGCCGACCACATCCTCATCTCGGGTCACGACGGCGGCACGGGCGCCTCGCCGCTCACGTCGATCAAACACGCCGGGCTGCCGTGGGAGCTCGGCGTCGCCGAGACCCAGCAGACCCTGGTGCTGAACGACCTCCGCAGCCGGGTCGTCGTCCAGACCGACGGTCAGCTCAAGACGGGCCGGGACGTGGTCATCGCGGCGCTGCTCGGGGCGGAGGAGTTCGGCTTCTCGACGGGGCCGCTCATCGTCCTCGGCTGCATCATGATGCGCAAGTGCCACCTCAACACGTGCCCGGTGGGCATCGCCACGCAGGACCCGGCGCTCCGCAAGAAGTTCACGGGGCAGCCCGAGCACGTCGTCAACTACCTGTTCATGGTCGCCGAAGACGCGCGGCGCGTCATGGCGAAGCTCGGGTTCCGGAGCATCGACGAGATGATCGGGCGCGTCGACGTGCTCGACACGAGCGACGCCGTCTCGCACTGGAAAGCGCAGGGCATCGACCTGCGCCCGATGCTCCAGCCCGCCCTGCCGTCGGGGCCGGACGTCTCCGTCCACTGCGTGCGCAAGCAGGACCACGGCATCGAGCACGCCCTCGACAACCGGCTCATCGAGCTGGCTCGCCCCGCGATCGAGCGCGGCGAGCGCGTCGAGGCGGCGATGCCGATTCGCAACGTCCACCGGACCGTCGGGACCATGCTCAGCCACGAGATCGCGAAGGCGTGGGGCGAGACGCTGCTCGACGAGGGCACCGTCCACTTCAAGTTCGAGGGCTCCGCCGGGCAGAGCTTCGGCGCGTGGCTCGCGCGCGGCGTCGAGCTCGAGCTCGAAGGCGACGCCAACGACTACGTCGGCAAGGGGCTCTCCGGCGGGCAGATCGTCGTCTACCCGCCGAAATCCAGCACCTTCGCGTCCGAGGAGAACATCGTCGTCGGCAACGTCGTCCTGTACGGCGCCATCAAGGGAAAGGCGTTCTTCCGCGGGCGCGCCGCCGAGCGCTTCTGCGTCCGCAACTCCGGCGCGCTCGCCGTCGTCGAGGGCGTCGGGGACCACGGCTGCGAGTACATGACGGGAGGCCGCGTGGTCGTCCTCGGGGCGACGGGCCGCAACTTCGCGGCCGGCATGAGCGGCGGCGTCGCGTACGTGTGGGACCCGGCCGGCGAGTTCCCGGAGCGCTGCAACCCAGGGATGGTCGAGCTCGAGGGCCTCGTCGACGCCGACGAGCAAGAAGCGGTGCAGGCGCTCATCGCCGAGCACCGCGAGCGCACCGGCTCGGAGGTGGCGCGGCGCGTCCTCGACACATGGGAGTTCGCGGTTCGGCAGTTCGTGAAGGTCATGCCGACCGACTACAAGCGCGTGCTGCAGGCGCGCGCCGACGCCGCGCGCGCGGGCGCCGATGCGGAGCGCGTGCAGCAGGGAGTCGCTTGATGGGTAAGATCACTGGCTTCATGGAGTTCGAGCGCAAGGGCTACGTCTACGACGCGCCCGACGAGCGCCTGAAAGGCTGGGGAGAGTTTCGGCACACCCCCCCGGAGAAGCGGCTGCGCGAGCAGGGCGCCCGGTGCATGGACTGCGGGGTGCCCTTCTGCCAGACGGACACCGGCTGCCCGGTCGACAACCTGATCCCCGAGTGGAACGACCTCGTCTACCGCGGGCGCTGGCGCGACGCGCTCGACCGGCTCCACAAGACGAACAACTTCCCCGAGTTCACGGGCCGCGTCTGCCCGGCGCCCTGCGAGGGGGCGTGCGTGCTCGGCATCAACGAACCCCCGGTCAGCATCAAGGACATCGAGCAGGCCATCGCCGACCGCGGCTTCGCGGAGGGCTGGATCGTCCCGATGCCGCCGAGCGCGGAGACCGGCAAGCGCGTCGCCATCGTCGGCTCCGGGCCGGCCGGGCTGGCGGCCGCGCAGCAGCTCCGGCGCGCCGGGCACGCTGTCACCGTGTACGAGCGGAGCGACCGCATCGGCGGCCTGCTCATGTACGGCATCCCCAACATGAAGCTCGACAAGCGGGTGGTGGACCGCCGCGTACAGCAGATCCGGGACGAGGGCGTCGAGTTCGTGACCGGCGTCGAGGTCGGCACCGACGTGGACGTCCGGGAGCTGCATGCCGCGCATGACGCGCTCCTGCTCACGGTCGGCTCGACGCGGCCTCGGGACCTCGCGATCGATGGGCGCGAGCTGGGAGGCATCCACTTTGCGATGGACTTCCTGCACCGGAACACCAAGGGCCTTCTCGACGGTGATCCGAGCGGAGTGCTCTCTGCCGAGGGCAAGCGCGTGCTCGTCGTCGGCGGTGGCGACACCGGCACCGACTGCATCGGCACCTCGCTCCGCCACGGCTGCGCGTCGCTCGTGAACTTCGAGCTCCTGCCGCAGCCGCCGGCCGGCCGCGCGCCGCACAACCCCTGGCCGCAGTGGCCGGCCATCTTCCGAGTCGACTACGGCCACCAGGAGGCCTCGGCCCGCTTTGGCGACGACCCGCGCGAGTTCTGCGTCATGTCGAAGCAGTTCCTTGGCGACGGTCAGGGCAACGTCGCGGGCGTCGAGACCGTGCGCGTCGCGTGGACGCGCGGCGAGGACGGCCGCTGGAGCATGGCCGAAGTTCCCGGCTCCGAAGAGACCTTCGAGACCGACCTCGTCTTGCTCGCCATGGGCTTCCTCGGCCCCGAGGACACGCTCGCGAACGCCCTCGGGTTCGAGCGCGACCACCGGACCAACTTCAAGGCCGCGTACGGACGCTACACGACCACGCTGCCGGGCGTCTTCTCCGCGGGGGACTGCCGCCGCGGGCAGTCGCTCATCGTGTGGGCCATCGCCGAGGGCCGCGGCGCCGCGCGCGCCGTCGACGCCTACCTGATGGGTGAGTCGGACCTCCCGGCGCCGGACTGACCCATCTCCTGCCCGGCGCCCGGGACAGGGGTCCACGGAGCCTGCCCGAGGCGCCGGCGGACGGCTCGCAAACACCTGTAATTGCGGTTCGTTGCCGGTCCCCAGAGTCCCCGTCAGCGAAAAACCAAAAATCTTCCTTGCACGCGGCGACCGGTCAGCTAGCTTCCGCGTCCCGCTGGCGGCGGGGCCAGACCGACGGACAGGTCGAGGCGAGACGGCCAACGAAAAAACAGCTTGACCGACTCCCCGCTGGGGCGTAAAACCCCCGTCCCTCTGGCTGGGCCACCGGCCAACGGTCCTTGAAAACTGAATCGGATCCCACCATGTACAAAATACGTGGGTCCTTCCAGCCAGACGTAAAAATCTAGCTGGACGGTTCTAAACAACCGTATCCGAGCGGCCCTCAGGGGTCGCAGCAGCAACAATAAAACGTTTCTGCTCAAGCAGGATGCTCGACAGTTTCAACTGGAGAGTTTGATCCTGGCTCAGAGCGAACGTTAGCGGCGGGCCTAACACATGCAAGTCGTACGAGAACGCCCCTTCGGGGGTTAGTACAGTGGCGCACGGGTGAGTAACGCGTAGGCAATCTACCCTCCGGCGGGGGATAACGTCCCGAAAGGGTCGCTAATACCGCATAAGACCACGATGCCCTCGGGCAATGTGGGAAAAGGTGGCCTCTCCTTGGAAGCTACCACCAGAGGACGAGCCTGCGTCCCATCAGCTTGTTGGTAAGGTAACGGCTTACCAAGGCGAAGACGGGTAGCTGGTTTGAGAGAATGATCAGCCACACTGGCACTGGAACACGGGCCAGACTCCTACGGGAGGCAGCAGTGAGGAATCTTGGGCAATGGGCGAAAGCCTGACCCAGCCACGCCGCGTGAGTGATGAAGGCCTTCGGGTCGTAAAGCTCTGTGGGGAGGGACGAAAAATCCAGGTTCGAATAGGGCCTGGCCTTGACGGTGCCTCCTTAGCAAGCACCTGCTAACTCTATGCCAGCAGCCGAGGTAATACATAGGGTGCAAACGTTGCTCGGATTTACTGGGCGTAAAGCGCACGTAGGCTGTTTCGTAAGTCGGACGTAGTGCAATGGGACCAGGGTGATGGGATCTGAGCTCGCCGCGTCCGTGTCGGCGTGCGATCAAACCCCGGCCTTTGCTGGGCCCTGAGCCCTCG
This sequence comes from Myxococcales bacterium, assembly GCA_020430775.1. Taxonomy (GTDB): domain Bacteria; phylum Myxococcota_A; class Polyangia; order Polyangiales; family Houyiibacteriaceae; genus JAGQJE01. Next base: position 26,946 of record JAGQJE010000304.1, read on the forward strand.
GCCCTCAAGCACTC
>JAGQJE010000305.1 GCA_020430775.1 Myxococcales bacterium
CCGCGGCCCGAGCGCCTCGCCGAGCACGACGGCCGCGCGCAGGCGCGCCCGATCCCGGCTCGCGGCGCGAACCGAGGCGCCCAGCGAGCGCCGCGCTTCGAGCGCGGCAGCCCCCCTCGCCCACGTCGCCGACGCGTGTGTGTCGGCCTCGCCCGCGCCGGCGATCGACCGCCGCACCGCGTCGAAGACCGCGCGTGACGCCTCACCCTCGCCTGCGCCGGCGGCCATCGCCGCGGCGACGATCCACCGCGGGTCTGCGTGGACCGCGCGGCCTGCGAGCAGGTGGGGGATCGCGCGCTCGACCTCGGCCCGCGCGGCCCCGAGGTAGGCGAGGCCCGGCGTCGTGACGAGCGAGCGCTGCGCGAAGATCGCGGCCTCGAGGCTGGTCAGGTGGTCGACCCACACCGCCCCCGGCTCGTACAGATAGGCGAGGGGCGCGCGGACCCACACGCCGCCGGCGGCCGGCAGGTGGAAGGCGTCGAGGTCCGGCCGCGCCGCCGCCCACGCCTCCCACTCGGCGCGTGCCTCGCCGTGGCACCCGAGCGCGTCGAGCGTCCGGCACGCCATCCACATGCGCAGGTGGGCGGGCGGCGTCGCGTCGAAGCGCCCGCTCGCACGGGCGGCGGCGGCCGCGTCTGCGCGCTGGTCTGCGTTCCAGCCCCCTGCCGCCCGCCGCAGCCGCGCCACGTAGGCCGGCCCGAGCGTCACGGTCGCGAAGACGTCGGCAAAGAGGCGCTCACCCCACGGCCCGAAGAGCACCGCCCCACCGACGCGCTCGTACGCGTACGGGTCCGAGGGCACGTAGAGCGTCTCGTCGAGCGGAACCCCGAGGGCGCGAGCGAGCGAGGCGCGGAAGGTGTCGTCTGCGCGGTAGACCGCGCGACCGACGTTCTCGGCGACTTCGACCCAGGGCTCGATCGAGCGCGCCGCCGCAGGCGATACGCGCACCACCGCCGCGCGGGCGGCGCGGGACACCCACACGGGCGCGGCGCCAGACGCCGAGGTCGTGACGACCTGGTCGATCTCCCACGGCGCGCCCTCCTGCGCCGCGAGCAAGCGCAGCGGCGCGAGGACGGCGTCGGCGAGCGCGTCGGTCTCGCCGAGGTAGGCGGCGGGCTCGAGCGCGCGCTCACGTACGGCCCGTTCGAGCCCCGCAAAGCGCCTGCCGAGCACGCGGGACGCATCCGCGAGCACCGCCATGGCTTGGGGGCTCGGCGCCGTGGCGTCTGCGAGCACGGCCTCGAGGGGGGAGAGCACCTCCGCACGGAGCACCGGCACGAGCGGCGCCGTGCGCGGGTCGCGCGCGGCCTGGTCGACAAGGACGCGGACCTCGCTCGCGAGCGCGCGCGTGTGCTCGCGCAGCCGCTCGAAGGACGCGGCGCCGCGATCGGCACCCCACACGGGCGCCGGGGGCGTGGCGTCCGCGGGCGGCGGCCGCGGGCCGTCCCGCCGCGGTCGCGGTCGCGCAGGTTGGCTCGGGGCAGGCGCTCGGGAGCTCGGGCGCGGTCGCGCGTCCGTCGTCTCCCCGATCGGGTCGACGCTCGGTTCGTTGGGCGTGGGCGGTTCGGCGCGCTTACTCCGGCTCGCGACGATCACGCGATGAATGACCGAGGCGAACCACCACACCACCAGGGCGATCCAGATGAGATCGTCGAACTTCACGTGGTCCGTCCCGGGGGGCGCCCGCCCGGCGGCGCCGCCGAGGCCACG
>JAGQJE010000306.1 GCA_020430775.1 Myxococcales bacterium
CCGCCCTCGCCGCCTGCGCCCGCGCCCGCCGCGCGCGCAGCGCCCCCGACCATCGAGCCGGTCGCGCCGGACGTCGCGGTGCTCGAGGCGGGCCTCGCGCGCACGCGTGGCGGGTTCGTCGCGAAGCTGAGGGGGCTGTTCTCGCGCGAGCGGGCGCTCGACCCGGCGCTGCTCGAGGACATCGAGGAGGTGCTGATCACCGCCGACATCGGCGTGCGCACCTCGCAGCGCATCCTCGACGAGCTGCGCGCGCGGATGGATCGCGGCGCCCTGTCGGACGCCGACAAGGTGTGGCGGACGATCCACGACGAGGCGCGCGAGATCCTCACCGAGAGCGACGGCGCGCCGAAGCTGACCGAGACGCCGAGCCTCGTGCTGGTGGTCGGCGTGAACGGCGTCGGCAAGACGACGACGATCGGCAAGCTCGCGAGCCGCTTTCGCGCCGAGGGCAAGCAGGTGCTGCTCGTCGCGGGCGACACCTTCCGCGCGGCCGCGGTGCAGCAGCTCGAGATCTGGGGCGAGCGGGTCGGGTGCACGGTCGTGCGCGGCAAGGACGGCGCCGACCCCTCGTCGGTGCTCTTCGACGCGATCCGGCAGGGGCAGCGCGACGGGGTCGACCTCATCCTCGCGGACACGGCGGGGCGGCTGCACACGAAGGCGCCGCTGATGGCGGAGCTCGAGAAGCTCGGCCGTACGGCGGAGAAGGCGCTCGGGCGGCCGGCGGACGAGGTGTGGCTCGTGCTCGACGCGACCACGGGACAGAACGCCATCCAGCAGGCGAAGCTCTTCAAGGAGGCGCTGCCGGTGAGCGGCGTCGTGCTGACGAAGCTCGACGGGACGGCGAAGGGCGGCGTCATCCTCGGCATCGTCGACGAGCACCACCTGCCCGTCCGCTTCATCGGTATCGGCGAGAAGGTCGAGGACCTGCGCGCGTTCGACGCGGCGACCTTCGTCGACGCGCTCTTTGCCCCCGCCGACGACCACAGAGACCGGGCGTGACGCTCGCGGGAGCCCGCGGTCCAGGTGCGGCGGACCGTGCTGGCGCTGCGGGCCGAGATTTACGCTCATGAATTGATTGCGCTCACACCACCATGTTATAGTGGCCGTGCTCACGCTGCTGTGGGCGAGTTCTACCGCGATTCTGCAACGTTACCGCCGCGGAACCCGCTTCTTCTCCCTTGGTCCCGTCAGCGCCCTTTCCGTGGAAGGAGACCCGATGATCCCGCCCGGAGCGCACGCTGCCCCTCCCCGGTGGTGGCTCGCGCTGATCGTCGCGCTCACGCCGATCCTGCTGCTGCCCGCGCCCCGGGCCGCCGCGCAGATGACGTTCTCGCTCGACCAGACCGGTCAGGCGCCGTCCAGCACGGCCGACAAGGGCCAGAAGGCGCCCGCCACGAAGCAGCCGAACAAGACGCGACAGCCGGCGCAGAGCAAGCAGCCCGCCACCTCGGCGGCGCCCGCTCAGCCCGCGGCCTCCGGCGGCGGCGACGTGGTCTCCGAGGTCGCGGCCGGTGGCCCGACCGACGTCAGCCGCGCCGCGACCGAGCGCCCGAAGGTGACGAACGAAGAGATCTACGCCGTCCAGCAGATCTACGCGCTGCGCCTCAAGCGCTTCGAGCTCGGCGCGTCGGGTGCGTTCACCATCAACGATCCGTACCAGGGCCACCGCGCGCTCGCGCTCTCGCTCAACTACTGGTGGACGAACGTCCTCGCGATCGGCGCCAACGTGCTCTGGTATGACTTCGGCAGCGACCCGGTCCAGGACGGCAACCTGAACTTCTCCGTCCAGCGCTTCAGCCGCCTCGGCATCCCGCTCACGCAGTGGCGCGTCGGCGCCTACCTCGACTTCACGTACGTGCCCTTCTACGGGAAGTTCGCGATGTTCAATCGCTTCATCTTCCAGTGGGACACGTACGTCATCGGCGGCGTCGGCCTGATGCGCACCCGCCCGGTGCCCGTCTTCGACCCGACCCACCGCGAGTTCGACTACGGCACGCGCGTCGCGTTCAACGTCGGGCTCGGCGCCCGCGTCTTCCTGACGCGCTACCTGACGGCGTTCGTCGAGGTGCGCGACTACCTCTTCCTCGAACGCTACGAGAACCGCTCGGTCTCGATCACGGCGCCCGAAGATCCCTCGACCTGGCTCGCCGACAGCCCGTCGCTCGTCAACAACGTCACGGTGCAGGTCGGTCTGACGCTCTTCCTCCCCACCTCCTTCGAGTATCGGCAGCCGAAGTGATGACGTCGACTTCGCCAATCGCTCCCCGCTCCGTCCGCCTGGGCGGCACCGCCGTCCGCCGGGCGCCGGCGCGGGCGCTCGTTTTCGCGATCGGGGTCGCGCTGCTCGCGGCGACCGCCGGCGTGACCGCGCCGCGCGCGGCGGCGCAAGAGGTGCAGGTCACCGGGCCGCTCGCGGGAGCGCCGGCCGTCCGGCACATGCGTGAGTACCGCCTCCGGCGCGTGCAGCTTCAGCCCTTCTTCGGGACGACGCTCCGCAACGAGTACTCCCGCGCCCTGCTCTTCGGGCTGCAGGCGCACTACGGCATCACCGACTGGCTCGGCGTCGGCGTCGTCGGCGCGTGGGGCGGCGTGCACCTCGACACGGACCTCACCCGCGACATCAAGCACCTCGGCGTGACGAGCGAGCGCAACCGGCTGAGCCTCCCGCAGCGCGAGAAGTTCGCAAAGCAGATCGGCGAGATCCAGTGGTTTGCCGCGGCGCAGGTCGACTTCGCGCCGCTGCGCGGCAAGATCGCCGCCTTCCAGAAGCTCTTCGTCGACACGGACCTCTTCCTCTTCGGCGGCGTCGCGTTGGTCGGCCTCGAAGAGCGCGCGAACGTGGCGCGCGCCGACTGCGACGCCGAGAGCGATCCGATCGCGTGTCTCGACGCCTCGCAGCTCGCGCGAAGCTCGCGCGTCGCGGTGGCGGCCACCTTCGGCGCCGGTATCAACCTGTACTTCACCGAGACGGTGGGGCTCGCGCTCGAGTGGCGGGCGCTGCCCTTCAAGTGGAACACGTCGGGCACGGACGAGAGCGGCGGGCCGAAGGGCACGCCCGACGACGTCATCGACTCGCACGACCGCAAGCGCCACTTCAACCAGATGATGACGCTCGGCGTGGTCGTGTCGCTCCCGGGCCACGCGCACATCAGCGAGTAGCGCGTAGCTGCCCTCGCGCGCGGCGCCCGAGCGGCGACGGCGAGGTTGACATCGAGGCGTCGGTCGGCCAGCTTCGGCGGGCTTCGGGTCGAAGGCGTTTTGCGCTGGAGACAGGGCGAGGGAGAGACAGCCCGCGCCTAACAGGGAAGTCGGTGAGAGGCCGACGCGGACCCGCCACGGTAAACGATTCAACGCTCACCATCCATGATGGGCGCCACTGGCCGATGAGGCTGGGAAGGCGGTGAGCCTAAGGTCGTGAGCCCGGAGACCTACCCGAGGCTGAGCACTCAAGCGCCTCGGGGATGGCGGCGGGCTCCCCGCCAAGAGGCAGGGCTCGTGCGTTCCTGCGGCAGATGGAACGCCCGGACCATGCGCCCCTGTGCCACCCGACATCGTGAGACCGAGCGGCGGCGTGTGCGCTGGCCCGGGGTGGTGGCCGGTCGCGCGGGGCCGGGCGTGGGCTGTGGCGCGCCGCGGCGGCTCTGGCGCCTCGCGCTGCCGCTCGTGGTGATGGCGACGCTCGGCCGCTGCCGCGCCGCCCGCGCCGACACACCCGACGTGCCCGAGTTCGGGGCCACCGCCGAGGTCTCCGCTCCGCTCGCCGCCACGCACGACCTCGACCCGAGCGCGTCCGGGACCTCGCTCGACCTCGAGGGCCGCCCCGAGACGGGCCTCAGCGCGCGCGATGTACTCCCGGAGGTGCCCGGCGCGCGCCCGCTCGCGACCGGCGCCGGCGGCACCTTTACCTCGCTCTCGCTGCGCGGCGCCGACGCTTCGCAGACCACCGTCCTGCTCGGCACGCTCCCGCTCAGCAGCCCGGACGGCGGCGCCTTCGACCTCTCGCTGCTGCCGCTGTCGTCGTTCGGGCGCGTGCAGGTCTTCCGCGGCGGCGCGCCGCTCTGGCTCGGTGAGGGCGCCATCGGCGGGGTCATCCAGTACCTGCCGCCGGACCACGGCGCGTCGTACGTCGAGGCCGCGGCGGGCGGCGGCTCGTTCGGCACGTGGTCGACGCGGCTGCGCGCGCAGGCGGTCGGCCCGCGGGCGCTCTTCTTCACGAGCGCGTCGCTCGACGGCACCGCCGGCGACTACCCCTACGTCGACGACCGAGGCACGCGCTTCGACCCGACCGACGACGTCACGCGCCGCCGCCGCAACGCCGACAACCTCACGTCGAGCGGCCTGTCGTACCTGCGGGCGGAGGTAGCGGGGGGAACGGTGGAGGCGACCTTCTTCGCCGTCGAACGCCAGGGCGGCTTCCCCGGCGTCGCCTCGCGACCGGCGCTGCACGCGCGCAGCGACCGCGCCCAGTACGAGGGCGCGCTCTCGTATCGGCGCGAGGGCGTCACGGCGCGGCGTGCCCTGCCCTACCGCTACCAGCTCCTCTTCGGGGTCGGCGCCGTGCGCGACCGCTTCACCGACCGCTTCGGCGAGGTCGGCCAGGTGCGCTCGGTCACCGACGACCGAACCCGGACGATCTTCGGGCGGGCGGTCGGCTCCATCGAGCCGCTCGGCTGGCTCGAGCTGACTGCGCTCGGGACGGCGCGGCGCGACGGCTACCGGCCCGACGACGCGTTCGCGGTCCCCGGCGAGCAGGGCTCGGCGCGCGTGACGGGCGTGCTCGGGGCGGAGGCTCGCGTGCACGGCCGCCTCGGCCCGGTGCGCGTCGAGGTGCGGCCGTCCGCCCGCGTCGAGCTGAGCCGCGCGAGCCTGTCCGAGCGGCATCAATCGAGCGTGACGACCCGGCGCGTGCGTGAGCTGGCGCCGACCGCCCGGGTCGGCTTCGCGCTGAGCCCCGCGCGCCCGCTCACCCTCACGGCCTCCTTCGCGACCGGCACGCGCCTGCCCTCGATCCTCGAGCTCTTCGGCGACCGCGCGACGCTCCGCCCGAACCCCACCCTGTCACCCGAGCGGGCGCGGAGCTTCGACGGCGGCGTCGTCGCGCGTGGCGAAGTGCCGGGGCTGAGGCCGGCGCTGCGGGTCGGCGGGACGCTCGAGGCGCACGCCTTCGGCCGCCGCTCGGAGGATCTCATCCGGTACCGGCGCGTGAGCCGCGGGCAGGCGACCGCCGAGAACATCGCGCGCGGCACGGTGCGCGGGGTCGACGCGCGCGCGGCCGGCGACCTGACACGCTATGTCTCGACGTCCGCGACGGTCACGTGGATGCGCAGCAGCGACGGCAACGGCCATCGGCTCCCGCTCCTGTCGCCGCTCAGCGCCTACGCGCGGCTCGCGGTGCACAGCCGCGCCATCGGGCGGCACCTCGACGACCTCGTCGTCTACGTCGAGGTGACGCACCTCGCCTCGGGTCCGACGGACCCCGCGAACCTCGTGCCCTTCCCGGGCCGCACCACCTGGGGCGGGGGCGTACGCGCGTACCTCTTCGACCGGGCGCTCTCGGTGGCGCTCTCCGCGCGAGACCTCGCCGACGCGCGCGGCTTCGACCTGCTCGGCTTCCCTCTGCCCGGCCGCCGCTACGCGGCCGCGCTGTCCTATCGAAAGGAGCTCCGATGATGACGACCTCTGCCCACTCACACGCGCGCGGGCTGACCGCGCTCGGCGCGTTCGCCCTTGGCTTCGGCTTCGCCCTCGCGGCGGCGGGGTGCGGCGGCGGGGGGAATCGCGCGGCACCCGCTGAACCTTGCGCGCTCGGCGGACTGGCCGCGGCACCCGGCTTCGCCGTGATCGCCACCGACTACACCAGCACGTCGGTCGGCCTACTCGACGGCGCGGCGAGGCCCCTCGCCGAGAGCTGGATCTGCTCCGGGACCACGGCGCCCGGGCTCAGCGCGACCCTGTCCGGCGACGTCGTCGCGCCGACCGAGAGCGAACCCGGCGTGCTGACCCTCCTCGACCGCAACGCGGGCGTCGTGACCCGCGTCCGGTACGACTCCGGGGAGGTCGTCGGCCAGGTCGGAGTCCAGGCGGGCGCGGGCGCCACCGCGTTTCAACCGAACCCCTACGACATGGTGCAGGTCGACGCGCAGAGCGCGTGGGTCGCGCGGTTCGGCGTGAACCTCGACCCGAACGCCGCGGCCGAGGACCGCGGGAACGACCTCGTCGAGATCGACCCGAGCACGATGACGCGCACCGGCCGGCGCGTCTCGTTCGAGGCGCAGAACGGCACCGGCACGGCGCAGACCGACGACGGTCCGGTCGAGCAGACCGTGTACGCGCGCCCGGCTGCGGTGGCGAAGGTCGGCGGGTTCCTCGTCGTCGCGCTCGTCCGGATGAGCGAAGACTTCCAGTCCTCGGCGAGCGGGCAGGTCGCGATCGTAGACCTGTCGGACCTCAGCGTCGCGGCGATCGCGTTGAGCGACGACGGCACGCTGCGCAACTGCCAGACGGCGGCGCCTGTGCCCGGCGTCGCGGACGAGGTCGCCGTCGGGTGCACCGGCTTCGACCCGACCTTCGCGGACGAAGCGGCCGTGCGCGCGAGCGCGGGCATCGTGTTCGTGAAGGTCGACGGGCAGACCGGCGCGGCGAGCGTCGTCGAGCGGTGGCGACCGGCGGCGGGGGACGCGATCTCGGTCGTGTCGGTGACGCCGATCGACGCGACCTCGGTCGTCGCCGTAGACCCCGGCGTGTTTGGCGAGAGCGCCGACCGGCTCTTCCTGCTGGACGTCGTGACGCGCGCCCAGGCGATCGTGCGCAACGGGACCTCCGCGTTTTCGATCGGGCAGCCTGCCTACGACGCGGACGCGAAGCTGCTGCTCGTGCCGGACGCGGACGCCGGCGCGGTGGCCGGGGCCGGGGCCGTCGTGGTGTACGGCGGCGACGCGGCGGGCTTCACGAAGGGAGCCACGGTGCAGCTCGCGGCGGACCTCGCCCTGCCGCCGCGCGCCGTCTACCGCGCCAACTGAATCGAGCCCCGTGGCCCCGCCACGCCGACCAGGGCGGGACCAGGGGCCGGGGGAACGGAAGTCAGCGGATTTTTCCGCCCACGAAGGATTTGAGCGTTTCAATGCCTCCGAGGGTAGATTTGCTCCCCAGGGAGAGCGGCGGATCTTTCCTCCCAGGAGGAATTATGAAAATTTAGATGGCTCCGAGAGTAGATTTGACGGGTTGGTTCGCGTGGTGGCGCATGATTCCGTTTTTGGCGGATGTCTGCGTTGTTTTCTTTGAACGCTCGAACTTTCCGTTCTCGTCTGACTCGGCGCTCGCGAGCGCTGCCCGAGCCGG
>JAGQJE010000307.1 GCA_020430775.1 Myxococcales bacterium
CGCCGCCGTACTCGTCCGCCATCACCTTGGTGATCGCGGCCGTCAGCGTCGTCTTGCCATGATCGATGTGGCCGATCGTCCCGACGTTGACGTGCGGCTTGGTCCTGACGAACTTTTCCTTGGCCATCGCTCGCTTCCTTCCTCAGGCGCCCTTCGACTTGGCGACGATCTCTTCGGAGATGCTCTGCGGCACCGCCTGGTACTCTTTGAAGGTCATGGTGTAGACGGCCCGGCCTTGCGTCTTCGAGCGCAAGTCGGTCGCGTAGCCGAACATCTCGGAGAGCGGCACGGTGGACCGGATGATCTGAATGTTCCCGACGGCCTCCATGCCGGCGATGCTGCCGCGCCGGGAATTCAGGTCGCCGATGACGTCGCCCATGTACTCCTCAGGGACGCGCACCTCGACGTCCATCACCGGCTCGAGCAGGTGGATGCCCGCGCGCTTGGCGCCGTCCTGGAACGACATCGACGCGGCGACCTCGAAGGCCGGGCCGCTCGAGTCGACCTGGTGGAAGGAGCCGTCGTAGAGGGACGCCTTGACGTCGATGACGGGGAAGCCCGCGAGCACGCCACGCGTCATCGCGTCGCGGATGCCCTTCTCGACGGACGGGATGAACTCCTTCGGGATGATGCCGCCAACGATCTTGTTCTCGAAGACGTAGCCATCGCCGGGCTCCGCCGGGGCGTACTCGACCCAGACGTGCCCGTACATGCCGTGGCCGCCGGACTGCTTGACGTACTTACCCTCGGCCTTGACCGCCTTGCGGATGGACTCGCGGTAGGCGACCTGGGGCGCGCCCTGGTTGCACTCGACCTTGAACTCGCGGCGAAGCCGGTCGACGATGATGTCGAGGTGGAGCTCGCCCATGCCGGCGATGATGGTCTGGCCGGACTCCTCGTCGGTCCAAGCGCGGAAGCTCGGGTCCTCAGCAGCGAGGCGCTGAAGGGCCTCGCCGAGCTTGGTCTGGTCGGCCTTGGTTTTCGGCTCGACCGCGACGGAGATGACAGGCTCCGGAAACTCCATGCGCTCGAGGATGATCGGCGCGTCCATCGCGCAGAGCGTGTCGCCGGTCGTCGCGGACTTGAGGCCGACCGCGGCGCCGATGTTGCCCGCGTGGATCTCCTTGATCTCCTCGCGGTTGTTCGCGTGCATCAGGAGGATACGCCCGAGCCGCTCCTTCTTGCCCTTGGTGGCGTTGAGGATCGACGTGCCGCTCTCGAGGGTGCCGGAGTACACGCGGAAGAAGGTGAGCTGCCCGACGTAGGGATCGTTGATGATCTTGAACGCGAGCGCGCTGAACGGCGCGTCGTCGTCGGCCGCGCGCGTGAGGTGCTTCTCTGGGTCGTCGACATCGACGCCGTCGACGGGCGGGACGTCGAGCGGCGAGGGCAGGAGGTTCACCACGGCGTCGAGGAGCTGCTGGACGCCCTTGTTCTTGAAGGCGGAGCCGCACAGCACCGGGACGATGGTGCGCGAGAGGCAGCCCTTGCGAAGCGCGGCGAGGATCTCCTGCTGGGTGAAGTCGGTGTCACCCTCGAGGTACCGCTCCATCAGGGCGTCGTCGACCTCGGCGACCGCCTCGAGGAGCGTCTCGCGGGCGGCCTCGGCCGCCTCGCGGTGGTCCTCCGGGACGTCGATCGTCTTCCACTCGGCGCCGAGCTTGTCGTCCTCGAACTCGAGGGCTTTCATCTTGACGAGATCGATGACGCCACGAAGCTCCGCCTCTTGGCCGAGGGGGATCTGAATCGCGACGGCGGGCGCGCCGAGACGGGTCTTGATCGTCTTGAGCGCGCGCCCGAAGTCGGCGCCTGCCTTGTCGAGCTTGTTGACGAAGCAGATGCGGGGGACGCCGTACTTGTCCGCCTGACGCCATACGGTCTCAGACTGCGGCTCGACGCCTTCCTTGCCGTCGAACACGGCGACCGCGCCATCGAGGACGCGCAGCGAGCGCTCGACCTCGATGGTGAAGTCCACGTGGCCGGGCGTGTCGATGATGTTCACGCGGAAGCCCTGCTCGGCGAACGGCCCATCGTGCGGGGTCCAAAAGCAGGTGGTCGCCGCGGAGGTGATCGTGATGCCGCGCTCCTGCTCCTGCTCCATGTAGTCCATGGTCGCCGCGCCTTCGTGCACCTCGCCGAGCTTGTAGTTCACCCCCGTGTAGTAGAGGATGCGCTCGGTCGTCGTCGTCTTGCCGGCATCGATGTGCGCCATGATGCCGATGTTGCGGGTGCGTGCGAGTGAATACTTGCGGGCCACGGGGACTCTCCGTGAGGGCCACTTCGGGGCAGTGGGCCTGGGTTCGCGACTGTCGTCGAGGGCGATGCTTGAACGCGGTGTACGGTGGGGTCCTGGACGCACAAAACCCCCTCCGTCCCGACGACCGCCCTCGGGTCGCCATTCGTTCGGAGAGGGTTCGAGATACGCGAGGTGGCGCTCGACGTGCGGTCAGGGCGCGCTTGGACCGTGCGGATCTCTTTATGTGGAGGACGTCATAGGGTGAGAGGTTCAGGCTCCATGCCCGAGGGGTTTCCGTGAGGACCTTCCCGGGCGTGAGAAGAACGAGCGCAGTCTACCAGCGGTAGTGAGCGAAGGCCTTGTTGGCGTCGGCCATCTTGTGGGTGTCTTCGCGCTTCTTGACCGCGTTACCGCGGCCCTGCGAGGCGTCGAGGAGCTCACCGGCGAGGCGCTCGACCATCGACTTCTCGCCGCGCTGGCGGCTGTAGGTCACGAGCCAGCGCATGCCGAGCGCGACGCGGCGGTCGTTCCGGACCTCGACGGGGACCTGGTACGTCGCGCCACCGACGCGGCGGCTCTTTACCTCGACCCGCGGCTTGACCGCGTCGAGCGCCTTGCGGAAGACCTCGAGCGCGGGCACCTCCTGGCGCTGGTCGATGAGGTCGAACGCGTCGTACACGATGCCCTCGGCGGTCGACTTCTTGCCCTCGACCATCACCACGTTGGTGAATTTGGCGACGAGCACGTCCCCGAACTTGGCGTCGGGGAGCACTTCACGCTTCGGAATTTCGCGCCTGCGGCTCATGGTCGTTCCCTAAATCGTGGGTCAGGCTTTGGGCTTCTTGACGCCGTACTTCGACCTGCGCCGAGTGCGGGTCTTCTTGTTGGTGTTCGAGGGACCGCCCGCGCCGGTCGCATCGAGCGTGCCGCGGACGACGTGGTAGCGCACGCCGGGGAGGTCTTTGACACGGCCGCCGCGGATGAGCACGACGGAGTGCTCCTGGAGGTTATGACCCTCGCCGGGGATGTAGGTCGTCGCCTCGATGCCGTTCGACAGGCGAACGCGGGCGACCTTTCGCAGAGCGGAGTTCGGCTTCTTGGGGGTGGTCGTGTAGACGCGGACGCAGACGCCGCGCTTTTGAGGGCAGCGCTGGAGCGCGGGGGAGTCGGTCTTCGCCTTCAGGCGAGTCCGTCCGTGGCGTACGAGCTGGTTGATCGTCGGCATGCTGCCTCGATGGAAGGCCTGGGGGGGCTCCGCGGGCCGATAGTCTGGCGCGGAGGGAGGCGAATGATACGGGCCGCTTGCGGCGTGTCAAGGGAGTTTGCGCGGCTTTTGCGCGGTGCGACCCGACCCGGCAGGCGTGGGACCGAGCCGGCGCCTCGACGAGCCGCTAGAAGCGCACGATCACGCTCGCTCCGGTGGGCCCGACGCCCACGGCGAGGGTGCGCGCGTTCGCCGCACCGCGGAGGTCCGCTGGCAAGGGACGCTCGCGGGTTCGGCGGGTGACGGGCTCGAAGCGAAGCTGCGCCTCGAGCACGCCGACCGCGGCGACCAAGGCGAACGCGCCGAAGGAGACCTGGTTGGTGATGCGATAGGCGCGCTCGGCGCGGCGCGCCGCCACGCGGCGGATACGGCTCGTCGGCTGATGCGCCTCGGCGCCCTCGTTCCGCAGCGAGGTGTGCAGGGCCCAGGTGACCACGCTCGTCGCGGCGAGGATCGACTCGGTGATGGCGAACGTGCGGCCGAGCCTCGCGTCGCCGTTCTGGAACTGCCCGGCGCCGAAGGGGAGCGCCGCGATCCAGCGGCTGTGACGCTCCTCGACGGTGACCGTCGAGGCGAGCTGCTCGAGGCGGCCGAGACGTGCGAGCTCCTGCGCGCGGGCCTTCTCGGCGGCCGCCTGCGCCGACGCCTCTGCCTCGCGCTTCTTGCGGGTCGCTTCTTCGATCTTGGCGTGGTGGGCCTCGCGCACCTCGTCGAAGAGCTGGATGACCGCCTGAGGAAAGCTCACGGCATCGATCGTGTAGGTCGGGTCTTCGTCGAGGATGGCGGAGAACTGCGCGCGTGCGGCGCTCTTGCGACCGAGGAAGAGGTAGCTCGCCGCGAGGTACTTGCGAGACTCGAGGCGCAGCACCGGGTTTTGCAGGCGCGGGGGGTCTGTGCCCACGAGGTGCTCGAACGCTCGGGCCGCGCCGGGGTAGTCCTGCGCGACGTACAGGGCGCGGGCGCGCTCGAAATCGTCGAGCTCGTCGGCGGCGGCGTGCCCTGCGACGACCCAGAGGGTCGCGCCGCAGAGCGCCAGCGCGAACGCTGCGCGGAGGGCGTGGAGGCGCAGAGGCATCGTCGAGTCCGGCCGAACCACCGGGGGCGGCTCGAACGGGTATACGGCGAAACCCGCTTCGCTGTCACGTCGCTTGGAGCGAAGCGGCGCGCGGCGTGACGCATCGGCGACACGCCGCGGCGGCGGGGCGGTCAGTCCGCGCTGGAGGCCGGCAGCTCCATCCGGACCTCCGTCAGGTGGCCGGCGCGCAGGCGGACCGCGCGGGTCACGGGCTCTCGGCCCGGCGCGCGCGCCTGCACCCGGACGACGGACTCGAGGCGGGTCATCGGCACGGAGAAGACCTCGCGTGACCGGGCGCGAACGTCGCCCACGCCGATGGCGGCTCCGGGCGGCTCGGTGATCACGTAGAGACGGGCCGGGCGGAAGCGCAGCCGGCGAGACAGGCGGTAGGGCGCGTCGCCCGCGGGGATGGTGACGGTCGTGACGAGCTCCTCGCAGCAGTCCGCGGCACCGACGAAGCGGAAGCGGTGGGTGCCAGGCTCGACGCGTATGGAACGAAACGCGGGTCCAAAGGGGCGCAGGGGTCCCCCGTCGACCGAGATCTGGACGTTCTGCGGCCGCGGGCTGAAGACGACGAGGCGGGGGCCGGAAGGGGTGGCGCGCTCGGGGCGCCGCTCGGTCCGGGGCGCGCGCTCGCGTGAGGCGGCGCGCGCCCGTGGAGGCGCTTCGGCCGTAGCCGCGGACGGCTCCGTTGCGTCGGGCGCTACGGGCGCGGCGGGCGTTTCGTGCGCGGCGGACGTCTCGGCCGCGATCGACCGCGGAGCCGTGGCAGTCCGGAAGACCGCGTGCCTGGGCCCACCGGGCGGCGCGGTGGCCAGCGTCGATGAGGACGGAGTGTTCCCCA
>JAGQJE010000308.1 GCA_020430775.1 Myxococcales bacterium
AAGAATCGTAGGTTCTATGATTCGAAAGAAGGAAAGTGGGTGAAGGCATGAGATCCATCATTGTCGGAATGATATTTGGTACCATCATAGCTGTACCTATCCTGACTTTATTGTACGTGTTTGCTCATCAGCTCTTTATAACCCCCGTTACTGTATTGGTTGGATTTTTGGGTGGTTGGTTGGGGACTGATATTGCTATAAAGATGGGATTCTAAGAAACCCTACCAGACCCCTCAATAGGGAGGGATTACTATCATCACTGACTACGGTCGGCACAATTCGATTAAGGAAATTTTTATGAAGAAGACTCTCGTTGTTCTGGCAATCGTTGCCTCCATGTCATCGGCCTATGCCAGTGGCTCTCTGTTTGGTGGTGATACCAATAACTATGACAACTCTGTTACCAATCAAGGTGGCAAGGGTGGTGATGGTGGTAATGCCAGTGCTCTTGGTATTGGGGTAGGTGTGGGAAACGCCAAAGCCTCGGCAGGTGCATCAGCAGGTGCATCAGCAAAGGCCAACAATACTACTTCTGTTGGGGTTGGTGTGAAGAACAGCAACTCGAACCTTGGAGTAAATAAGGTAGATAATACCAATTTCAACTCGATGGGTCAGTCGTCGTCTCTTGCGAATACTAATGTTGGTGTGAACAAGAATGACAACCGAGACTACAACAGCAACCTGAACGTATCGAAGGGTGGTAGTGCCCAACAAGACCAGGGTCAGGGTCAGGACCAGATGCAGGAACAGTCCCAGACCTCGAAACAGGCCAATGCTCAGTCGATGACGTACAATGAAGCGGATGGTGTACATTACTCTGGTAAGTACAGTGTGAAGAATGTACCTGATGCAGTTGCTCCCTCAATCGATCCGACTGCACCCTGTGCTATCCCCCTGACTGGTGCGGGCAGCGGTGTTGGTTTCAGTCTTGGTCTTGGTACGGCCTATGTTGACGTTGGTTGTGAGATGCGTGAGGTTGTTCGACTCGGCCTTATGTCTGGTAACGCAGCGGTCAATGCGAAAGCAAATGAAGTGCTGAGCACCGAGTTGGACAAGTATCTGCCGGCTAAGGAAGTTGAGACTATCTCAGCTCATGAAGATAATACCTCGAATGATTTTGAGTCTGTCTCGATCTTTGAGCTGACCAGCTACTAATGACTTTTAGCCAACGGATGGCTTCTTACACAAGGACGTGTCCTTCAACCTACTGATCCT
>JAGQJE010000004.1 GCA_020430775.1 Myxococcales bacterium
TCGCCGCCCGCGACGCGCCCTCCACGCGCAGGGTCGCCGCACGCATCGCGGCGGACGCCCCCGTCCTCACACCCACGGTCCTGCGCGCCGCGGAGGCGTCGCTCTCGGCGGCCGCGCCCCGGCTCGCGCGGGCCCTCCTCGAGCCGCTGGCTCGGACCTCTGCGCGTGACGCGCTCCTCGCCCGCGCGCTCATCGCCGGTGGCGAACCCCGCGCCGCGGCAGCCCTGCTCGCTTCAAGCGCGCCGCGCGACGCCGGTGAGGAGCTCGAGCGCGCCCGCCTCCTCAGCGCCGCGGGCGAACCCGCGCTCGCTGTCGCCATCGCGCGCGTCGTCATCGACCGAGGCGACCCGGCCGGGGGCTGCGTCCTCGCCCGCACCCAGATCGACGCGGGCCATCGCGCCGCCGCCCGGGCGGCGCTGCGGAGCATCCCGGCCGGCGTGAGCTGCCGCGCCGAGACGGCGCAGGCGCTCACCCCTCGCCGAGTGCGTGGCCCCGGTGCCACGCCACGCCCGCGCGACGCTCAGTAGTCGCCGAAGACGTCCTGCACGCGGACGTCTAGGGCGGTCGCGATCTTGTACAGGGAGCTGATCGAGGCGCTCGACTCGGCCCGCTCGATCTGGGACAGGAGCGAGACGCTCAGGGAAGTCCGGCGGGCCATCTGCTTCAGGGTGAGAGCGCGCTCCTTGCGCAGCCCCCGGATCGTCTCGCCGATGACCCGGTGCAGATCCTCCTCCGGCGACCGGAGCAGACCCTTCTTGCGCATCACGCGGTCGAGCACCTCGCGGAACTCGTCCGGGTTGAACGGCTTTTTGAGGTAGTCGACCGCGTCGAGCTTCATCGACGCGACCGCCGTCTCGAGCGAGGCGTAGCCGGTGAAGATGACGACCGCGACGTCGCTGTCTACCTTGCGGATGCCCTCCAGCACCTCGAGTCCGCCGACGTCGGGCATCATCAGGTCGAGCACGACCAGGTGGTAGCCGCCGTCCTTGACCTCTTCGACGGCCTTCGACGGGTCGCTCAGCGTCCTGACATCGAAACCATCCTTCGCGAGGAAAGTTTCCATGAACTCGCAAATCGCGGGCTCATCGTCGACGACGAGAACCTTCACCGGGGGTAAATCTTTGGGCATCGCTGGAAGATTATACCCTGTTGCAAGTGGTCGGGGCGAGAGGATTTGAACCTCCGACCTCACGGTCCCGAACCGTGCGCGCTACCAAACTGCGCTACGCCCCGATAAAAGCCGGCGGAAGCTACCCGCGGCCTGGGAGCCTGTCAATCGCGCCGCGGAAGATTTGGTAGCTGTCGGTGGCCTCGCGCCAGCCGCCGCCTTCCGAGGCGGGCTCCGCGCCCTCCCCTCCGCCCCGGCCCTCAGCGTCCGCGAGCCATGGTCCGAGCCGGACCCAGCCGTCCGGGTCGGGTGCGACCGCCGCTGCCCAGGCCACCTCGGGCGGCGCACTCCCCGCGGCCACCGGCGCCGGCGAGACCGCGCCATCGCGGAAGGCCGCCTCGACGGCCTCGGGCCCCTCCTCGGAGAGCGGCGAGCAGACGGCGTAGACGAGCAGCCCGCCCGGCCGCAGCAGGGCCGCGGCGTTGCGCACGATCGCCGCCTGCAGGTCGCGCAAGCGGGCCGGCTGGCCGGGGTCGAAGCGCAGGAGCAGCTCCGGACGGCGCTGCACGGTCCCGAGCCCCGTGCAGGGAGCGTCGACCAACACGCGGTCGAAGCCTCCCTCGAGCCCGCCCGTCCCGACCGAGAGGTCCACCGTCTGAAGCTCGAGCGAGCCGGGCGTCAGCCCGAGCCGGCGCAGCTCCACCGGGACGCGCTCGAGCCGGTGCTCGTGTACGTCGACCGCCGTGACGTGCCCCGTGGCGCCCACGCCGGCGGCGAGCTGGGCGGTCTTGCCGCCGCGTCCTGCGCAGGCGTCGAGGACGCGCTCCCCCGGCTGCGCGCCGACGAGCGCCCCGATGAGCTGCGAGCCAAGCTCCTGCACGGCGAAGTCGCCGGCGGCGTAGCCTGGCAGCGTGCGGACGTCGCCAGCGTGCCGCACGCGCAGGGCCCGAGGCGCTCCGCGAGCCAGCCGGACCTCGGCCTCTGGGCGAGCGGCGCGGATGGCGGCGGCGACGCCCGCGGCATCGCGGCCTCGGGTGACCCGAAGGTCGAGCGGTGGCGGCGAGCGCTCGGCGGTCCAGAAGCGCTCCCCGCGCAGCTCGCCGAGCGACCGGACGACCATGTCGCGCGCCGCGCGCGGCGCCTCGATGCGGTCAGGTCCGCCGCCGGAGCCCGGGGACTCGGCCGCTATCTTGCGCAGCACGGCGTTGACGAAGCGCCCGACCGGAGCGCCGCGACCGGTCCGGGCGATGCGGACGGCCTCGTCGACGACCGCGTAGGCCGGGACGCGCTCGAGGTGGCGGAGCTGGTAGACGGCCGCGCGCAGCGCCGCCCGCGCCCACGGGTCGACCGGCGCGCCGCGGCGGGTGAGGTGCGCGTCGACGATGCGGTCGAGGCTCGGGACCGTTCGCAGCGCGCCGTAGACGATCGCCGTCGCGAGGGCGGCGTCGCGCGCGTCGAGGCGTGCGCGGCCGAGCTCCGCGTCGAGGGTGGGCGCCGCCCACGCGCCGTCGGTGTCGACGCGGTAGAGCACGCGGGTCGCGACGGCGCGCGCGGTCGGGGCGGCCCGCCCGGCGCCCGAGCCGGCGGACCGGGACCGTGACGCCCCGGTCACGACGCCCAGCTCGGAGCGCCCTCGCGAGCGCGGCGCTGCGCCCTCGGGCAGGCCGAGCGCCGCACCCAGCCCCACCGTCGCGCGCTCCGATCGCCGCACACGCTCTCGCCGAGACGCTCCACCGCCAGCGAAGGTAGCAGGGGAGCGCGGCCCACGCCCGGCGCACGAACCACCAAAGGCCGCGCGGCCCGAGGGAGAGCTCCCAGGGGCCGCGCGGCGGGGTTGCGTGAGTCGCGGGCTGCCCGCTACTCGGTCTCCTCCCTACTCGATCTCCTCACAGTAGAAGGCGAAGTTCATGCTCTTCAGCGTCGGCGACGCGCCGCTGCCGAGGTCGGCGTTGAGGTGCGCCGTGATGCGGATCGCGGGGAGCTGCCGCGAGTCGGCCGGGAAGAGCGACGACACGTCGATGGTGCGGTTGTCGTCTCCGTCGTCGACGGTCACGGTGCGGGTTACTGCCTGCGGCCCGTCGAGCTCGGCGGAGTTCCGCGCCGTCGTGAAGTCGAAGTCGATGCTCGTGTCCTCCGGGATCGTCGCGTCGAAGGTGAAGGGCTCCCAACGCGGGCGCTCCGGCGGAGTGTTGCAGTAGTACGGCCTGCCGTTCTCGTCGCGCGAAGCCGTGTCGTAGTTGAGGGCGTAGGTCCCGCTGCTCGCCCGCGTCTGCGGCGTCACGAGGACCCGCACCGGCACGGTGGTCGTCGGCGTGCCGTCGGCGCGCACCTCGATGCCAAAGCTGAACACCTGCGGGGTGCTCGTCGCAGCGACGGAGGTTCCGGTCGGGTTGGTGTCCGGGTCGAAGACCGAGCCGCTGTTCTGGAACTTGAGCTTCAGCTTGAAGCGCGCGTCCGACCAGCAGGTCCGGTACACGTTGGCCGCCGAGTCGAAGCCGTCGCAGAGGGTGTAGCCGTGCCGGCCGCCCTGCGGCTTCTCGACGGGGACGATGTTCGCCGCGCCCGTGGACGGATCGTAGCCGAGGAAGTTGCGCTCATCGAACGCGGTCGCCGGGTTGTCGATGGGCACGAAGGAGACGTCGTGCGCCGCGTGGCCGAGGGCCTGGTCGATCATCCACACGAGCTGCACGACCGCGTCTTTCGAGGCGTTGCCGTTGAAGACGATCGGGTTGCCGTCGCAGTCGAGGGCGCGGGTCGTGCTCGCGAGCTGGTAGTCCGCGTTCGCGGCGTCGGCGTCCGGATCGTTGCCTGAGAAGTCCTGCTTCAGCGGGACCGGGATGACGTGGATCCCCGCGTTCGACAGGGCGGTCAGCGCCTCGTTCAAGGTCGCGTCGGGGACGGCCACGCCGTCGCCGCCGGCGGCCTTGTTGTGGCCGTTGCCGTGGCCGTTGCCGCCGTCGTCCTTGGCGTCGGGGACGTAGACGAGCACCACGTAGGGCATCGCCATGCGCCGGAAGCACGGCCAGCCCCAGCGCTCGCCCGGGCACGCATCGTTCTCGGTGCCGAGCACGGAGCCCTGCGCGAACGCGAAGAGCGCCCCGGTCGCCCCGTAGCGGCGGTATGAGTGCACGTCGTCGCGGAGCACGCCCATGCCGCCCTCGAAGTCGTCGAGCGACGCAGACATGTCGAGGATGTGGTTGAAGACGGTGTAGTCCGCGCCCTCCGCGTTGGGCGTCGTCGAGTCGAAGAACTCACCGAGGCCGAACTCGGTCTCGGGGAACGCGCACTGGATGATGCCCCACGCACCCTTCGCCTGCTTGCAGCCTGTGTCGTCGAGGTAGTCCTTGATCCACGAGCCCCTGAGGGACGACGCGGGGCGCTTGGTGAAGATCTTCGGAAACTGGCCGTTGCCGTTGGTCAGCATGGCCGCGCCCGTGCCGTCGACCATCGTGTACAGGTCAGCGGCCGGGCGGCGGTACCAGGCGTTGTTGAACTTCGCCTTGACGAGCGCGCTCGAGCCCGCCGGTGGAGCCTCGATGTAGACGGCGTCCTTGGTGCACTCGCCGAGCTCCGGGTCGTAGTACCAGCCGTGCTTGTCGTTCGGGCAGTCGTCCGCGATGTCGGGGATCCCGTCGCGGTCGCTGTCGGTCAGCGCGTCGGCGACCTGCGTGTCGACGACGAGGCCACCGGCCTGCACGTCGTAGACGACGTTGCCGTCACCGACGTCGTCCCCTCGGTCGAAGTCGATGCCGACGCGCTTGCAGCTCGGGTCGGAGGCGGCGCAAACGGACGAGTCGGTCAGCGTCGCACCGTCGGAGCCGGTGCCGGCCGCTGAGCTGCAGCCCGCCGCGAGCATGGCGGCCGCCGTGAGCAGGAGCGTGACCTGCCTCCGGCCTAAGCGCCTCGATGGGGAGTGAGTGTGTGCCATGAGCGTACCTTTTACCCTATACGACCGTGTGAACGGAAAACTACGTTGAACACAGAATGTAACCAGGCAAGCTTTCCGTCAACGGTGAACGATTCTTTTTTTATCAAAATCGAAATTTTTTTTCATATCTGCAATTCCGACGGTGGTAGATGCCACCATTTGGTGTCACATCCCGGTCGTTGGAGCCGTGCAGGCAGCGTGGTAGGCTCCGCCTGCTCATGCCGGCGCTCGTGCTCGTGGCCGACGCGGATCCCTTCAACCTCCGGCTCCTTCAGGAGTCCTGTGAGGCTGCCGGCTATCGCGTCGTGACGGCCGCGGACCACGACCAGGCCCTCAGCGTCGTCGCGCGCGCGTCACCGGATCTCATCCTGCTCGAGACGGAGAGCGACGCGGTCGACGGGTTCGACGTGCTCCGCGTGCTCAAGGCCGACGAGAACCTGCGAGCGATCCCGGTCCTGCTCGCGACGCCGGATCACGACCTCGACGCCCGAAGCCGCGGGATCGAGCTCGGCGCCGAGGACTACGTAACGACCCCGTACCGGGTGTTCGAGCTCCAGCACCGCATCCGCACCGCGCTCCGTCGCGCCGACGCCGGGCCGGGACCCACCCTCACCGTCCCGCCCGAGTACTTCGACCCGGTCACGCAGACCGGCACGTCGACCCAGCTCCAGCTCAGCCTCGACTACGAGTTCACCCGCGCGGAGCGCTACGGACACCCGCTGACCTGCGTCATCGTCCGCATCGACAACCTCGCGGCGCTGCGCGGCGCGCCCGCGAGCGACGGCGTCGACGACGCGATGTCCGTCCTGGCCGCTGGCCTCCGCCAGTGCATCCGCGCGGTCGACTACCTCTTCCGGGCGCGCCCGGACGCGTTCTGCGCCCTGCTCCCGGAGACCGACGCCGCCGGGGCCAAGGTCGTGCTGAAGCGCGTCCGCGGCCAGATGGACGACGGCAGCCTGTGGGAGGGGCGCCTCGACCCGGCCCCCTCGCTGCGGCTCGGCGCGGCCAGCTCGCCGGCGCAAGGGGTCGACAGCGGCGAGGCGCTCTTGCGGGCCGCGACGGCGGCCGCCGGCGGCTGACCTCCCCTGCCGCGCGAGCGCGTCGACCGCGCCTTACAACAACGCGAGACGCACCCCCCAGCTCAGCAGCGCGAACACCGAGAGCGCGATGAGCACGGGCCCGAGGCGGAGGCGATCGAGCGTCTCGAGCACGGGCAACCCGCGCGCGAGGCCGACGAGGCCGACGGGGATCATCAGGGCCGCTACCACGAAGAGCCCGACGCCGAAGGGGTTCGCCGAGGCGGCCGCCGCGAGCTCGCCGCGGACCATGTGGGCGAAGCAGGTCGTCAGCCCGCAGCCTGGACACGGTAGCCCGGTCACCGCGTAGAACCCGCAAGGCGCCAGCCCGAGCTGCGTGTGCGTGCCCAGCCCGGACGGGTCCGGCGTGAGCCGCGTCGCGATGAAAAACACCGCGGCCGGACCCGCGACGAGGACGGCCCAGGCGAGGCGGGAGACCCAAGCGCGCGCCGGGCGCGTCGCGCGCGCCACCCGAAGGGGCGGGCCGGCCTCGCCGACCCACAGCGCCTCGGCTCCCCCGTCGGGTGGAGCGCCCGCGTCGACCGGGCCATGGGAACGGGCTCGCACGGGGAGACCATGACGCCCGCGGCTGCGTCGCGTCAATCCTCTGGGCAGTGAGGCGGCCGGGGCTCGCGCCAGGCGGGGTTGCGGCGCCAGTGGGCGGCGTCGTCGGCGCCGGCTGCGGCCGGGTCAGCCGGGGCCTCGGCGATGACGCACGGTGCGGCGCAGTCGAGCGGTTCGATCTCCGCGGCGACGGCCTCGCCGACCGGGTTGTCCCCGCCGGCCGCGTAGTGCGCATAGTGCGCGTGCAGGCACTTGACGCCTCCCTCCACACCGCCGGCGATGCCCGCGACGCCGCCGGTGGGACGTCGCGCGCCGGCTCGGGAGGGCACGCGCGCGTCCCGCGCCCGCGCGTAGTCGACGTGGGCCTTCGCGAGGCGCGCGCGAAACTCCGGGTCGGCGCGGACCTTCGCGTCGGCGTCGCGCACCCCGCCGGCCGCCTCGAGCCGCGCGATCCGGCGGTGGGCGAGCGGGCACGACAGCCAAAAGCGCGTGGGGAACGGCTCGCCGCTCGGGAGCACCGGCGGGACCTCGACCACGACCGACAGGCCGAGCGGGCACCGGCGGACGGCGCGGGCGGCGGCCCTCATCGGGCGGCCGATCTGCGCGGCGACGACCGCGCTGTCGTCCTGATGGAGGATCTCGGGTGCTCGACCGTCGGCGCTGCCGGCGGGTCGAGGGCTCAAGCCTGCGCCTCGCGCGGCTCCGCTTCTGTGGTCTCGTCGTCCTCGCGGACCGAGCCCTTCAGCACGTCCTGGGCAAGCGTGGCGATGCTCCGCGCGCCGCTCTTTTTCAAGATCGAGCGGACCTGCGCCTTGACGGTGTTCTCTCGGACGCCGAGCGCCTCGGCGAGCTCGCGTCGCGACAGGCCGTCGACGGCGAGCGAGAGCAGCTCCGTCTCGCGGCGGGTGAGCTTGAAACGCGCCGCGATGGAGGTGACGCTCGCGCCGACCGCTTCGTTGCCGACCCTCTCCTGCGCGAGCGAGCGCTCGATGAAGGGGAGCAGGTTGTCCGCCGAGGCCGGCTTGCAGACGTACTCCGCTCTGAGCGACTGCACGCGGTTGACGATCTCGCGGTTCAGCTCGCCGGTGAGCACGAGCACCGGCAGGCATCCGCGGTGGTTCTCTCGGATCTCGGCGAGCAGGTCGAGCCCGTGACCGTCGGGCAGGACCAGGTCGAGCACGACGCCTGTCCACTCGGGCTTCGACCGGAGCTTGTCGCGCGCCTCGGCGAGGCTGTGGACGACGCTGACGGGCCGGTGACGGATGAGCTGGCGGGCGAGCGAGCGCGCGAGCCCAGGCTCATCCTCGATGATCAGAAAACCTCCCGCCATAGACCTACCTTAGCAAGGGTCCCCCTGAATGACAGGCGTCCATGCGCCTAAAGGGTGGGATCGCTCACCGTGCGTCGGGAATTTTGTAATGAACAGCACATTCGACTGACCCGTTCGGAGGATGCACCGCCCCCGCCACCCGGCGCGATCTACTCTCGGAGCCCGCGCGCGGCGCCGCCGCGGCGCCGGCCTGCCCCGCCCGCGGGGCGACCGCGATCTACCCTCGGAGCCCCGGCGCCCCGGTCCGCGATGTACTCTCGGAGGTCGCGCGCCGCGCCGGCCTGCCCCGCCCGCGGGGCGACCGGGCCCGTCCTTCGATGGGCTGCTAGAGTCCCCGCCCGGCGCGCGGGCCCTCGGGCTCGGCCCCCCTCGAGCTCACGCCCGCCTGCCTCGAGCCCACGCGCGCCTGCGCCGTCGCTCCCGATTCGTGTCATGACCACCCACCCCGCGCGGTACATCGTCGGCATCGACCTCGGCACGACCCACACGGTCGTCGCGTACGCCGATACTCGCGCCCGGGCGCCCGAGCCGGGCGCGGCGCCGGCGGTCGAGCCCTTCCCCATCGAGCAGCTCGTCGCGCCCGGTCAGCTCGCGGCCCGTCCCATGCTGCCCTCGGTGCGCTACCACCCGGCGGACGGTGAGGTGGCGGACGCCGATCGCGCGGGCTTCGCCGCCGCGGATGGCACGGGCGCGATCTTCGGCGAGCACGCGCTCTCGCTCGGCGCGCGGACGCCGGGCCGCCTCGTCTCGAGCGCGAAGAGCTGGCTCTCGCACGGAGCGGTGGACCGCGGCGCGGCGATCCTCCCGTGGGGGAGCCCTCGGGACGTCCCGAAGGTCTCGCCGGTCGAGGCCTCGGCGAGCTACCTGCGACTCCTCCGCGATCGCTGGGATCGCGCGCACCCCGACGCCCCCCTCGCCGCGCAGGAGCTGATGCTCACCGTGCCCGCGTCGTTCGACGAGGCGGCGCGCGCGCTGACGCTGCAGGCCGCGCGCGCGGCGGGCCTGCCGCGCGTGCGCCTCGTCGAGGAGCCTCAGGCCGCGTTCTATGCCTGGCTCGCCGCGCGCGCCGGCGACCTCGAGGCCGCCCTCGGCTCGGTGCGGCTCGCGCTCGTCGTCGACGTCGGCGGAGGTACGACCGACCTGACGCTCATCCGCGTCGAGCGCCGCGAGAGCGGGCCCCGCGTGACGCGCGTCGCGGTCGGCGACCACCTGATGCTCGGCGGCGACAACATGGATCTCGCGCTCGCGAAGGCCGCCGAGCGGAGCATCGCGTCCGGCGCCCCGCTCGACGTCGGGCGCTTCGCTCAGCTCGTGCAGCAGTGCCGCGCGGCCAAGGAGCGGCTCCTCGGCGAAGCCCCACCGGACCGCGTACCGGTCACCGTGCTCGGGTCGGGCAGCAAGCTCGTCGGCGGGGCGCGCTCGACGGAGCTGTCGCTGCAGGCCGTCCAGGAGCTCGTGGTCGGCGGCTTCTTCCCGCCGGTCGATGCCACGTCGCGGCCGACGCGCCGCGGCGCCGGGATCGTCGAGCTCGGGCTGCCCTATGTCGCAGACCCCGCCATCACCCGCCACCTCGTCGCGTTCCTGTCGCGCCACCAGGAGCTCGCGCGCGAAGCCCTCGGCGCGCACGCGCCGGCACCGGACGCGCTCGCGGTGCCGGACGCCGTGCTCTTCAACGGCGGCGTCTTCCGCGGCGCGCGGCTGCGCGAGCGAACGGTGGAGGTCCTCACCGGCCTGCGGGGCGGTGCGCGGCCGGCGGTCCTCGAGAACGCCGCGCCGGACCTCGCGGTCGCCCACGGCGCGGTCGCCTACGGCCTCGCGCGGCGCGGGCTCGGCCTGCGGATCGGCGGCGGCTCGGCCCGCAGCTACCACCTGCTGCTCGGCGGACAGGACAGCGGCCGGGCGGTGTGCCTGCTCCCCCGCGGCGCCGAGGAGGGCGAGGAGGTCGCCCTGCCCGACCGGACCTTCTCCCTCCGGCTGGGCCGCCCCGTGCGCTTCCACATCGCGTCGAGCACATCGGAGGTGCGCTACGTCCGACCCGGGGAGCTGGTCGACGTCGATCCGGAGCGCTTCACGGAGCTCCCCCCGATCGCCGCCGTCCTCGGCGACGAAGGAGACGCACGCGCCGAGCTCCCCGTGCGCCTCGTCAGCGCGTTGACGGAGATCGGCACGCTCGAGGTGAGCTGCGTGCAGGCGGACGATCCGACCCGCCGCTACAAGCTCGAGCTTCGCCTGCGCGGGGCGCCGGACTCGGCCGACCGCGCCGTCGGTCGCGTCACGCAGCTCCACCCGCGCTTCGACGAGGCCAAGGAGCGCGTCGGGCTCGTCTACGGCAAGAGCGCGCAAGACGTGAACTCGCGCGACATCAAGCGCCTGCGCGCCGACCTCGAGAAGCTCCTCGGCGCGCGCGAGCGCTGGACGACGCCGCTGCTGCGCGAGCTGTTCGCGGCGCTGCTCGCGGGGGCCAAGCGCCGCCGGCGCTCCGCCGACCACGAACGCATCTGGTTCAACCTCGCGGGCTACGCGCTGCGGCCAGGGTTCGGCTACCCGCTCGACGACTGGCGCATCGAGCAGGTCGTCCCCATCGTCCGCGCCGGCGTCCAGTTCTTGAACGAGCCGCAGAACTGGAGCGAGTACTGGACCTTCGCGCGCCGGATCGCGGGCGGGCTGCCCGCCAAGGTGCAGGGCACGCTGCTCGACACGATCGCGCCCGAGCTGGCGCCGCCCGAGCGTCACAAGCGCCGCCAAAAAGGCCCGAAGAAGCTCGGCTATGACGCGATGGTGCGCCTCGCCGGCTCGCTCGAGCACCCGAGCGCCGAGCGCAAGGCCGACGTGGGCGGTGCCCTGCTGACGCGCCTGTGCGACCACGGCGACAACCCGCAGGGCTGGTGGGCCATCGGCCGCCTCGGGGCCCGGGTGCCCTTCTACGGGAGCGCCCACCACGTCGTGCCCGCACACGTCGCCGCGCACTGGCTCGAGCGTTGCCTCGCCGTCGACTTCTCCGCCGTCGAGGAGGCGGCGTTCGCGGCAGCTCAGCTCGCGCGTGCGTCCGGGGACCGCGCCCGCGACCTCGACGAGGCGACGCGCGCCAAGGTCGCCGCGCGGCTCGAGGCGAGCGGCTGCCCGCCGGCGTGGGCGCAGATGGTGCGCGAGGTCACGCTCCTCGACGAGGCCGACGAGCGCCACGTCTTTGGGGACTCGCTGCCGCCGGGGCTGCGTTTGGTCGACTGAGCACCGGACCCGCGTGCGCGACGGCGACCGATTGAGGGTACACTTGCACCGGCCGTCGCGTCCCTCGCGCGGCGACATCGCGCGCGCACAACGGAGCCAAGCACACCATGTGGTCGATCCTCATCGCGGACAAAGACGGCAGCCAGCGCCGCATCGCCATCCGCACGACCGAGCTGATGATAGGCCGCCTGCGAGAGAACCACGTGGTGCTCGACGCAGGGAACGTCTCGAAGCGCCACGCCAAGATCGTCCTACGCGACGAGAGCCCGCTGCTCTGGGATCTGCACAGCACGAACGGGACGTACATCAACGGTAAGCGGGTCAACGCGCCCTGGGTCGTCCGCCCGGGCGACAAGATCTACATCGGCGACTACGTGCTCCAGCTCGCGGACGACACGTACGCGCTACCCGCCGGTCCCGTCGACGGAGCGGACAATCGGATGCCTTCCGCGACTCCATGGAACACGGAGGCCCCCGGGTCGCGATTCGCGGCGGATGAGCGCCTCGATGAAGCTGCCCACCTCGGCCTCGGCACGAACCGGTCGAGCGACCACACCGTGCCGGCGGAGGACGGGTTCACCGAAGCGACCACCTCCTACGCCGGCGGGGCCCCGCCGGCAGAGCCGCCCGCCCTCGACGCCGCCCAGGCGCGCGTCTTCGAGGCGGGCGACCGCGACACGACGCACCCCTTCGTCCGCGTGATGGCTGCGCTCGCCATGGGCTTCGACGTCTTCCGCGCCGACGCCGCCGCGCAGCGCGACCCGGACCGCCGCCGCGAGGCGCGCCAGCGCGCGATGGCCGCGGTCCGGTACGTCCTCGCGCAGGGTGACCTGCCGGACTCGGTGCGACCCGACGATCTGGTCGCCCTCGCGGTCGAGGAGGCCGTGGGGCTCGGCGCCCTCGCCCCGCTCTTGATGGAAGAAGACACCCGGCGCGTGACCATCCAGGGCCCGTGGGCGATCGTCCGCGACCGAGGGGACGGCGGGGCGCCCGTGCCAGCCATGTTCTCGTCGAACGCCGCCCTGATGACCGTCGCGCGGCGTCTCGTCAGCCGCACGGGCGGCGCGCTCTCCCCGGAGGAGCCCATCTGCGAGGTCCTGTGGGACGCCGACCTGCACGTGACCATCGTGCAGCCGCCGGTGGCCGCCCGCGGGACCATCGTCGACGTGCGTCGGCTCGAGCCCGCCGAGGGACTCGACGCCCTCTCGGCGTCCGAGGCGCTCGACGACGCGGCTGTCGCGGGGCTGCGCGAGGCGCTGTCCGCGCACCAGACGCTCGCGGTGCTCGGGACGAGCGGCCCCGCGGTACGGCGCGCGCTGGCGGCGCTCTGCCTCGAGCTGCCCGAGACCGAGCGCGTGGTCGCGGTCGAGGCCACCGCCGGTCTCGCGCTCGAGCAGCCGACCGCCATCTCGCTCACGTGCGGCCCCCCGAGCCTTGGCATCAGCGTCCCCGACCTGGTGTGCCAGGCGGTGCGCTTCGACCCGGATCGCATCGTCATCGACGGGATGAACGGGGCCGAGCTCTTCGACATCCTGACCTTGCTCGACGGCCGCGCGGGCGGCGACATCATCGGCGTGCGGCTCCGCAGCGGCGACGCCCCGAAGGACGCGCTCATCGCCGCGTGTGCGCTCCGCGGCCAGGCGCCCCGCGACGAGATCGCCGCGCTGGTGGAGCGCACCATCGGCCTCATCGCGATCGTCGGCGAGGGCGAGGACGGAGCGCTCCTCATCGACGTGCAGCGCCCCTGACGTCGCTGACCCCGGCGCGCGCACGCTCGCTCGGACCGCCTGCCGGCCGCTGTGGCACGGTGCCCGGCGCATGATATGTGGTCTGTATGCCAACGACCCGCCATGGCCTGCCGGGCACGACGCTCGAGCGACACATCATGGACCGCCAGCCCGACGCGCCCCAGGCAACCGGCGAGCTGACGCGCCTGCTCCAGCAGCTCAACCTCGCCGCGAAGATCATCGGCAGCCGGGTGAGCCGGGCGGGCCTCGCGGGGATGCTCGGGCTGACCGGCGACGTCAACGTCCAGGGTGAGCGCGTCCAGAAGCTCGACGAGTACGCGAACCAGACCATCGTGCGCGTCATCGAGGCGGGCGGGTACTGCTGCGTCATGGGCAGCGAAGAGGTGGCCGAGCCCATCCCCATCCCGGACCCGTACCCAAAGGGCCGCTACGTCTTGCAGTTCGACCCGCTCGACGGCTCGGGCAACATCGACATCAACGCCTCCATCGGCACCATCTTCTCGATCCACCGCCGCAAGAGCCCGGCGGGCGAGGCGGGGGTGTTGTCCGATCTGCTCCAGCCGGGGCGGGACATCGTCGCCGCCGGCTACATCGTCTACGGCTCCTCCAACATGTTCGTGTACTCGGCCGGCGACGGGGTACACGGCTTTACGTACGACCCGGGCGTCGGCGAGTTCTTCCTCTCGCACAACGACATCCGCATCCCGGAGCGCGGCAGCACCTACTCGATCAACGAGGGCAACTACCACAAGTGGACGCCCGAGGTGCGGCGCTGGGTCGACTGGGTCAAGCGCGCGGACGAGGGCAAGAAGGCCTACTCGCTCCGCTACATCGGCGCGATGGTCGCCGACCTGCACCGCACCCTGCTCCGGGGCGGGATCTTCGCCTACCCGGCCGACCTCAAGAACACCCACGGCAAGCTGCGCCTGCTCTACGAGGCGTCGCCGATGGCGTTCGTCATCGAGCACGCGGGCGGCGCCGCGTCGACCGGCACGGGGCGGGTGCTCGACGTCGAGCCGACCGCCCTCCACCAGCGCACGCCCGTGTTCATCGGCAGCAAGCTCGACGTCGAAGACGCCGTGCGCGTCATGGGCTGACTGCCCGCTGAAGCGCCTGCTCGGGCAGCGGCTCGATGGGAAGCGGATCGCCGCCCTGGTCGAGCCACCGCTCGTAGAGCTGCGCGCCGACGTGCGCCTGCAGCACCATCACGAGCGCCGTCGCCGGGAAGACGCCGATGAAGAGCAGCAGCACGCCCAGCGCCGTCAGCACGATGCCGGCGAAGGCGAGCACGATCGCGGCGAGCACGGCCTCTCCGAAGAGCGTCCTGCACATCGCGAGCACGACGCCGACGGCGAACCCGTCGCCGAGCTTGCCCGTGATCGCCGTCCTGAGCGCGGCGAGCCAGATGAACACGCCGCCGACCAGGCACCACGCGACCGTCAACAGGCCACCACAGAGCAGCGCCAGCAGCACGAAGCCGCCACCGGCGCTGCCGCCCGAGCTGAACGCGCCGGCGGCGATCAGACCGACCACCCACACCACGATGAGCGGAAAGAAGAGCACCACCGACCACGCGAAGCGGACGACCATCATCTTGAAGCCGAGCTCGAGCTGGCGGAGCAAGAGGTCGACGTCGAAGTCGAGCCGCGGCACCGGCTGCAGCCGGCCCCGCACCGCTTCGCGCACGATGAACCCGGCCCAGCCGATGACGATCATCTGCCCGACGAAGGGGATGAAGCTCGAGCTGAAGAGCAGGAGCGACGCGAGCAGTAGGTTGCGGACGCAGTCCGGGTCGTCGAAGAAGACCGAGAAGCCGCGAAAGTACTCCATGCGGATGCCCCCTCGCGCCGCGCGGCGCCTACGTGCGGGCGCTGCTCAGCGACGCGGGGTGAGCTTGAAGGGAACCTCCACCACCGCGCAAGCGTCCCCAGTGGGCTTCGGGAACGTCCACTTCTGCGCGACCCGGCCGATGCACATCAGCGCAATCCGGTCGTTCATGGTGCCCCCGAGCTTCACGCCGTCGACCCGCCCGCTCGCGTCGATGCGGACCGTCACCTGCACGGTGCCGCGGAGCTCGTTGTTGACCTTGAGGCGGCGCTCATAGCAATCGCGCACGGCCCCCTTGTACGCGCGGACGGTCTTCTGGAGCGCATCGCGGCTGATCTCGCCCTTGCACGCCCAGGTGCCGCCCCCCGTTCGGACGGGCGGGGCCTGCACCGGTAGCCCGGCGTCCTCAGCCGTGCCCGCATCGACGGCGGGTGGCGGAATCTCGAGGCCCTCGACGACGGGGCTCGGCGGCGGCGGCGCGCCCGCGTCGACCACGGACGGCCCGGGGCCCGCGGGCGGCCCGCCGGACTGCGAGCGCCAGCACAGCAACCCTCCGGCGATCGCGAGGAGGATGATGCCGAGCAGGGCGTACTTGGCGCCGCTCGAGGTCGGCGGCGGCGGCGGCGCGGAGGATTCGGGCACGAGAGCTCCCGGGCAAAGTGAACAGGGATCGGACGGGCGTAAAGGCCGGGCACGATACCTGACCCAACGGGGACAGGAAACCCGCCGCTCGGCAGCCGACGTCTACCGGAGGCCGACGCTCACATGCACGCGCAGCTCCAGCGAGACCTCGAGGCGACCCGCCGGGACGGGGTCGCCCGGGTCGACGTCGACCGCGCCGCGGACGAAGAGCTGCAGGTTTCGCGGCGGCTCCGCGAGGTAGGCC
The DNA here is from genome assembly GCA_020430775.1 of Myxococcales bacterium. Taxonomy (GTDB): domain Bacteria; phylum Myxococcota_A; class Polyangia; order Polyangiales; family Houyiibacteriaceae; genus JAGQJE01. Next base: position 15,696 of record JAGQJE010000004.1, read on the forward strand.
TCGAGCGCCATGTTTCCGGCCGGGACCAGGGTCGCGTCCCCGGCGAGCTGCACTCCGGCCGGGATCGCAGGCAGTCGCGCGAGCAGGTGCGCTCCCTGCGCCTCGCTCGGGCCGGTCGCGCTCGGCGGTCCCCACCACACCTCGCTCGGCGGCAGGTCGACGGTGAGCGTGTTCGCGTCGACGCGGAAGCGCGCCTCGTCGATCGAGATGCCCTTGATGAGCGAGCTCCCTTGGCCGGAGAGCTGCGAGTCGACATCGATCGGGCCGGTCGGCACGACGACCTCGATGGGTCCAGGATCGCAGGCACCGCCGGTGCAGCTCACAGCGAGCCCAGGCGCGCTCGGGCACGGCGCGGCTTGCGAGCACGCGAGCGAGCGGAGGTGGTCGCCGTCCCGAAGCGCCGCGGGGACGTCGTTCGGGTCGAGCTGGAGGTCGATCCCGGCCGAGACCCCGAGTTCGGCTCCGGCGTTGAGACAGCCGGCGCTGGCCGCGGCGACGAGCAGCGAGCCGACGACGAACCACCCGTGGCCGCGCAGGCGAGAGCGTGAGAGGTGCACCATCACGCTACTGTAACAAGGCACGCCGTCCGCCCGCACGTTCTGTTCTCGGCCGCCCACCGGGCGCCCGGCGTCGACGCACCCTGTGGTTGCCGTGTACCGCCGCCTCCTCTATGGTTCGGCGCCTCAAACGGTCGGGAATCGCCCTCGATGTACGACAGCCTCGCTTCCAAGATCAGAACCTGGGTCCTCGTGGGCCTCGTCGGCCTCCTCTGCCTGGTCTTCATCCTCCAGTTCGGCGGGCCTCAGAGCCAAGGGTGCACCAGCGGCGGCGCGCCGAGCTTCGCCGTCCGGGTCTACGACCAGCGCGTGAGCGTGAGCCAGTTCGAGGCGAGCTACCTCCTCGCGAACTTCCAGCGTTACCCGATCGAGCTGCAGAAGGCCCAGGGCTTTCGCCAGCTCCTCGCTGAAGGGTTCGTCGATCGCGCGCTGCTCGCGCGCGAGGCGCGACGGCTCGGTTTCCACATGGGCGAGGACGACATCTGGAAGCGCCTGACCAAGGACGACTCGGCGCTCGTGTCCATCGGCGGGCCGCGTGGGGGGGCGCAGCGGGCGCGGCTCGGCCTGTTCGATGAGCACGGCGTGTTCGACGTGAAGCGCGCCAAGTCCGTCATCCAGAACCTCTTGCATCAGAGCGAGACTGAGTTCGCGGACGGTCAGATCGAGGAGCAGCTCGCGCAGCGGATGCGTGAGGTCATCGAGGTCAACGTCACGGTCAGCCCCCGCGAGGTGTGGGACGCGTTCGCCCTCGAGCAGGACAAGGCCCGCATCGCGTACGCGCTCTTCTCGCCGGCGACCTACCGCGACACGCTGGCGGTCGACCAGGCCGCGCTCTCGCAGTGGATGGACGCGCACAAAGACGCCGTCGAGGCCGCCTACACCGCGAACAAGCACCGCTACACGGGGCTCGAGCCGCAGGTCCGCTCGCGCCACATCCTCATCAAGGTCGCTCCCGACGCGACGGAGGCCCAGAAGGCCGCAGCAAAGGCGCGCGCAGAGGACATCCGCAAGAAGGCGCTCGCCGGCGCGGACTTCGCGGAGCTCGCGAAGAAGTACAGCGACGACCAGGCCACCGCCCGACAAGGTGGCGACCTCGGCTACAACGTGCAGGGACGGATCGCCAAGCCTCTCGACCAGGCGCAGCGCGCGCTGAAGGTCGGCGAGGTCTCGGGGGTGCTGTCGACGGACTACGGCTTCGACGTGTTGAAGGTCATCGGCAAGCGCGAGGGCGACGTCCCCGAGGCCGAGGCAAAGCGCGAGCTGGCGCACGACCTCTACCTCGACAGCCGCGCGGACGACGCCGCGAAGGCCGCGGCCGAGCGCGTGTTGGCCGCCGTGCGTGGCGGCGCGAGCCTCGACGACGCGGTCGCCGCCGAGGACGCCAAGCTCGGCGACGACGCGCCCGCGAAGCCCGAGGCAACCACGACGCGCAGCTTCGGTCGCGCCGACGATCCCATCTCGGGGCCCTTCGACTCCGGACCGCTCGTCAACCAGGTCTTCGCGATGCCGCCGGACGAGAAGCTGCCCGCCGAGCCGCTGCAGCTCGGCAAGGAGTACATCGTCTACGAGCTGCTCGACCGCGAGCGCCCGGACCGCAAGGACTTCACGGACGACGCCCAGCAGCGGCTCCGCGACGGTCTGCGCTCGGCCAAGGCGCGCGACGCGCTCGACGCGTACGTCGACGGCCTCCGCAAGCAGGCGCAGACCGACGGCGCGATCAAGATCAACCCGGTTGTGCTCTCGTATGAAAACGCGCGGCAGAGCTGAGCTCGCGCACCCGCTGCACCACCGGACACTCCCGAACGGCCTGCGCGTCGTAATCTCTGAGCTCCCGCACCTGCACAGCGCCACCTTGTGCTTCGCGGTGCGGGCCGGCTCGCGGTACGAGCGCGCCGAAGACCAGGGCCTCAGCCACTTCCTCGAGCACATGCTCTTCCGGGGCACCGAGGCGCACCCATCCGCTCACGCGATGAACCTCGCGATCGAGCGGCTCGGTGGCTCGCTCGAGGCGGCGACGCACGTCGACCTCACCTCGTACACGCTCACCTTGCCGCCGACGCACGTCCTCGACGGCATCGCCCGGCTCGGCGAGATCCTGTCGGGCCCCCTCTTCGCGGGCATCGAGACCGAACGGCGCGTGCTGCACGAAGAGCTCCTCGAAGACCTCGATGAGGACGGCCAGGAGGTCGACGCCGACAACCTCAGCAGGCGCGCGCTCTTCGGCGAGCACCCGCTCGGGTACGCGATCGCGGGGACCCTCGACACCGTGCACCGCTTCGGACCGGCGGACCTGAGGCGCCACTTCGACACGTACTACGGAGCCAAGAACGGCGTGCTGAGCGTCGCGGGCCCCGTCGAGCCTGGGCCCGTCCTCGACGCGGCGCAGGCTGCGCTCGGCGCGTTGCCGCCAGGGCAGCGGGCCACGCCGGCTCCCGCGCCTCCGCCCCGAACGGCGCGGACGCCACGCACACCGCGCATGTCCATCGTCCGAGCGTCGGGGAACCAGACGGACCTTCGGCTGTCGTTTCCCACCGGGGGCCTCGACGACGGGCGCGCGCTCGATCGCAGGCTGCTCTGCCGTGTGCTCGATGACGGGATGAGCACCCGGCTGCGCCGCCGCATCATCGACGAGCTGGGGCTCGCCTACGACGTCTTCGCGGACGCCGAGCTCTTCGAAGACTGCGGGGTCTTCGACTTCGGGGCGTCGGTGAGCCACGAGCGTGCGCCCCGCCTCGTCACGGCGCTGCTCGAGCTGATCGCTGAGGTGCGGCGCGACGGCGTCGAGCCGGACGAGGTCGTCCGCGCGACGGCGCGCCTGCGCTGGGGGCTCGAGGCGAGCCTCGACGACGCGGAGGCGATCGCGAGCTACTACGCGAGCCAGGCCCTCTTCGGGTTCGAGGACACGCTGGCGTCGCTCGGCGCCAAGGCCGACGCCGTCACCCCGGAGCGCCTCCACGCGATCGCACGCGACGAGCTCGACCCGGCGCGCGCGCACCTCGTCTGCGTGGGCAGCCTCGGTCGCGTCGAGAGCCGCGCCCTGCGCGACGCCCTGCGCAACGCCCGCTAGCAGCCCGGCGGAGAATCCGCGACCGGGCGTCGCCCGTGCGGCGACCGGGCCGGTTCTTCCATCGGCGGCTCGCTGCTAACCTTCCCCGCATGACCGCCACGATGCGCGTCCGCTACTTTGCCGCAGCGCGGGAGCTCGCGGGGTGCGGCGAGGAGGCGCTCCCGCTCGAGGCGGAGTCGCTCGACCCGCACGCGCTGCGCGCGCTGCTCGCGGCGAGGCACCCAGCGCTCGCCGCGCACCTCGACCGCATGCGGCTCGCCGTCAACGGCGCGCTCGACCCGCGCGAGGCATCCGTGAGGGCCGGGGACGTCGTCGACGTGCTCCCCCCCGTCGCCGGCGGCGCCGCGGTCGCGCTCTGCGCCATCCGTTCGACGCCACTGTCCGTGGACGAGGCGCTGGCGGCCGTCCGCCATCGATCGGCCGGCGGCGTCGCGCTCTTCATCGGGGTCGTGCGCGACCACGCGGACGGCAAGGCGGTCAGCCGGCTCGACTACGAAGCGCACCCAGAGCTCGCCGAGCCTGCGATGCGCCGCGTCTTGGACGAGACCGCCACCGCGCATCCGCAGGCGCGGCTCGCCGCCGTGCACCGCGTCGGCGCGCTCGAGATCGGCGACGCGGCGGTCATCGTCGCCGCGAGCGCGCCGCACCGCGAGGAGGCGTTCGCCGCGTGCCGCGCGGCGATCGACGCGATCAAAGAGACGGTGCCGATCTGGAAGAAGGAGTGGGACGAGCGCGGCGAGGCCTCGTGGGTGAACCTGTAGGCGCCTCGCGGCGGACCGACCGGACGCGCGCCACCGCGCGGGCGCTAGCGGCGACCGCCGCGCGCCGCCCCTCCGGCCGCAGCGACCGGCGCCCCCGCGCTGTCGCCGAGGGGGTCTTCGTCCTGCTCGTGGCGAGCACGTGCGTACCGCTGTGGCTGGTGCGACACCCGCCGATTCAGGACTGGCCCGAGCACCTCGCGGCCGTCCGCGTCCTGTCGAGCTACCACGACCCGGCGATGCGCTTCGCCGAGTACTTCACGATCGACCTCGGGCGCACGCAGTACCTCGCGTACTACCTGGCCGCTTGGGCGCTCACGCCGATGCTCGGCGTCCGGATCGCCAACGTCGTCTTGATGAGCGCCGCGCTGATCGGCCTCCCGTACGCGCTGCGCGCGCTGCTCGGCGCGCTCGGCCGCCCGCGCGGCTACGCGCTCTTCGCCCTGCCACTCGCGTGGAACGCCCACCTCATCCTCGGCTTCCTGAACTTCATCGTCGCGCTGCCCTTGATGCTCTGGGGGCTGTCGCTGTCCGTCCGCCAGCGCGAACGTCCCACCCGCCTGCGTGCGGCGGGGCTCGCGGCGCTCGCGGTGGTGCTCTTCTACACACACGTCGTGCCCTTCGCGTTCTTCGCCGTAGGCGTCGTGCTCGTGAGCGTCGGGGACGGCGCGCGGGCGAGCGCGCGGCGGTTGCTCCCGCTCGCGCCCTCCGCCGCGTGCGCGCTCGCCTGGCTCGCGAGCAGCCCGGCGGGACGAGCCACGCTCGCCGCGGCCGGCCTCGTCACCGCGGGCTCGATCGGAGCGCCGGCCGCCGGTCGAGCGGCGCCGACCTATCAGCCGTGGGGCGTCTCGCTGCAGGAGCTGCCGCGGTGGTTGACGGACGTCCTCCCCGGCGACGCCGACGACAAGACGCTCGTCGTCTGGGCCGTCGCCGCGCTCGTGACCCTGGCGCTCGGCGTCGCGGCGCGCCGTGGACGTGCCGATGGACCCGTGGCCGATCGACGCGCCGACTCCGAACCCACCCACGACTCCGAAGCCACCCGCGGCGCGCTCACCGCCCGCCTCGGCCTCCTCTGCCCGCTCGCGGCGCTCGGCTACTTCGTCGCGCCCACCAGCTACGACTGGATCTGGCCGATCAACGCGCGCTTCGCCCTCATCGCGGCGCTCTTCGTTCCGCTCGTGCTGCCTCGCGTGCGTGGCGTCGCGTACGGCGTCGTCGTGGCGTCGGTCGCCGCGGCGGGCCTCGTCGACACGGCGGCGGTCGGCCGAGCCTTCGTCGAGTTCGAGCGGCACGAGGTCGGCGCGCTCGACGCGACCGTCCACGAGATCCCGATGGGCGCGCGCGTGGCTGCGCTCGTCTTCGACCGGGGCTCTCGCTACGTGCGCTTCTCCCCCTTCCTGCACGCGGCGTCGTGGGTGCAGCTCGAGCGCGGCGGCGCGGTGATGTTCACGTTCGACGACTTCCCGCAGAGCCCCGTCCGCTTCCGCGCGACGAACCGACCGCCGCGCGTGCCCCCGCGGTGGGAGTGGACGCCCGAGCGCGTCGACCCCGACCGCGACCTCGGCTGGTACGACTACGTCCTCGTGCGGGGCGGCCCCGGGCGCATCGCTCAATCGGCGGGCTGGCGGCTCATCGACGACCGTGCACCGTGGCGCCTGTTCGCCCGCGTGCGGGGCGCGGGTCCATGACCGAGCCGCGCGGGCGGCATGCGCCGCGCCGCGGCCCGCATGGACTGGCGCCGCGGGTGAGGGCCGACGTACGCTTCGGCAGACCGTGCCCGCAGACCAGACGACCTCCGCGTCCACGCGACCCCCGGACGCCCCCGGCGGGACCCGCCGCGCGACCTTGCACCGGCCCGCGGGCCCTGCGGCGGCGACCGCGCTCGTGGTCGCGGTCGCCGTCGCGTGTACCCTCGTCGTGCTGCTCTTGCCGGCCGCGGTCGTCCCGGCGGAGTACCCCCGCCTCACCTTCGACCCTGCGGCCGTCGAGGAGGTCTTCGCGCACGACGCCGCGCTCGCGCGCTCAGCGCCGAGCTCGGAGGCGGTCGACCGGCTCCGCTCGCTCGAGTACGACCGCGCCGAGCTCGAGACGACGCCGCACCGCGCCGATGGCTCGATGGAGCGGATGATGGCGAGCGTCCGCTACGCGGTTCGCCAGGTCACGCTGCAGGACGGTCCCGGCGCCATCGCCGCGCTCCGTGCCCAAGCGGTCGAGCAGGTGATCCCGGCGCTGCGCGGCGACCTCACCCCCGAGGTCGAGCACCACGTGCTGGGCTCGTTCCCGACGATCGTCGATCGGTACGACCTCGCCGAGGGCGGCAAGCTCGTCGCCCCGCCGATCGTCATCCGCTCGCTCTACAAGGCCGTCTGGAACTTTGCGCACAACCAGCCGCCCACGGAGGGCTTCGCCGCGATAGAGCGGGAGGCGTACTGGGGGTGGCTGCTCACGCACGGTGGTGAGGACATCCCGGCCGGGCTCGAGCAGCACGCCGTGACCGAGCTGATGAAAGCCACGCCCTCGCCGGTCGCCCGCGAGATCGTGGGGGTTCACGCGCTGCGCCGCGGATCGACCACCGTGGCCGCCCAACTCTTCGACCGGCTCTGGGACGAGACACATCAGCTCCGCTTCCGCAACTACGCAGCCGCCGCGCGCGCCGACGCCACCGGCACCGCGGAGCCGTAGGGCGGGTCGCGCTCCACGGCAGGGGCGGGATCGGGATCGGGATCGGGATCGATTCGTGGGAAGCAACTCGATGTCGACGGGAGGCACCACAACATATCGTGGCCACCGACCGTCGTCGACCACATCATGTAGTGGGCCGTAGCCGGCCTGAGGAGTTGCTTCCCACGAA
>JAGQJE010000047.1 GCA_020430775.1 Myxococcales bacterium
CCTCCCCCGGCTCGACGTAGAGGTCCGTTCCGGCGCTGGTCACCTCGTCGTAGTGCCCGGCCTCCTCGATCTGCTCCTGGAGCTCGCGGCTGAGCCGCCCCCACGACGCGAGCAGCGGGTGCCCCTCCGCCGCGACCATGCCGTCCTTGCGAGCCCGGTCCCGGCGCGCCTCCCGTCGAGAGCGGACGTCCCCCCAGTACTCGCGCGTCGGGCTGAGCAAGTAGAGCGTCACGTCGATGTGCTGCCCGAGCGCGGCCAGCAGCTTCACGTAGAGCGGCGGCAGCGACGCCACCCCGAAGAGACTCAGCCGCTCCGGCAGCCCCGCCGCGCGCTGGCCCGCGTTGCCCGCACCTTCGAGGACCTCGATCCACCGCGCCGCCCGCCGCGCCACGTGGTCGTCGCCATGACGCCCGACCAGCGCCCCAAAAAGATCCCCCTGCCACCCCTCGTCCGCATCAGACGCGGACGGCGCGGACGCCTGGGGCGTGGTGCCGGGGGGCGTGCCGAGCGGGGCGCCGGTTGTCGCACGCGCCTCGGACGCGGCGCCGGGTGCCTGGGACGCGGTGCCGGCTGCCCCACGTCCGAACCAGGTCCCCGCGAGCACCTGCTCTGGGCGATACACGATCTGCTGGTCGAACGCGTGCGCGATCTGCTCCGAGAGCTGCAGCAGCCGCAGCCCCCGCGCCGCGTCATCCTCAGCCGCGTCCAGATACCGAGCGACCGAGCCGTACCCCGGCCGATCGAGCCGCCCCGGCAGCAACGCCGCGATAGCCAACGTGAGCTGCTCCGGCGCAAACGGGTCGAGCGCGCCGGCCCCGTCGCCCCCTACACCGACGCCCCCGACGCCCGCCGCGGTGCCGTTCCCCGCACCGGCGACGTCCGACCGCGGGCGGGATGCGCCCCCGACGCCCGCCGCGGTGCCGTTCCCCGCACCGGCGACCTCCGACCCCGCCGCGCCATCGAGCACCGCAGCAAACGCATCGTCGAAAAAGCGCCGCGGAAACGGAAACTCACACCCCGCCAACACCCCGAGCCGCATCGCGAGCGCCTGCTGCAGCCACCGCGCCATCCCGCGGCTCTGCACCACGATCACCTCCGGCGCCGTCGACGACCCGAGCGGCCTTTTCAACGCATCCGCAAGCGCACCGACCAGCTCCTCCGTCCGGTTGCTCCGCGCCACATAAAGCATCCCCCACGATACCCCGACTCCCCACCCCCACAACCACCCGAGACATAGTACGTCCAGCAGCTCTCGCCGGGTCTACGCGCTCGCCAAGACGGTGGTCGATGCTCCATGGAGCGCTTCCTGTATCGGCGGTCGCGCTCCGAATACTCCGCCCACTTCGCGCGCAGGGGGACGCTGCTGTTCACGCATGAGGAGTACGCGCAGAGCCGTGGCGGTGGGAGCCCGCGCACCGTGGACAGCCTGCTTCGCAAGCACGTGCAGCGCGGCAGGATCGCCCGCGTGCGGCGGGGGCTCTACGTCTCGGTGCCTGCCGGGGGCGCCGCGGATACCGTCGACCCCTACCTCGTCGCGACGAAGGCGGTGGACGACGCCGCGGTCAGCCACCACGCGGCGCTCCAGTTCCGCGGGCGCACCTACTCGATGTGGACCGAGGTCACCTTCCTGACCCGCAGCCACACGCGCGCGTTTCGCTTCGGCCCGGTGGAGTATGTGCCCGTGCGCCCTCCCGCGGCGGTCGCGGACCTCGAAGACATGGGCGGCGGAGTCGAGACCGTGGCCAGCGGAGGCGGCCACGCCCGCGTCTGCACCTGCGAGCGCGCGATGGTCGACGTGCTGCACACGCCGGCGCTCGGCGGCGGCTGGGAGGAGATCTGGCGGTCGCTGGAGATGATCGAGTTCTTCGACCTCGAGGCGGTGATCACCTACACGCTCCGCCTCGACACCGCGACGACGGTCGCTCGGGTCGGCGTCTTCCTCGAGCAGCACCGCGAGCGCCTCTTCGTGGAGGACACGCACCTCGAGCGTCTACGAGCGCACGCGCCCAAGGACCCGCGCTACCTCGACGCATCGAGAGAGCCCGGGCGCCTCGTTCACCCGTGGAACCTCATCGTGCCGGAGCGCGTGCTCGATCAGCGCTGGAGTGAGGTGGCCTGATGCTCACGCGAGAACAACTCCAGCGGGCCGCTGCGGACAGCGGGTTCTCCGTCGACTCGCTCGAGAAGGCCTGGATGCTCGTGCGCCTGCTCAACATGATGGTCGCGCAGTAAGCCTCCTACGGGCAGCCTGAAGGCGCGCGGAGGGCACGTCGTGCAGGGTGTTGGTCGGATGTCGACG
>JAGQJE010000309.1 GCA_020430775.1 Myxococcales bacterium
CGGGCACGGGAGCGGGCACGGGCACGGGAGCGGGAGCGGGAGCGGGGGCGGGTTGGGGGTGGGACGCTGGGTGTTTCGCCGGGCGGAGCCGCGCGCGACGGCGCGGGGGAGCGTGGCTGCTATGCTCCCGCCGTGCTTCCCTCTCCGCGCCCGCGAGCCCGCCGTGCCCAAGCCGGCTGAGCCGTCACTCCGCGCCGTGTTCATGGTCTCGATGGTGCTGAGCCTGCTCGGGCTCTTCGGCGTCAGCTCGGGGCTGCAGATGATCAGCCCGCCTCAGCCGACGACCGTCAGCACCAAGCCGTCGACCGCGCCGGACCGCGCCGCCGACGCGGAAGCGCTCGAGAAGGTGCAGGCGGCGATCCTCGACACGCCCTACCTGAGGCCGCTCGGCGCGCTGAACATCGTCGTGTCGTCGATGCTGCTCATCGGCAGCTTCATGCTGACGCTGCGGCGCACGTCCGCGTCGTGGTGGATCACCCAAGCGGTCCTAGCGAACATCGTGTGGATCGCCCTGTGGACCGGCGTGATGATGCTTCATATGTATCATATTCGAGACAAGATCGCGCCCGCGCTCGAAGACAACGTACGGGCGCAGCTCCAGCAGTTGGACGAGAAGCAAGTGAGCGTCTCGCGAGCGATGATCCTAGGCTCGGTGTTCGTCGGCGCGAGCATCGCCGGGCTGCTCAAGATCGCTGTGCACGGGTGGGCCGGCTACCGCGCGAGCCGCCCGGACGTGCGCGCGTTCCTGACGCAGGAGCGATGAGCCGGGTCACGTCGGGCTCAGGAGCACCTTCCCGACGGTCTCGCGGCCGGCGAGCGCCTCGAGGGCGCGCGCCGCGTCGACCAAGGGGTGGCGCGCGCCGATCAGCGGGTGGATCTTCCCGTCGCGGTGCAGGTCGAAGAGCGCCCGCTGCGCCCGGGCCGGCACCTCGGACGCGTGCTCGAAGTACGCACCCCAGTGCGTGCCCACCACGGCGATGTTCTTGAGCAGCACGCGGTTCATCTCGAGCGTCGGGATGCGCCCGCTCGCGAACCCGATGACCAGCAGCCGCCCCCCGAACGCGATGCACTTGGTGGAGGCGTCAAAGGTGTCGCCGCCCACCGGATCGTAGATGACGTCCGCCCCGCGGCCCCCGGTCAGCGCGCGCACCGCGTCGACCCACGACGCGTCTCGATAGGAGAGCGCATGCGTCGCGCCGTGTGCGCGCGCCAGCTCGAGCTTGCGCTCGGAGCCCGCGGTGCCGATGACCTCCGCGCCCGCCGCCGCGCCGAGCTCGACCGCGGCGAGGCCGACCCCGCCCGCGGCCGCGTGCACGAGCAGGCGCTCGCCGGACCTGAGGCCGGCGCGCTCGTGCAGCGCGATGTAGGAGGTCTGGTAGACGATGCCCATCGCGCAGGCGTCGTCGAGCGGGACCTCGTCCGGCACCGCGAACGCGCGCGAGGCGGGCACCGCGACGTGGGTCGCGTAGCCGCCGTAGGGCAAGAGGCCGAGCACGCGATCGCCTACGGCGAAGCCCCGCGCGTCGGCGCCGACCGCCGAGACGACGCCCGACACCTCCGCGCCGGGCGCGAAGGGGAGCTCCGGCCGCACCTGATAGCGCCCCCGGGTGATCAGCGTGTCGAAGAAGTTGCAGCCGGCCCACGCCACCTCGATCACGACCTCACCGCGCGCCGGCTTCGGCGGCGAGGCGTCGACGCGTTCGAGCGCACGAGGGCCGTCGAGGGACTTGACCTGCATCGCGTACATCGCAGCGATGATACCCGCGCGTTGCGCCCAAGGCTCGCCCCACGTCGCGAGGGCTCGCACCGCACAGCGTACATTCGTGCGCCCCTCGCGCGGACGGTCATGTACAGTGCTGGAGCCATGATCTGGCTGGAGCAGCCGACGAAGTTGGGGCCGCTGGTCGCGCAGGCCCGGCAGGTGGGGCGCAACGTCCTTCGACCCATCGCCCGCAAGTACGACCGGGCCGAGCACGTGTACCCGAAGGAGCTCGATATGCTCGCCGCGATGCTGCGGGCTGTCGGGGAGCGCGGGAGCACGGCGGTCGGCCTCGACAAGCGACGCAGCGACGCAGCGTCCGCGCGCGACGCGCGCGAGGACGGCGCGCGCAACGGCGCGAACCTCGCGACGGTGATCGCGTTCGCCGAGCTGTGCTGGGGCGACCTCGGCCTCGCCCTCACCCTCCCCGGTCAGGGCCTCGGCAACGCGGCCGTCTCGGCGGTCGCGACGCCGGAGCAGCTCGCGCGCTTCGGTGGGCGCTGGGCGGCCATGGCCATCACCGAGCCGGGCGCCGGGTCGGACTCCGCGAACATCCGCACGACCGCGCGCCTCGACGGGGACGAGTGGGTGATCGACGGCGAGAAGATCTTCGTCACGGCCGGGAGCCGAGCCGAGACGGTCGTCGTGTGGGCGACGCTCGACCGCGCGCAGGGCCGCGCCGCGATCAAGCCCTTCGTCGTGCCGCGCGGGACCCCCGGCATGGAGGTCGTGCGGCTCGACGAGAAGCTCGGCATCCGCGCGTCGGACACGGCCACCCTCAGCTTCCGCGGGTGCCGCATCCCGAAGGACAACCTCCTCGGCTCGCCGGAGATCCGCGCACGCGGCGGCTTCGCCGGCGTGATGCAGACCTTCGACAACACCCGGCCCGTGGTCGCGGCGATGGCGCTCGGCGTCGGGCGCGCGGCGCTCGAGCGCACGGAGGCGCTGCTGCGCGTCGGCCCGGACGTCGGCGGGCACCCGCTCGGCGGCTCGGCCGTGCAGGCGGCCCTGTCGAAGATGCGGGCCGACCTCGAAGCGGCCCGGCTGCTGACGCTGCAGGCGGCGTTTCTCGGGGACAACCGCGAGCCGAACGCCGTGCAGGCGTCGATGGCCAAGGCAAAGGCGGCGCGCGTCGCGGGCGCCATCACCTTGCGCTGCGTCGAGCTGGCGGGGAGCGCGGGCTACGGCGAGGACGAGCTGCTCGAGAAGTGGGCGCGCGACTCGAAGATCCTCGACATCTTCGAAGGCACCCAGCAGATTCAGCTCCTCATCATCGCCCGTCGCCTGCTCGGGAAGTCCTCGCGCGAGCTCAAGTAGCCCGGCCGGTCGCCGCGTCGGTCAACGGCTCGCGAGGAGAGCGCGGGCGCGCAGGCCGAGCTCGGTCGTGTAGCCGCTCTCGATCCAGCGGATCGTGCCGCCCGGGTCGATGAAAAAGTCCGTCGGCAGCACGTGCACGCCGAGGCGCTGGGCGAGGTGGCCCGACGGGTCCGCCACGAGCTCGAGCTTCGGCGCGTCGAGCAGGTCGGTCATGCCGTGGCGGTCGAGCGCCGCCCGCAGGGTGTCGGCGTCGCCGCTGTCCGTCGCGATGCTGAGCACCTCGTGGTCGGCGGCATACGCCGCGACGTTGCTCGACATCGCCTTGCACACGCCGCACCAGGTCGCCCACACGTGAACGAGGACGGGCCGCCCGCGGTAGGCCGCGAGCGAGACCGGCGCGCCGTCGATCGTCCGCGCAGCGAGCGCCGGCGCCGCGCCGCGAGCGACGCCGCGGAGCTGGTACGCCCGCACCGCCACGACGAAGCCCGCGAACGCGAGCGTGTAGACGACAAAGCGGACGAGTCTCTTTTTGCTCGGCACCGAGGACCTCACGCGCCCTGGCGCCGACGCGCGGCTGCCTGCGCCCAATCAGCGTAGCGCGCCCTCAGCGCGACGGCGGCATCGAGTGGCGGGGCGGGCTCGCGCGACGGAACAGCCGAACCCCCCAGCGCGTCACAAAGTACAGCGGAGCGCCCATCGCGAAGCCGATCACGAAGGAGCCGAGCCACAGCTCGACCCCGAGCGCGAGCATGGTGTGGCCGACGGTCGCCCAGAACGCCTCGTGCCCGAGCGCCTGCCACCAGTGGGTCGTGCCGGCGACCTCGGCGGCTTGGCGGAGGCGCTCGGCGATCTGCGCGCGAGCGACCGCGGTGTCGGCCGAGCGCCCGTGCAGCACCACGCTGCCGACGCGGTAGGCGAAGTAGTACACCGGGACGGCGGTGAACGGGTTGCTGATGAAGAGGATCGGCATACCCGAGATCTTGTTCGCGCGGAGCAGCGTCGCGCACGCGAAATACAGCATCATCTGAAAGCCGAGCGTCGGCGTCCACGCGATCACGGTGCCGATGAACACGCCCCACGCGATGCGATGCGGGGTGTCGTCGACGCCGAGGATGCGGTGGACCACCACCTCCTTCAGGCGCTTCCAGAGCCACCTCATGCGGCGCCGTCCCGGCCGTGACGGCCCGGGTGTGGGCCTGTCGGCGGCGGCCCGAACCCGCCGCCCCCCGGGGTCTCGACGCGGATGCGCTGCCCGACGCCGAGCTCGACGCTGAACTTGCCTGCCATCGCGCGCCCGGCGACCGTGCAACGACCGGGCGCCCCGGGCGCGCCACCGCGGAGCCCGTAGGGCCGCCGCTCGCGCCGCTCCGAGAGCAGGCTCACGCGGAGCGGCTCGAGCGCCTCCAGCTCACGGACGAGGCCGTCGCCGCCGCGGTGGCGTCCCGCGCCGCCCGAGCCCCGACGGACGCCGAGCGCGCGCACGCGGATCGGCGCGCGCGACTCCAGCACCTCCACGTCGGTGATGCGTGAATTGGTCATGTGTGTGTGCACGGCCGAGGCGCCGTCCCATGCGGGGCCGGCTCCCGCGCCGCCGCCAAGCGTCTCGTAGTACCCAAACGACGACGTGCCAAACGTGAGGTTGTTCATGGTGCCCTGGCTCGCGGCGACGATCCCGAGCGCGCCGAGGAGCACGTCGACGATGCGCTGCGACGTCTCGACGTTGCCGCCGGCGACCGCGTGCCCGCGCGGAGGGTCGAGCACCGAGCCCTCGGGGATGACCAACGCCACCGGACGCAGGCAGCCGCTGTTGAGCGGGATGTCCCGGCCGACGAGCGATCGCAGCACGTAGAGCACGGCGGCGACGGTCACCGCGCGCGGCGCGTTCAGGTTGGTCGACGTGGCCGGCGCGGTCCCGCTGAAGTCGACGCGCATCCGCCGCGCGGCGCGGTCGACGGTGAGCGCGACGGCGATCGGGGTCCCGTCGTCGAGCGCGTCCTCGAAGCGGTGCACGCCCGCTGAGAGCCCGGCGATCGCCTCCTCGACGAGCGCGGCGGCGTTGCGTTGTACGTGCGCCATGTACGCGCGCACGGTCGCGAGCCCCCGCTCCACGCACAGCGCGTGCAGGAGGTCCGCCCCCGTCCGGTTGGCCGCGACCTGGGCGGCGAGGTCGGCGAGGTTTTCATCGGGGCGGCGCGCCGGGTAACGACCCGCGCCGAGCGCGGCGCGGACGCCGGCCTCGTCGAAGCGCCCGCCACGGACGAGGGTCATGGGGGCCAGGACGACCCCCTCCTCCTCGAGCGTGGACGAGAACGCGGGCATCGAGCCCGGCGTCACGCCGCCGATGTCGGCGTGGTGGCCTCGGCTCGCGGCGTAAAAGCGCAGCACCCCCTCCGCGTCGTGGACGGGGCTGACGACGGTGAGGTCCGGCAGGTGCGAGCCGCCCGCGTAGGGGTCGTTCGTCAGTAAGGCGTCGCCGGGCTCGGGCGCCGGGAACGCCCCACGCACGGCGCGGACCGTCTCGCTCATCGCGCCGAGGTGCACCGGGATGTGCGGTGCGTTGGCGATGAGCGCGCCGTCCTCGTCAAAGATCGCGCAGGAGAAGTCGAGCCTGTCGCGGATGTTCGTGCTGAGGGCGGTGCGCTCGAGGACCGCGCCCATCTGCTCGGCGATCGCCATGAAGCGGTTGTTGAAGATCTCGAGGTCGACGGGGTCGGGCCCCGCGCCGTCCGCGTCGCCCGGGTCCGCGCCCGTCGGGCCAGACGTCGCCTCGACCCGCACCGAGGCTTGTCGCTCGACGATGAGACAGCCCGCCTCGCCACGCCGAAGCGCAAACCCCCGCTCGACGACCAGCGTGCCCGTCTCCGCGAGCACGAGCGCCGGCCCCAGCAGCCGCTCGCCCTCGCCGATCGACTCGGCGTCCCTCGCGCGCACCTGCTCGAAGCGCTCCCCGGTGAAGAGCGCGGCGCGATCGTCGTCGCCCGGCCCCGCGGAGGGTCTCGCGCCGCCAACGGGGCGCTCGGCCGCCTCGGCGACGGCGGCCACCTCCGCGGGCACCTCGAAGCTGAGCCGAGCCGTGGCGATCTCGATCGGATGCCGGCGGCGAGCGTAGCCATAGCGCCGCTCGTGCGCCGCCTCGAACGCCGCCCAGAGGCTCGCCGCGTCGCGACCGTCGCACGCGATCTCGAGCGCGCTCTCGGTGCCGGCGTAGCGGAGATCGAGCCGCCGCACCGCGCTGCCGCGCGCGATCTCGTCTGGGCGGAGCCCGTCCGCCTCGAGCGCGACGCGGCCGCCTGCGGCGAGGGCCTCGAAGGTGTCCTCGAGGGCCGCGAGCGCGCCGTCGTCGAGCGCCCGGCAGCCCGCGTCCTGCTCGCCGTGCCAAGCGTGCCCGGCGACGGCCATGCCATAGGCCGAGAGCACGCCCGCGAGCGGGTGGAAGACGAGCGTGCGCACGCCGAGCAGCCGCGCGACCGCGCAGCAGTACTGCCCGGCCGCGCCGCCGAAGACCAGGAGCGCGTGCTCGCGTACGTCGTGGCCGCGGGCGACGGTGACGGTGCGGATCGCCGCCGCCATGCTCTCGACCGCGACGCGGAAGAAGCCGTCCGCGACCTCGGCGGCGGTGCGCTCGGCCCCGCCCGCGGACACCGCGGCGGCCATCGCCTCGAGGGCCGCGCCGGCCCTGCCCGTATCGAGCGGAAACGGAAACCGCCGGGGCTGGACCCTGCCGAGGAAGAGCGCCACGTCGGTGAGCGTGAGCGCGCTCGCGTCCGGCCGCCCGTAGCAGAGCGGCCCGGGGTCGGCGCCCGCGCTCTGCGGACCGACCTGCAGGCGGTGGCCGTCGAAGTGGCAGATGCTCCCGCCACCGGCGGCGACGGTGTGGATCGAGAGCATCGGCGCGCGAACGCGGACCCCGGCGACCTTGGTCTCGTGCGCGCGCTCGTAGCCGCCCGCCCAGCGCGACACGTCGGTCGAGGTGCCCCCCATGTCGAAGCCGATCACCTGCGCGAGCCCGAGGCGGCGCGCGATGGAGGCGCAGGCGACGAGCCCGCCGGCGGGACCGGAGAGCACCGCGTCGCGCCCGCGCAGGCGCCGCCCGTCGCCGAGCCCGCCGTGGCTCTGCATGATCCGCAGCCGGCTGCCCGGCAGCTCGCGCAGCAGAGCGCCCACGTAACGTGCGATGGGTGGCGTGAGGTACGCGTCGACGACCGTCGTGTGCGCGCGCGCGAGCAGCCCGCGCTCCGCGACGACCTCGTGCGAGAGCGAGATCTCGGTGAACCCCGCCTCGAGGGCGAGGGCGCGAGCGCGCAGCTCGTCGGTCGGGTCGCGGTAGGCGTGGGCGAAGACGATCGCGAGCGACTCGATCCCGCGGTCGCGGAGCGTCCGGAGCTCCGCGCGCAGCGCCACCTCGTCGAGCGGATCGACGCGCGCTCCGTCCGCGCCGATGCGGCCGTCGACCTCGACCACCGCCTCGTACAGCGGCTCCGGTCGCTCGATCCGGAGCGCGAAGATCGACGGGCGGGTCTGATCGTCGACGAGGAGGAGGTCGCCGAAGCCGCGCGTGATCAGCAGCGCCGTCCGCGCGCCGCGACGCTCGAGCAGCGCGTTGGTGCCGAGCGTCGTCCCCATGCGGATGTCGCAGGGCGGGATCGGCGCGGCGTCGTCGAGATCGAGCAGGCGTCGCACGCCGGTGAGCGGCGCACGATCGGACGAGAGGACCTTCGCGACGCGGAGCACGCCGGCCGCCCGATCGTAGCCGATGCAGTCGGTGAAAGTCCCACCGCGATCGATGAAGATCGGGTGGCGCGCCGCCTCGTCCATGAGGACGTCATGCAAGCACATGGCCTGGCCGCGTCAAGAACGCGCCCGCACGCCCGGCACGGTGCGCGCGGAATTGTTGCGTGAATCCGTGCAATTCGCGTACGATTTACACAGCTCGAGGGGGGTCGTGAGCGACCCTCCCGCGGAGCGGAGTCCGCTATTGGGAACCGCCGTAGCGATCGGCCCGGCTTGCGGGCTCGCCACGACCGGAACGACGCCAAGACCCCCAGCGAACGCGCACCACCATGGCGACAGAAGATCCGACCGAAGATCTGACTTTATCCTCGGTGATTCGCTCTAGCCCGAACCGGATCTACCAGGTCTGGATGGACGAACGCCACCACAGCGCGTTCACCGGTGGACGGGCGACGGTCGACCCCTGGGTCGGGGGGCGGCTGACCGCCTGGGACGGCTACGTCGACGCGACCTACGTCGCGCTCGAGACCGGCCGGCGCATCACGATGACGTGGCGGACGTCCGATTTCCCGGTGGCCGCGGCGGACTCCGTGGTCGACGTCGAGCTGCGCCCCGTCGCAGGCGGCACGCGGATGGTCGTCCACCACACGGGCATCCCGGCTGGCCAGCGCGAGGAGTACAAGCGCCGCTGGCGGCGCGGGTATCTCGACTCGCTCCGGCGGTATTTCGCGAAGCCGGCGGCGATGCGGGCGGCGTATCGGGCCGCCGCGCGCGCCGGGTACATGCCGGCCGGCGGGATCCGGCGCAAGCGCACCTACCGCACGCCGCTGTCGGCGCTCGGGGCGAAGCGGCGCGTTGCCGAGGCGGCACCGGCCGCCGGCACGGGCGGGCCGGCCGCGTCGACGACGACCACCAAGCCGGCCGCTAGGCGAGCCGCGGCGACGAGCCCCGGCCGCGCCGCGAAGAAGACCAAGGCTCGCGCGACCAAGGCTGCCGGCAAGAGGTCCGCCACCAAGAAGACGAGCGCGAAGAAACCCGCCGCGAGGAAGACCCCGACCAAGCGAGCGTCCGGCGAGCGGACGACGCCGCGCAAAAAGGCAGCCGCGAAGAAATCCGCCGGCAAAAGGTCCGCCACCAAAAAGACGAGCGCGACGCGAGCTGCAACCAAAAAGACCGCCCCGACCAAGGCAACCAAGAGGTCTGCCACCAAGAAGACGAGCGCGACGCGATCGCCCGGGAAGGCCGCGACGCACAAAGCCACCAAGGAGGCGGCCGCCCGAAAGACGAGCACGAAGCGATCCCCCGGCAAGAAGACCGCAACGAAGAAGAGCGCCAGACGTGCAGCCGACGGCAAGGAGCGCGCGGTCAAACGACCGGCGGCGGAGAAATCCGCCAAGAAGGGTGCGGGCGGTCGAAAGCCCCGCCGCTAGCCGCCGGACGTCCCGCAGCCGGCCGGCGACGGCAGACGCCTCGCCCGGCGCCCGGCCGTCAGGCCTTGCCGAGGTCCGAGGCGATGCGGTCGAGCACGCCGTTGACGAAGCTCGGGCTGCCGTCGCTGCCGAAGCGCTTCGCGAGCTCGACCGCCTCGTTGAGGGTGACGCGGCGCGGCACGTCGTCCATCTGCATGAGCTCGCAGGTCCCGAGTCGGAGTATGTTCCGGTCGACGCGGGCCATGCGCTCGAGGCGCCAGTGGTGGCTGACGTCGCGGATGCGCGCGTCGACCTCGTCGCCGTGTGCCGCGTACCCCCGGACCAACGTCTCCGCGAAGTCACGCGCGCCCGAGCCCACCCCGAGGTGCGCCCAGTACAGGCTCAGCGCGCGCTCGGCCGTCTGCCCCGTCAGGTCCATCTGGTAGAGGACCTGGAGGGCCGCTTCGCGGGCCTTGCGCCGCGCACCCTTTGAGCGCGCCTCAGTCAAAGACCTGCTTCGCCGAGCCGCGCGCCGAGGCTCACCATCTCGACCGCGACGAGCGCGGCCTCGAAGCCCTTGTTGCCCGCTTTGGTCCCGGCCCGCTCGATGGCCTGCTCGATCGTGTCCGTCGTGAGGACGCCAAAGACGACGGGCACCCCGGTCTGGATCATCGCCTGCGCGGCGCCCTTCGCGGCCTCGCCGGCGACGTAGTCGAAGTGCGGGGTCGCCCCCCGGATGACGGCGCCGAGCGCGATGACGGCGTCGAACCCGCCGCCCTTCGCGAGGCGAGAGACGAGCAGCGGCAGCTCCCACGCGCCCGGCGTGTGCACGAGCACGGTGTGGGCCGCGTCGACGCCGCAGCGACGGAGCCCGTCGAGGGCGCCCTCGACGAGGCGATCGACGATGAAGTGGTTGAAGCGCGCCGCGACGAGCGCGATCTTCGTGTCCGCCGGGGCCGCGAGGCAGCCCTCGTAGCGCGTCAGGTCGTCCGTCATGACTGCACCGTGGGCTCTTCTTCGGTGGTGTCCCACGCGACGGGGACGGACTCGACCTCGCCGCCCTCTTTGACGAGGAGCTGGTCGAGCACGTCGAGCGCGTAGCCCTCGAGGCTCGGCATCCGGCGCGGGCGGTTGGTCAGGACGCGGATGGTCCGCAGCCCGAGGTCGAGCAGCACCTGGGCCCCGAGCCCGTACTCCCGGAGCACCTCGCCCTCCTCGATCGGGGAGTGGCGGATCGGCTCGTCGAGGTAGTACGCGACGTCGGTGGCGGGCTCCGGCCGCGCCGACAAGAGCAGCACGACGCCGCTCCCCGCCGCTTCGATCGCGGCGACGGCGTCCTGCATCGAGACTCGGTTGCCCATGCGCACGCCGAAGATATCACCGAGGGCGCTGCCGTTGTGAACGCGCACGCAGGTAGGCTCGTGCGACAGCTCGCCGTAGGTCATCGCGAGCATCTGGTGGCCGGGGCCGATGGTCACGTCGTAGACGTGCGCCTGCCAGAGCTTGCCGGTCGGCAGCCGCACCTCGGTCGTCCGCAGTCGCCGGACCAGGCGCTCGCGCGTGAGGCGATACGCGATGAGGTCGGCGATGCTGACGATGCGCAGCCCGTGGCGCTCGCCGAACTCGACCAGGTCCGGGTAGCGCGCCATCGTCCCGTCGTCCTTCATGATCTCGCAGATGACGCCCGCGGGCTCGAGCCCGGCGAGGCGCGCGAGGTCGACGGCGCCCTCGGTGTGGCCCGTGCGGCGCAGGACGCCGCCGCGTTGCGCCTTGAGCGGGAAGACGTGACCCGGGCTCACGATGTCCCGGGGGACGGCGTCTCGCGCGACGGCCGTGCGGATGGTGTGGGCACGATCGGCGGCGCTGATGCCGGTGGTGACGCCGACCCGCGCCTCGATGGACACGGTGAACGCGGTCGAGCGGGTGGCGCGGTTCTCCTCGACCATCATCGGCAGCTCGAGGCGGCGGATGCGCTCCTCGGTCATGCTCAGGCAGATGAGGCCGCGACCGTGCTGGGCCATGAAGTTGATGGCCTCGGGCGTCACCAGCTCGGCTGCCATCGTCAGGTCGCCCTCGTTCTCGCGGTGCTCATCGTCGACGACGACGACCATCTTGCCGGCGCGTATGTCGTCGAGCGCGCCGAGGACCCGCTCGATTCCCTTGTGCATGCCTAGCCTTTCTCCGCGCCGCCGCGCGCGGGCGGCGCGTGTCCAGCCTCGCCGCCGCCGCCGTCGGGGAGCTTCGCACGCGATCGACGCTGCGCAAGCATTGGACGGCAGGCGGGCGGGCTCACCGCGTGGTCGGTTGGCGGTCCCCTGCGGCCGGTCGCGCTGTCGCCGGTCGCGCGTTCGCCCGCCGGCCCTCAGGCAGCGCCGAGGCAGAAGCCTTCGTAGTCGATGTATTCGGTGATCGACGGGTGCTCGCCGCAGACGGGGCAGTCCGTGTTGCGGCGCAGCTTGAAGGTGCGGAAGGTCATCTGCAGCGAGTCGTACTGCAGCAGGCGCCCGACGAGGGGCTCACCCTGGCCGAGGAGGATCTTGATGACCTCGGTCGCCTGCAGCATGCCGATGGTGCCGGGCAGCACGCCGAGCACGCCCGCCTCCGCGCACGACGGCGCGAGGTGCGGCGGCGGCGGCTCGGGGTACAGGCAGCGGTAGCACGGGCCGCGGTGCGGCCAGAAGGTCGTCACCTGCCCGTCGAACCGGAAGATGGAGCCGTGCACGACGGGGATGTCCTTCCAGACGCTCGCGTCGTTGACGAGGTAGCGCGTCGGGAAGTTGTCGAGGCCGTCGAGGATGACGTCCCAGTTCTGGTCGAAGATGCGATCGACGTTGCTCGAGTCGAGGCGCTCCGCGAACTTGATGACGTTCACGTCCGGGTTGAGGTTGCGGATCGTCTGCTCGGCGCTGTCGACCTTGAGCTTGCCGATGCGGTCCTCGCCGTGGATGACCTGGCGCTGCAGGTTCGAGCGGTCGACGACGTCGGCGTCGATGATGCCCATCGTGCCGACGCCCGCGGCGGCGAGGTAGAGCGCCGCAGGAGCGCCGAGGCCGCCCGCCCCGAGCAAGAGCACGCGCGACTGCAGGAGCTTCGCCTGCCCCTTCTCGCCGACCTCCGGCACCAAGAGGTGGCGCGAGTAGCGGTCGAGCTGCGTGTCGGTGAACGCGAACGGGGTCTCGACCGGGTAGGCCTTGTCCTTCCAGTCGCCGTAGCCAGGGTTCGCGGACTCGACATGCTCGTAGCCGAGGTCGGTCAGCACCTTGGCGGCGAAGGCGGAGCGGATGCCGCTCTGGCAGTAGGTCACCAGCTTCGCGGACTTGTCCGGCAGCCGCGAGCCGGCCTGCATCTCGAGGAAGCCACGCGGCACGTGGACCGCGCCGGGGATGTAGCCCTGACGCCACTCGTCCTTCTCGCGGACGTCGACGAGCGTGAGCTTCTCACCGGCGTCGACGCGGGCCTTCAGGTCGTCGATCGAGACCTGACGGACCGAGGCCTTCACTTCCTGCAATAGATCGGCGTACGACTTGGCCATCGCTAGCTCCTCACGGCCCGTGGCGGGTCCGCGCTCCGCCGGCGTGGGTTCCGGCGATTACCTTCGCCGGCCAGCGGAGCGGGAGTATGGAACTCTTCGACCAACCGTCAAGTGTTCCCCGTGTTTACGACGAGCGACGATATTGCCGCATCGGATGGCTCAACAATATCGCGCGCCGGCCGCCGATCGCAGCGACGCCGGCGACCGCTTGCCGCGGTGCCGGCGCCATCGGACCTCTTGGCCGCGTCTCTGAGCGGGGCCTGCCGCGCGCGACGCGCTCAGCAGGCGACCGCGAACCCGTGCTCGACGGCGTAGGGCGCCAGCTTCTCCTTGAGCGCGCGCCGACCGCGGTGCAGGCGGGACATCACGGTACCCATCGGGCAGCCGAGCGCCTCCGCCGCCTCCTGGTACGAGTAGTCCGCCATGTCGACGAGCTGCACGACGTTGCGGAACTCGTCCCGGAGCCCGTCCAGCGCCTCGACGACCTCGTCGCTCAGCCCGGCGCCGTCGCGGCGAGGCCCCACCGTCGGCGGCTCGCTCTCGCGGTGAACCCGGGTCAGCACCTCGCGCTCGCGGCGGCGACGGCGGTAACCGTTCACGAAGGTGTTGTAGAGGATGCGGTGCATCCAGGCGCGGACGTTGGTGCCCTGCTCGTAGCGGTCCCAGAAGGTCCACGCGCGGGTCATCGTCTCCTGCAGCACATCGTCGGCTTCGGCGGCGGAGCCGGTCAGACGGACCGCGGCGGCGCGCAGGGCGGGCAGGTGAGGCGCGACGGTCCGATCGAAGGCGCGGCGGTCGACGTTCGAGATGGCGTGGAGCTGAGTCATGCCCCTCTAGTAAGCAAGGGCGATGCCAACGGATACAGCCACGCGATTTCAACGACTTATACGACTCGCGGCGTCCGGACGGTGCGGCGGCGTCCAATGGTAGACACGATCCCGTGTCAGCGCGTCATCGTAGACACAATCCCCCGTCGCGGGCGAAAACGGTTCGGCCGGGCGTCCCCATTCCCGGGATGGTCGATTTTCTTGCTAGATACCGCATGAAGCTCGGCCGGCCGCGGCGACGCAGGCGGTGAGCGCGTCGGGCCACGCGTCTGCGACCTCGTGTGCGAGCAGACCCCGATCGCCCCGCGCCGCGCGCTCGCCGGCGATCGCGTGCAGGACGACCCCGGCGCACGCGGCGCGACACGCGCCGGCCTCGTCCGAGCTCGCGAGGAGCAGCGCGCCGATGCCGCCCGCGAGGACATCGCCCGTGCCGGCCACCGCGAGCGCGGGCGTGCCCCGGTCGCAGACGTAGAGCGTGCCGTCCGGAGCCGCGACGATGGTGCGGGCGCCCTTGAGGACGACGACCTGGCCGGCGATCTCCGCCAGCGCGCGCGCGGCCGCGTAGCGATCGGCCTGCACCGCGGCGCCCGTCCTGCCGAGCAGGCGCCCCGCCTCGCCGGGGTGCGGCGTGAGCACGCGCGGCGCGGCGGCGTCTCGCAGCCCCTCGAGGCCCGCCCGGGCCCAGGCCGTGAGCGCGTCGGCGTCCAGCACGGCCGGGACCGGTGCGTGCCGCCCGAGCGTCAGCGCGACCTCCTCGCCGTAGGCGTCGAGGCCGAGCCCCGGCCCGATGACGAGCGCGTCCGCCCGACGCAACGACGCCAGCAGCCCGTCGGTCGAGCCGCTCGGCGGGAGGCAGGTCGTCATGACCTCGCGCACCTTGTGCTCGAGCGTGCGCTGCGCCTCGGCGCGCGTCGCGATGGTCGCGAGCCCCGCGCCGGCCCGCAGCGCCGCGTGGGCCGCCAGCCAGGCAGCGCCGGTCTTGCCTTCAGATCCGCCGACGACGAAGAGGTGCCCCGCGCTGCCCTTGTGCGCGTCGTCCTCGCGCGGGCGGACGATGGCCGCGGCGTCCGCGGGCTCGACGACCTGCGCTCGCCCTCCCCCGGGCGGCGGGACACCGATCCCGACCAGCTCGACGACGCCCGCGTATCCGGCGCCCGGGTGCTGGTGCAGGCCGAGCTTGTGGGCGTTGAAGGTCACCGTCCGGACCGCGCGGACCGCCACGCCGAGCACGGCGCCGGTGTCCGCGTCGATCCCGCTCGGCATGTCGAGCGCGAGCACGGGCGCCGGATGCGCGCTCATCGTCGTGAGCGCCTCCGCGTAGCCGCCCTCGACGTCGCGATCGAGGCCGGTGCCGAACACCCCGTCCACGAGGACCGTCGCGCCGGCGAGCGCGTCGTGGAGGCGCGCGGCCTCCGCGAGCGGGATGGCGTCGCAGCGCACGCCGAGCGCGCCGAGCGCCTCCCAGTTCGTGCGCGCGTCGCCGCGTAGGCGCGCCGGGTCACCGATGAGCAGGGCGCGTGGGGTGACGCCGGCGCAGCGCAGGTGCCGCCCGACGACCCACGCGTCCCCGCCGTTCTGGCCCGGCCCGCCGACGAGGACCGGGGCGCCGAGGCTCCCGCGGAACGCGCGCAGCAGCGCCTCGGCCGCGCCCCGCCCGGCGTTCTCCATCAACACGGCGCCCTGCACGCCGAGGCGTGCGACGGCGTCCTCGTCGACGGCGCGGGCCTCTTCGCGCGTGAGCAGCGGGATCATCGGTCACTCCTCGTAGCGGCGGCGCGCGAGCTCCCCGAGCGCGATCTTCAGGCTCGACGGCTGATAGCCGTGCCGGTCGACCATCGTCGCGACCGTGTGCGACGCCTGGGTGCGCCGCGCCTCGTCGGGCGGCGCGGGGCTCTCCTCGTCGAGCGTGGCCAGCATGTCGGCCGTCAGCTCGGCCATGCGCGTTCGCTGCTCGTCGTAGTACGCCTGCTCGAGCCGCTGCAGCTTGCGCGGAAAGAGCGCCTCGTAGTCGACCGCCGACTCGTCACGCTCCGGGTGATCGAGCGCCCAACCCGCGACCGCGCCGAGCAGGTCGCCGCGGAAGCGCTCCGCCTCGGCGTCGCTCACGCCGAGCTTCTGCTCGACCGAGCGCAGGAGCTGCTCGTCGGGGTCTTCGTACTCGCCGGTGACCGGGTTGCGGATCCGTTCCTTCTTCACCCACTGCGACACGTGCATCACGTAGCGATCGAAGAGCGCGAGGTGCTGCGCCTCGTCGACGAGCCCGGAGCTGCGGCGCAGCTCGGCCTCGACCCGGTCGAGCCACGCGTCGCGAGCGACCTCGACGAAGCCCGCGTGGTCGTAATACCCGTGGTCGACGTCTTGCCTCAGGAACGCGTAGTCGTCCCGCTCGCAGAACGCCGCGAGCCGGTCGAGCACCGCGGCCGCCGAGACGCACTCGGCCTGCTCGTCCGCGGCGGCGTCGAGGAGGATCATGCGAATCTCTCGCGGCGAGGCGCCCGACAGGCCCTCGTACACGGGGCCGCGACGCTGTTCGTCGTACACGTCGCGGATGTGCCCGCGCAGCGCCTTCGCGTCGTCTGCGCTCAGCGCGCGCGGCAGGCGCCCCTCCGCGTACAGCCGCGCCTTCTCGTAGGGCGTGAGCGCGGCGGCGAGCGAGCCGACCTTGGGATCGTCGTAGCGCTCGAGCTGGGCGCGGCGCAGACGTGTGAGCACCGCCCACAGCGCCGCGACGAAGGTCGCGTGCGGGCCGACGTGCCGGTGGATGTGCGGGACGATCTGCGTGTCGTAGATCTCCTGTTCGGCCGCGTAGCTGACGAGGTACGGCATCCGCACGAGCACGAGCCGACCCCTGAACGAGTTGTACTCGGGGTGCTCCTTGAAGGCCTTCAGGTGCAGGTCGTTCGAGCTGGCGACCATCACGGCGTTGACCGCGAGGTTCGAGTGGGTGAGCGCCACCTCGCCGGACTCGATCGCCAGCAGGAGATAGCGCCACGCGTCGAGCGGGCGCTTGAGCAGATCGCTGTACTCGATCACCCCGCCCGCGGCGTCGACCAGCTCCCCGAAGGGCTCGAAGAGGGTCAGCGCCGACAGCGACGCCGGCAGCGCGTTCAGCGAGAGGTCCGCCGTGATCTGTCGCTCGCCGGCGTCGACCGCCATCTGTGGGCCGATGGTCACCGCGCCGACGCGATACCTGCGGGAGACGTAGAAGCGCTCGACCTGGACGTGGGCGAAGACGCGATCGAGGTCGCCTCGATAGGCGGTGAGCAGCGCGTCGAAGATGAGGCGGTTCTTGTGGCTGAGATCGTCCTCGGCGATCGACTCGGGCGGTCCCTCGGCGACGCCGGCGTGCGTGTAGGCGTCCCGGACGAAGCGCTGGCGCTCCGGCCGCGGCAGCAGCAGCAGCGGGTGCTCGCGCAGCTCGCTGCGAAGCTTCACCTCGAGGCGGTCTTCGTCGAGGTGGGCGTAGCTGCCCCCGCGCGGCAACGCGTCGCGCTCTGAGCCAAAGCCGATCCCGCCCGCGTCGCGCCGCCGGGCGAAGACCCACGAGAAGCGATAGAGCGCGCCCTCGTCGGTCTGCGAGTACGCCTCGAGCGCGCGCATCACGCACGCGGCGAAGGTCGACTTCGCGCTCCCGTTCGGGCCGTGCAAGAGCAAGAGGCGGTTGGCCCGTCCCTCGCGCACGAAGCCGTCGAGCGCTCGATAGAAGTGCGCCTGGATCGCCTCGTGGCCGATGAGTCGCTCGCGGCGCTCGGAGTCGGTCGCCCGCGCCTCGGGCGGGCCTCCGGGGGCGCCGCCGAACGCGAGGTCGAAGACGCGGTAGCGCCGCTCGACCCCCCAGGGCCGCGTCACCTCGTAGCTCCCGTAGTGGTCGAGGCAGCCGCGGAGGTAGCGCGCCGCGTCGCGCGTGTGCCGGTAGGGGTGCGCGAGGACCAGCTCGAGGTACTCGCTGAACGACAGGACCCGTCGCTGCGCGTCGAAGCGCCCGCGGACGCGTTCGCCGATCTGGTCGAGCTCGCCGCGCACCCCTTCCATCACGCCGATGCTACTTCACGGCCACTTTCAACGCGACCGTGCGGTTTTGCATGAGGCAGGTCTCGTCGGTGCAGACCGCGAAGCTCACGTCGGCTTTGACCGGGTGGTCCCCCGCGGCGCTCGGCGTAAAAGGCACCTCGAAGCTCGCCGACTTCTCGGTGAACGTCTTCGCGTCGGCGCGCACCAGCTCGGGCTTCGGGAACGCGAGGCCGTCGCCGCCCGAGAGCGACACGCGGATCGGGTAGTCCTGGTTCACGTGCCACTCGCCGTGGGTCGCGAGCGTGAGACCCACCTGACCCTGCTTGCCCGCCTGGTAGCCTGCCGCGTCGGGCGTGAGGGTCAGATCGTAGGACTTCGTGCTGACCTCGGGGCCGACCTCGGCCGGCGGCTGCGTCGGCGCGGCGGGCGGGGCGGCCTTGGGCGTCGCGATGGCGGTCCCGGCGGCCTTCGGCGTCTGGTTGCAGCCAAGCGCCAGGGCCGCGAGCAGCCCCGTGGCGAGGAGGGGTAGGAGCGATCGTCGCATCGTATCTGCCTTTGCTTCGAGCACACGGCGCGGGGCGCGCGGCGTGCGACCCACTTCAGATGTATGCGACCTCCCTTCGTTACGTCCAGCCCTCGCGCTTCGCGCAGGGCGCCGCGGAGGCAGGCCGCTCAGGCCTCGGCGCGCGGCTTGCCGGCGACGAGCGAGACGCCGCACATCTCATCCGCGTGCGCCTTGAAGACGCGTCGCGTGGCGACTTCGGGGCGGCTCAGCGCGCGTGCTCGTAGACGATGACGCGCTGCTTCGTGCCGCGCCGGACCACCTCCTGCACGCGATCGACCAGCGCCTTCGACCAGACGCACAGGTGAAAGTGCGCGACGGTCTCGCCGGTCTCGGGCTCGACGGCGTAGCGCACGAACGCGACGAACCGCTCGCCGAGCATCCGGTCCTCGGAGCGTTCGAGCACGTCGAACGCGCGGGTGCCAGAGTCGACGCCGAGCTCCAGGGTCGCGTCGGGTGCGCCGGACAGCGGCTCCTCGACGATGGCGGTCAGGCGCAGGTGCCGCGCCCCGGCGACCGTCGTCGAGTCCTGCATCGTCCGCACGCGCACCACGGCGACCACCTGCGCGCGCCGAACGCGGACGCCGACCTCATGTGCCCACTGCTCGCGCATGTCCGCGCTCAGCTCGGACGGGCGCTCGAGGAACGAGACCTGGTCGTCGAAGAGGGCCGCGTCGCCCTCGGTGAACGCGCCTGCCGCGACGGGAGCCGGCGTCGCGCCCGCGCAGCCCGCGAGCCCGACGGCGAGCGTCAGCGCGCCCACGCACCCGAGGTGCGCCCACCGTGGGCCATACCGCGTCGTCGCTGCGTGGTGCATGTCGTCCCGGGCGTGGAGTCTCGCCACCGCCGCGCCCCCGGTCAACCTCCGCGCCGAGCCGCAAACGCACTTCCGCCCCGCGCCGCAGCTCGCGCCCGTGCCCGCGCCCGTGCCCGCGCCCGCGCCCGCCCCCGCTCCCGCTCCCGTGCCCGTGCCCGATCCTGGACCCCGCGCCCGTGCCCGCGCCCGCTCCCGATCCCGCTCCGATTCGCGCCGCGTCGACGATCGCACGACCTCTACGCCTCGAGCGGTCGTGCGGGCGGGGTCGTTGCGTTCGGTGGGGCGCCCTCCTACAACCCCGCCGTGTCCACGAAGCGTCTCTCAGGCAAGCGTGTCGCGTCGGTCTTCGTCCTGCTGCTCGCCGCAGGCGTCGCGGTGCTGATCGCGCGCTTCTTCCACGACGAGACGCCGACGGGCCCCATCCTCGCCACGACGCCGGTCGGCGACGGCACCTCCCTCACGCTGCGCGGCGCCGCGGGCAGCAAGAACTTCGTCATCCTCAGCCGCGAGCGCGCCGACGGGTCGTTCGCGTGGCACGACACGCTCTTCGGCGCGGTCTCCGGCGCGAAGCCGCTCGCCGTGGACGGGCTCGCCGTCGTCCGCGCGCACACCTCGCGCGGCCTCCCCGAGACGCAGGCGTACCGCCTGAACGACGGCGCGCTCGCCTGGCGCGCCGGTCGCCCGGACGAGGGCGCCCACCTCTCCGGGCGCGGCCCGGACGTCGTGCACGGCGGCAAGCTCTACGCCTTCTACGAAGGGAGCCCCGGGTGGCTCATCGTGCTCGCGCTGGTCGACGGGCACGAGCTGTCGCGGCAACCCATCGAGAAGGCGAGCGGCCCGCTCACCGCGCAGACCACCCCGCAGGGGATCATGGTGTCATCGCCTTCCGGCCCGGTGCTGCGCGTGCGCTTCGGCGACGCCAAGGGTGCGGCGACGGCGGCGGACGCTCCGGCCCGCTGAGCGTCGCGCGCCGCGGTTGGCTACTTGCCCTTTGTGCGCCCGGCGCGGCGCGCCTGAACCTTGCGCTCGAGGAGCCGGTCGAGCGAGGGCGCGCCTGGTCCCGCGAGGAGCAAGCACACGAACGCCGCGGCGTACAGCATGGCCAGCTCTTGCGTCGCCCACGGATCGTGGCCGTGCACGACGAACGCGGCGATGCACATCATGACGATGGGCGGGATCGCCGCGACCCGCGTCACCAGGCCGAGGATGAGGAGCAGCGCGCAGCCGACCTCGGCGCCAAGCGCGAGGTGGAGGCTCGCCTGCGACCCGACCCCGAGCGGATCGGGGAACTGGTCGACGAGCTGACGATACCCGCGGAGCTTTTGGATGCCGTGGACGAGGAACATCCCGCCCACGGCCACCCGCAGGATCGCGAGCCCCAGGTCGCGCAGGCGTGCCCTCATCGCGCCGACCCGCGCTCAGGCCGGTGTCGCGCGCCTCCGCTCACCCCTCGAGGCCCCATTTGCGCTTGTTCGCCTCGACCTCGTCCGGCGTCGGGGTGTCCTTCATGTCGTGTTCGGGCACCTCGAAGTCGTCCATCTGGTCCATGATGAGCGCGTTGTGCGCCGTGTCGGCTTCGAGGACCTCCGGCACGGAGGCGTCCTCGTAGATCGCCTCCCACGGGCACTCGGGCTCGCACGCGCCGCAGTCGATGCACTCTTCGGGATGGATATAGAGCTGATTGGGGAACTTCTCGAGGTCGTCCCCGGTGTAAGCGTAGATGCACTCGACCGGGCAGACGTCGACGCAAGACTGGTCGACGCAGTCACGGCACAGGCGGGTAATCACCCAGGTCATCGCACTCCTCTTTGTCCTCGGCGACGCTCCACGCGCTCGCCACGCAGCGCATCCGGCAGAGGCCACCGGGCGGCAGCCGGGCCGGCGCAAAGCGACGGCACGCTAGCACCCGTGACCCGACGCGCCAAGCGTGGACGCGACCGCGAGCGTGACGCCACGATCAGCGTAGGGTCACCGCGGCTTCGGGTGACAGTCCGCGCAGGTGAAGGGTTGCACGCCGAGGATCTGCCCGATCGTGGGCGTCACCGTGTGCTCCATGAACGGCACCATGTCCGGGTAGGCCTTGGTCATCCGCGCGTAGGCGTCCGTCCCCGGCTCCGGCACGGCGAACATCGTCGGCGACGGCATCGCGTAGTTCCGCGCCTTCATGTCTTCGCCGTGGCAGTCCTCGCACTGAAAGTTCGCGAAGCGCTTCGGGTCGTGCTGCTCGAAGATCTCCTCGGCGATCGGCAGGACCTTGCCGATCATGTACATCTCCCGGTCCTTGAACCCCATCTGCGCCCAGGGCTGCTCTGGCGGCGTCAGGCCGAGCAGCGCGATGGCGCTCGCGCGCTTCGTCGCGGGCTGCTCGGCGCCGGTCGTCGCGGCCTCGCCCGCGGCCGGCGCGCCGCCGCC
>JAGQJE010000310.1 GCA_020430775.1 Myxococcales bacterium
ATCGGGGCGAGCGGCGCGCGCGGCAGACCCGCACGGCCGAGCGGGCCGCGCAGCGCGAGCGGCCCCTCCCCGCGGCGCCCGATGATCTCCGCGAGCACCAGCTCGGTCAGGAGCTCGTGCCGCGACGTGGGCAGCCAGCCGCCGCGTCGCCCCGCGCCGCTCACGTCACACCTCGCCCCCCTCGGGCGGCGGCGCCTTCCCGGCATCGCCGATCGACGCGCGCATCTCGGTGTCCGCCTGGACGTTGCGGATCTGGTAGTAGTCCATCACCCCGAGCTTGCCCTCGCGCAGCGCGACCGCCATCGCCTCGGGGACGTGGGTCTCGGCCTCGACGAGCTTCGCGCGCATCTCCTGCACCTTCGCGCGCATCTCCTGCTCGGCGGCGACCGCGAGGGCGCGGCGGCTCTCGGCGTGCGCCTGCGCGATCTGCTTGTCCGCCTCGGCCTTCTCGGTCAGCAGCTTCGCGCCGATGTTCGCGCCGACGTCGATGTCGGCGATGTCGATCGAGAGGATCTCGAACGCCGTCCCGCTGTCGAGCCCGCGGCTCAGGACGTTCTTCGAGATGCTGTCGGGGTTCTCGAGCACCTTCTCGTAGTTGCTCGACGAGCCGATGGTGGAGACGATCCCCTCTCCGACGCGCGCGATGACGGTCTCCTCGGTCGCGCCGCCGACGAGGCGGTTGATGTTCGAGCGGACCGTGATGCGGGTGATGACGAGGAGCTGGATGCCGTCCTTCGCGACCGCGGTGATCTTCGGGGTCGTGATCACGCGCGGGTTCACGCTGGTCTGCACGGCCTCGAAGACGTCACGCCCCGCGAGATCGATCGCCGCGGCCTGCTGGAAGCCGAGCTGGATGCCCGCCTTGTCCGCGCTGATGAGCGCGTTCACGACGCGCTCGACGTTGCCGTTCGCGAGGTAGTGCGACTCGAGCAGCGACGGAGTGATCTGCATCAGCCCGGCTTTGACCGCGGTGATGTAGGGGTTGACGATGCGGCCGGGCGGCACGCGCCGAAAGCGCATCGCGATGAGCGACATGAGGCTGATGAACGCGCCGCTCGCCCACGCGGCGATCCACAGGCGCAGCGGCACCATCCAGGCGAGCAGCCCGAGGAAGATGAGCGCGATGAAGAGCAGCAATGCGAATGCGACGGTCACAAAGACACCTCGTGTGCGGGGACAGGGGGGCGGACGCGGCGCGGCGTCACGCGGACTCGGACGTCTGCTCCGCCTCGGGCTCGACCACGACGCGGGCGCCCTCGAGACGGACCACGAGCACCCACACCCCGAGGTCGATGTACTCGCCATCGGAGACGACGTCGACCTCTTGCGCGCCGAAGCGCGCGACGCCGGTCGGCCGGAGCGGGGTCACCGTCACGCCGCGCTGCCCTTCGCTCACCGCGTGGGTCGGGTACGCGCGCACGTCGCGGCTGCTCTGCTCGAAGACCATCCGCCGCCCGACGCGCGTCCGCGGGATGATGATCACGGCGGCGACCACGATCGCCAACGAGAGCAGCCCGCTGAGCATGCCCCACACGGGGCCGAGGTCCGTGTAGGCGAGCGCCGTCCCCACGCCGAGCGCCGCGAGGCCGAGCACCCCGGTGACGCCGAACCCAGGGATGACGAAGAGCTCGAGGCCGAGCAATGTGAGGCCGACGACGAGCAGGATGACGATCGCGACCGGCGTCATGCGCGCTCCTCTTCGGCCGGCGCGGCGCGCTCTGGCCGGACGACCAGGTGCGCGCCCTCGACCCGCACGACGACCACCTTGTCGCCGCGGTCGATGTAGGCGCGCTCGCTGCGCGCGTCGAGCCGCCGCCCGCCGATGACCACGCGGCCTGAGGGCTTCAGCGCGGTCAACGCCTCGCCGCGGGCCCCGACGAGCGCGTCGTCCGCGCGCGTGGCGCTCACGTAGCCCGCGCCGGACGGCAGCGAGGTCCCGAGGACGAGCGCGCGTCCGGTGCGCGTGCGCGGGAAGACCTTGAGCAGGATCGCCCCGACCGCGAGGGCCGCGAGCAGCGAGACCGAGACCCGCGCGATCGCGTCGCCGACGACGCCGAGCTCGAGCGAGACCCCGAGCGGGAGCGCGAGCATCGACAGGACGAGCGACGTGACGAGGCAGGCGATGCCGGCGACGCCCGCCACGCCGAAACCGGGGATGACGAAGACCTCGAGCGCCAGCAGCGTGAGGCCGACCGCGAAGAGGATGGCCTCCTCCCAGCCGACCAAGTGCACGACCGCGTGGCCCGCGAAGAACACGACGAGCGCGGACAGGCCGAGCACCGTCAGCGGCCCGAACGAGCGGGAGTAGAACGACGCCAGCAGCGCGAGCATCCCGACGCTCAGCAGCAGCCCGCTCAGCGTCGGCCCCGTGACGACTCGGGCGATCTGCTCGCCCCAGTTCTCGTGCGTCTGCACCAGCCTCGCCTGCTCGAGCCCGAGGACCGTGAGCGCGCCGTCGAGGTCGCGGGCCCGCGCGTCCGCCATGCCGAGCTCGATCGCGCGCTCCGCGTCGAGCGTGAGCAGCTTGCCCGCCTCGATCACGCCGGGCACCGACGCGTCCGGGTCGACCATCGCCTCGGCGACGTCACCCCGGCGGCCGTTCGCCTCCGCCGTGGCGCGCATCTCGGTGCGCATGTAGGAGATCATCTTCTCGTCGACCTTCACCGAGCCCGTGCCACCGCCCTGAGCGAAGGGCGTGACCGCGCCGATGGAGGCGTCCGGGCGCATCACGATGACATCGCACGCGAGGCTGATGAGCGCGCCCGCGCTGATGGCGCGCGGATCGATGAAGGCGACCGTCGGGATGTGCGTGCGCAGGAGCGCGTCGCGGATGCGGATCGCCGCGTCGACGCGACCGCCGAGGGTGTTCACGTCCAGCACGAACGCGGCCGCGTCCGGGTGCTCCAAGATCACGCGCTCGACGAACGCCGACAGGCCGAGGTCGATCGTGCCGTCGATGGGGATCACGACGACCGGCGCCCCGGCGCGCGGGTGCAGCGGCAGCGCGAGGCGCGGCGCGAGGTGGGTGCTCGCGGGCGGCACGTAGGGCGTCGTCGGCGCGGCGACCGCGAGACCGGCGTCAGGGGCCGGAGCGGGAACCACGCCTGCGTCACGGAGGGGAGCCGGCGCGACGCCGGAGTCACGCGCGGGCGCGGCGCCGGCGTCGGGCACGGGCGCCGGCGGCTCGGCGATGACGACCGAAGGTGTGAGCCCTGCCGCCAGCACCGCGAACAGCAGCATCCTCGTCAGGCGCGCGATCACGCCGCTCCGCGCAGTCCTGGGGATCGTCGAGTGCACCGCCACGTGGTACTCCTAGGGTAGCGCGCGGACCACGCGTGCGGTGCCCGAGGGTACCGACGTGGCCCGCCGAACACCGGAGGGGCCCCGATGCCGACCACGCAAGCCGTCCAAGACCTGAGCCCGCCGCACGCGGCGCGCCCCGGCACGTCCGCGGTCGCCAACCCGCACCACCCCGGCCTCCCCTACTTCGAATGCGAGCCCTTCGGGCCAGCATACTATGACCGCGCGCCGGTTCGGTTCGTGAACGAGGTGACCCTGCCGGTCTCCCCCGACGCGCTCTTCGACGTCTTCGAAGACCCGGCCTCGTGGCCGGTCTGGGCGAAGGGCATCGCGAAGGTCGAGTGGACGAGCCCGAAGCCCTACAGCACCGGCACCACGCGGACGGTCACCTTCGTGAACGGGACCGAGGTCTATGAGACCTTCACCGCGTGGGACCGGGGCCGGACCATGGCGTTCTGCTTCACGGGCACGTCCCAAGAGCTGTGGTGGCGCTTCGGGGAGCGCTACGAGGTGAGCGACCTCGGCGGCGTCCGGTGCGCGCTGCGCTGGACCGTCGCCTTCGAGCCGCGCGGCGGCTTCGCCAAGGCACAGCCCCTCGTCCGCCCGATCTTGCAGCAGGCCTTCCGCTGGTACATGCGGCGCCTGCGCACCTACACGTCGCGCTAGCCGGCCGCCCTCGGACCGGCGCACGCGCGGCCTCGTCAACGGGCTTCGAGGCGAGCGACGCGCCGGGCACAGGCCGCGTCGCTCTCCGCGGGGACAGTGCGCAGCGCGTGGTGCAGCGCGCGAGCCTTGTCCCGGGCGCGGTGCTCGTAGTGCTTGGCGAGCGCGAGGTGGACCTCGGCGACGCGCCGGTCGTCGCGCGCCCCCGGGAGGTCGCCCCGCTCGCCCGACCCGCACGCCTCGAGCGCCGCGCGAAGGGCTGCGCCCTCGACGGCGACCTCGCCCGCTCGCCGCGCGAGCCACGCGCGCAGCATCCAGGCGTCCACCGTCTGCGGCGCGGGCTCCTGCGCCGCGACGCCTGCGGCCGCTTCGGCGAGGCGGGCGGCGCGCGCTTCGTCCCCGGCGCGCGCGGCCACACGGGCGAACGCGAGCGTCTCCGATGGGTCCTCGCCGAGGCCCGCCACGTCGTAGCGCCGCGCGAGCCACCCGAGCAGCGCGGCGAGCGCGACGAGATCGTCGACGTTGTGCTCGAGCACCCCGCGCATCAGCGCGCCGTTCGACGTCTCGACGAAGGCCCGATACAGCGCCGGCACCTGCGCGCCGGGCACGTCGTCCACGCGCTCCATCCCGAGCAGCGCGCGCTCGAGCTCGACGAGGCGCATCGACTCGACCCGCTCGCGGACGACGCGCCGCGCGCAGTGCAAGAGATCGAGGTGCGGGGGGAGCGGCGGCGCCTTGACGCGGTTCATGACGAAGCGCGTGCGCAGCAGCGGCCAGTCGAAGCTCTTGCCGTTGTACGACACGACGCAGCTCGCCCGCTCGAGCCGCTCGGCGAGCCGCGCGAGCATCGGCGCTTCGGCGCCGAGGCGCTCCAAGAAGAGCTGCTCGACGTGCAGCGCCCGCTCCTCGAACCAGGCGACGCCAATCAAGAACGGGATGGTCCCGGTGCCGCCGGCGAGGCCGGTCGTCTCGGTGTCGATGAAGAGCATGTCGCCCAGCGCGACCCGCTCGAACGATGCGTCGAGCGCGAGCTGCGCGACCGTGCGCGCGGGGACGTCGAGGGCGCCCGCGATGGGCGCGCGGCCGTGGCGGTGCTCAGGCGACAGCCAGGTCTCGAAGACGCGCAGCGGCCCGGACTCGGTCTGGACGCGGTCGCCTCCGAGCGGCTCGACCTCCGCCGCCTCGGCCGGGGCGAACGCTGGGCGCGCGCCGCCCGTGGGGCCGCGGGCTTCGGCGCGGCCGCTGGTTGGCCCGCGCGTCGACCTCGCGCCGACCCGGTCGATTGCCTCGCGCAGCCGCGCGATGCGCGCGCTGCGGTCGCCCTCGAAGCCGAAGAACCCCTGCTCCGCCTGCCCCCCGCGCGCCCCGGCATCCGGCTCGACGGCCGGTGCGGTCGCTCCGAGGGGTCGATCCCGCTCAGCTTGCTCCCCGCGCGCCCGGGCATCCGGCTCGGCGGCCGGCGGTGCGATCTCGCCCGCGGCTCGGCGCCGCTCGAGCTTGCGTCGCAGCGTGGTCATGGGAGCGCGTCGTCGAGGTGGCGAGCTTGCGCGTCCGCTGACTCTCGCGTGCCAGCCGGCCGCGCGTCGCGCGCGAGGGGCTCGGACGCGCCCGCCACGGCCGCCGCCCCGTCGATGCCGATGGCGTCGAGGAGCCCGAGCGCTAGCGCCTTGCGCGACGCCAGAGGAGCCCCCGCGCGCGTCGGCTCGCCCGGCCCGGCGTCGACGCCGAGCGACGGCCCGACACAAGCGGGGCAACCCTCCCGGCAGTCGCAGCGCTCGATGCGACCTCGCGCGCGGCGCAGCAGCTCGACGTGGCACTCGAAGAGCCGCGGCGCGAGCCCGATGCCGCCCGCGAAGCGGTCGTACAGGAAGATGGTCGGATCGAACCCGGGCCCGTGGCCCTTGCCGGGCGCGATCTCGCCCTCGCGGCGATCGCCGAGCGTCCGCCCGAGGTCTCGCGGGTCGACCATCAGGCTGATGGTGGCCGCCGTATGCATCGCGACGCTGAGCCCGCGCAACGCGTCGATGACCTCCGGCCGCGACTCGGGGCGCGTCGCGATCAACGGCTCAGGGAAGGTCACCCAGCAGGCAGAGGTCTGCATCTGTAGCTCGGGGAGCTGCACCTCGCCGTAGCCGACGTTCTCGTGCGTGTGGAACTTGATCTTCTTGTAGCCGACGACCTTCTCGACGACGCTCACGTCGCCGGCGCACGCCGTCGCCTCGCCACCCGGGCCGCACAGGCCCGCGTGCCGATCGACCTCGAGGACGCTCACCTTCGTGTGGGTCATCGCGGTCGTGTAGTAGTCGGGCTCGACCTTGCGCACGAACGCCTTGTGGTGGTCGAAGTCGAGCCGCTCAACTTGGTACTGCGCGCCCTCGTGCTGGTAGATGGCCTGCTCGTGCAGCATCGTGTGCGTGCTGCGGAAGTCCATCTCGGCGAGCACTCGCTCGGCCGGCTTCCCTTCGCTCCGCCGGTCTGCCGCGATCTGCTCGACGATGACGAAGTTGTCCGAGTCGATGTTGCGGAGCGACACGTCGTTCGCGGGGTAGCTGTCGCTCACCCAGTGGTAGACGGTGCGCCCGGAGGGCCCCGCGACCGGGTGCACGAGCCGGTGCTCCGTCAGCAGCTCGAGCACGGCCTCGACGTCGTCCGCGTCGACCGTCCCGAAGGGCTCGCCGGCCTCGAAGGGCAGCTCGAACGCCGCACAGCGCGCGTGCTGCACGAGGATCTCGACGTTGTCGGCGTCGATGCGCGCCTCCTCGATGGGCGCGCCGACGAGGTAGCCGGGCTCGTGTGCGAGGTACTGGTCGAGCGGGGCGCTCGAGGTGACGAGCACGGCGAGCGAGAGCGCGCGGCGCCGGCCCGCCCGGCCGAAGCGCTGCCAGGTGTCCGCGATGGACCCCGGATAGCCGGCGCAGACGACCGCGTCGAGGGAGCCGATGTCGACGCCGAGCTCGAGCGCGCTGGTCGCCACGACGCAACGGACGGCGCCGCTGCGCAAGCCGCGCTCGATGCGCCGGCGCGTCTCGGGCAGGTAGCCGCCGCGGTACGCCTCGATGCTCGATGGGTCGATCTTCGCCCGCACGGCGCGGTCGCGCAGGTACTTCAGCATGACCTCGACGCCGCTGCGGCTCTGGCCGAAGACGAGCGTCGGCACGTCGGCGCGCACCAGGTCGAACGTGAGCGAGACGGCGGTCTTGAGGTAGCTCGCGCGGATGCCGAGCTCGGCGTTCACGACGGGGGGGTTGTACACGAGGACCCGCCGCGGACCGGCCGGCGCGCCGCTCTGTGCGACGACCTCCACCGGGCGGCCGAGGATGCGCGCCGCGTGCTCGGCCGGGTTTCCGATGGTCGCCGACGCCGCGATGAAGACGGGATCGGAGCCGTGAAAGCGCGCGATGCGGACGAGCCTGCGCAGCACGTTCGCGAGGTGCGAGCCGAAGACGCCCCGGTAGGTGTGCAGCTCGTCGACGACCACGTAGCGGAGGTTCGCGAAGAGGCGCGCCCAGCTCGCGTGGTGAGGGAGGATGCCGGCGTGGAGCATGTCCGGGTTGGTGAGGAGCACGCCGCTCCGCTGCCGGGCCGCGCGGCGCGCGTCCCCCGGGGTGTCGCCGTCGTAGGTGATGGCGCCGTGCGCGAGGCCGGCGCTCTGGAGCAGCCCGCGGAGCGCCTCCTCCTGGTCACGCGCGAGCGCCTTCGTCGGGAAGAGGTAGAGCGCCCGGGCCGACGCCCCCTCGGCGAGCGCCTCCATGACGGGGAGGTTGTAACAGAGGCTCTTGCCGGACGACGTGGGCGTCGCGACGACGAAGTCACGGCGCTCGCGTGCGAGCCGGAGCGCCTGCGCCTGGTGTGCGTAGAGGCGGCAGACGCCCGCCTCGGCGAGCGCCGCCCGGACCGCGGGGGACACCGCGACGCCGGCGCCTTCCCCCTCCGCCTCCGCGTACTCGGCCTCGCGCGGCGGGAGCGTGCGGTCGAGCACGACGTGCCTGAGCCGCCCGCGGCGCTCCCACCGGCCGAGCGCGGCCGGGATGCCCGTCTCGCGCCGCCACGGGAGACGTCGAGGCTCCTCGAAACCGCCCAGCTCCGACATGGCGACTACTGTACAGTCGTCTAGTATAGCGGCGCAACCACGTTCAGGGGCGCGCGACCGGCGGCTCATGGCGCAGCGCGCTATCGGAGCGTGCTACGACCCGCGTGGCTCGTGCTCCCGTGCGCCGATGCGCCAGGGCGCGCCGAACAACCCCCACATGCCGCAGCCCACATAGAGCGCGCGGGCCGAGACGCGCGGCCAGGCCGCCATGTAGACCGGCTCCCAGTCGGGCGCGAACTTGCGCTTGTAGTGGTGCAGCGAGCGGAAGTTGAAGAGCCGGTTGCCGAGGAACGAGCGGTACAGGTACCAAAAGATGCCGCGCAGCAGCCAATGCGAGGGCGTCGCCGGGACCCCTCGGAGCGCCATCGGGCAGGCGCCGAGCGAGAACACCCGAGCGCCCTCCCGCCGCAGCGCGAGCGCCGCGTCGCTGATGAGCAGGTCCATCGCGCCGGCGGGGGTCGCGCGCGGCCTCGCCATCACGTCGACGCCCCACCCGCTCCCGTCGAAGCAGGGCACCACCGACAGGAAGGCCTGTAGCCCCTGCGGTGTCGACACGCCGAAGTACCGGCGCCCGCGGGGCGCGTCGAGCGCCGGCTTGCCCACCACGAGCGTCATCCGGTGCGCCGCGGGGCGCTCCGCGAGCCAGCGCGCGTAGACCTGCTCCATCGCCGCCCGGTCGCGCGTGGGCGACAGCTCGGCGACCGACGCGCCGTACCGTCGGCGCGCGCGGTTTCGCATCTGGCGCAGATCGGCGAAGGCCCTGCCGCGAAAGTCGAGGTGTTGGAGGTCGACGAACGCCTCGACGCCGGTGGGCACCGTGTCGAAGCCCGCCTCGAGCGAGGCGTCCCGCTCGGTTCCGAGGACCGGGAAGAGCAGGACCTGCCGGTACCCGCTCGCCCGCGCCGCCTCGACGAAGCTCGAGAGCAGCGCCGGGATGTGCGCCGGCTGCCCGCCGGTGTGAGGGCCGCCGACGATGAAGGCGGTCCGTCCGGAGGTAGCAAAGGTGACCAGCCCCGCGGCGCATTCGAACGCTCGCAGCTCCGGGTCGACCGAGAGGTAGCCGTTCGCGCGCCGTGACTTCCGCGCGACCGACGCGACGTGATCGAGATCGGGGCGCGCCTCGCCGAGTGGCGCCGGCGGGTGGACGAGGCCTTGCGCACAGCGACCCGGCGCGTCGAGCAGCGCGGGGAGCCAGCCGCGCCGGTCCGGGTGCGTCACGACGTGCCCCGACGCCGCCCCATCGCGGCGGACCCGTGCGGTCTCTGTCGGGGTGAGGCTCATCTCGCGGGTCGAGGTGCGGTCGCGGTCGCGGTGCGCCGTAACGCGGGGCGCGTGCTGGCGGAGCGTAGCCCTCGGCGCCGCGGGGCTCCAGCCGGCCCGGGGGCGGGATCGGGTTCGGCAAGACGGAGCGCCACAACCTGGCGCTGTTGGCCGTCCTCGACCGCATCGTCGATCTCGGGTTCCCCGTGCTCGTCGGCACCAGCCGCAAGTCGTTCCTCGGCGCTCTGCTCGGACGATCCGACGGGAGCCCCGAAAACC
>JAGQJE010000311.1 GCA_020430775.1 Myxococcales bacterium
CAACATGGGCGGCTCCGGCTGGCTTGTGGTTGTTTTGCAACGCCAGCATCCATCCGGACGCCCCCCATGCTCAACTCTTAAGCCACCCGCTCACCCGCACGCCCGCTCCGAGAGCGATCCAGACCCGACAAGGGACAAGGAGAGCCAGGTCGCGCAGCCTGAGCCCAAGTTCAAGACGCCTGATGAACAGGCTGCGGCGAAGCTGGCGCTCGAGGCAATCCGTAAGGTCACGCGCGACCCGAAGGCGGTACCCGGACCCAAGGCGCTGCAGAGCGACGAAGTACAGAAGCAGATTGTTGCCGAAGTGACCGACAGGCTGAACTCCGGGCAGCTCACGATGTACCCGACCATCGACGAGAAGAAGCTCGTCATGGTCGTGCGGGAGGCTACGGCCGTCTACGTCACGCACACCATCGCCATTCCCCGCGTCATCGTGTTGCCGAAGGGCGTGGTGCGGGCAGGATTCAACGACTTCACGCTCGACCTCTCCTCGTTCCGCCTTCAGCCCGTGTCGAAGGAGATCTTGGTTCAGCACCTGACCAGCGACACTCGTGAGGTCATCGGCGCACTCGAGGGCGGGCACGAAGAGGAGCGCCTCGAGGACTACGTCGTGCGAGGACTCATCGACTTCGACGACGTCAGCTACGACGAGCAGGCAGACCTGCTTTACAACCTGGCAGGCCAGTTCATCGCTCACCTGCGCAGCTACCTGAAGGACGACGACGAGGTGCGGAACGTGCTGCTGTTCCATCAGCGCCAGATCTCGAACCTCATCCACACCCAGATGCAGCAGCACACCTGGGAGGAGGCGTCGTCCTACGAGGCCGTCGTGAGCCACGGCTTCTCCGAGGTCCGTTCCCAGGCTTTTGCTGCGTCTGCAGATGAATCGGTGCGCCCGTTCGACACGCCGATCAACAACAAGTCGGACATCCGCAAGATGCTCTTCGGCGGCTTCAAGAAGTGCCTCTACCCAACGCAGAAGTTCGACTCCGATCCCGAGCGCCGTTTCGCCGTGGTGCTGGAGAAGGACTCGTCGGTCATCAAG
The DNA here is from genome assembly GCA_020430775.1 of Myxococcales bacterium. Lineage (GTDB taxonomy): Bacteria > Myxococcota_A > Polyangia > Polyangiales > Houyiibacteriaceae > JAGQJE01. The sequence continues at coordinate 1,046 of JAGQJE010000311.1, forward strand.
TGGTTCAAGCCCGGCAAGGGCGTCTTCCAGATCCGCTACACGGGCGACAACGACTACGAGCCGGACTTCGTGGTCGAGACCGAGACCGAGAAGCTGCTGTGTGAGCCGAAGCGCGCCGACCAGATGCAGGATCCCGTGGTGCTCGCCAAGGCCCGCGCGGCAGCGACCTGGTGCAAGCACGCCAGCGGCCACGAGAAGGACAACGGCGGCAAGCCGTGGCGCTACCTCCTCATCCCGCACGACGCGATCGCCGACAACATGACCATCGCGGGCCTGGCGAAGACGTACACCTTCGAGGAATCCGAGGAAACGACCGCTTCATAGCGGTCGCGGAGGAGCAAGTGGCGCTTTCCGACAACCAAATCGCTGACCTCGCTATCGCTACGCTCGCGGCGTACGAGTGCTCGCTAGACGCACGCTCGGAGAAGGTGAAGCGCGCCGGCTCGATGTGTTCACGGATCGCGTGCATCCGCATCGCGAAGGAGTCTGCCTGATGACGTTCCGCGACGCGGCGGCCGCCGTACTTCGGGAGCGCGGGCCCATGCACTATCGGGACCTCGCCGAGGAGATCGTCATGCGCCACCTCGTGCATACGGACGGCAAGACGCCGGCAGCCTCACTGAACGCGGTGATCGCCGTCGACATCGACCGAGGCCCTGTACGACGCGCCGTCCGCGCGCCCTCAGGCTCCCTGTCGGCGGGTTACGGCGTGGCACCATGGGGATCGATGAACTGTAGCGAGATCATCGTCCGCGCGAGGTGATCGAAGTCCTTGTCCGTCGTCACCAGGGTCGCGCCGGCGGCCTTGGCGCACGCTGCGATCCAGAGGTCGTTCTTTCCCATGTTGCGGGCCCCACCAGGGCCGCGCTGAGAGTAGATGTCGATCTCCACGTAGGCATCAAGGACAGCCGGGTGATTGATATCGACTGTAACCAGGTCGCTCAGGGCGCTCTGGAGCACGGCGAGCTTCTTGGCGCCCCAGCTATTGCGACTTGCCAGCACGCGAACCTCTCCGTGGGTGACTACGGAGATCATCGGGCGGACCTTGGAAGCTCGCAGTCCGAGCTTGCGTTCAATGAACGAGGCAAGCTCGGTTCCACGAACGAGCGCCAGAACGATGCTCGTGTCGAGCAGGAACAACGGGCCGGTCATTCTATCGCCGCGAGCGCTTCGAGGAGCTCCTCGTCGCTTTCATCGCCGGGCCACGTGCCGAAGAACGCGGAGACGCCCGACGATTCGTCCTGAGCGACCGGAGCGGCAACGGGGAGCCTCTCGCGGGAGAGGGGAGCTGTTTCGAATAGAACGTCTCCGGCGTCGGCTTTGCCGATGGACTCCACGTTCACCATTAGCAGCCGGCCCGAGGGGCGATAGTGTGCCACACCCGAGACGACGACGGGTTTGCCGAATAACGTTCTCAGCTCGGCGGGGTCGTGGTTGTCCATCCGGGCGGGCACTGTCGCGCCGTCCTTGAGCTTCAATGCCACATTGGCGTTCGACGCGGAGATGGTGTCGAGGGTTCCAGATACTCGAACTGCCTGCGATGGCGGCGTTTCGTCGCGAAGCAACTCGATCTCCCGGACATGGTGCGCAGCTATGACGAGCGGCTCGGCACGGCCGCGGAGCCCATCGAGCTGGACCCCATCAAAGCCCTCTCCGGAAACTTTCGCGAATCGGGCGCAGCCGTCGAGAAGCGCACGATCCGCGACGATCTCGTCGGCGCTGCGCTCGACGAGCGATGCCAAGATCTGGCCGAACAGGTCCACCGCAGTCTGTTCACCAAGGTTCTCGCCGTCGTCCTCGAAGAGGGATCGTTGCCCGCCGCTGCCGAACTTCACAGGATCGACCTCTACGAGCGTCGGTGCTTCCATGGCGATGACGGCGGAGCCAGGCGTGAGACCGGTGACATCTACCGCGCAGGCAGCGTCGAGCCACTTCGGCCTCGGCCCGTTGCGAACGCTCTGTCCCTCGACCGCGAAGCGAGTCGCCAGGCGAGCCCCGTCCAGCAGGGCACCCACCGCCTCATGAAGGAGCGAGGCCGGGAGGCGCAGCTCTCCGTGGGGTCCACCCAGCAGTGTCAGCGTGTGCGCGTTCATGGCGGCCTCATCGTCAAGCGGCGGTCTCGCCCACTCGAACTAGGTCGGCGGCGCGTGTGCTGCGGAACGCGCTGCCGGATCGATGACCATGTCACGGTGTTGCTTCGCAGTCACGAGGGCGGCAGACCCCGCCGCCGTTCCTTCAGGCCCGCCACGCCGCCGGCCCTTCAGGCCAGCCCCATGCTGCGTGCGGGGCCGCGCAGCGTCCGCGACCCAGGATGGGTTCGGTGGGGTGGTGGGGGGAGCGCGGGTATAGTGGGCGGGGTCTAGGGGGGAGGAGGCGGATATGAAGCGGTTCGAGGGCAAGGTCGCGGTGGTGACTGGGGCGGCGTCGGGGATTGGGCGGGCGCTCGCGGTGGCGCTTGCGGAGCGGGGGGCACGGCTCGCGCTGAGCGATGTCGACGAGGCGGGGCTCGAGAAGACGACGCGCCTCGCGGCCGCGCGCGGGGCGGAGATCGACACGCATCGGGTGGATGTGTCGTCGCGGGCGGCGGTGTTCGATTACGCCGCGCACGTGGTCGAGCGCTTCGGGGTGGCGAACCTGGTCATCAACAACGCCGGCGTGGGGCTGGGCGCGACGGTCCGCGAGATGAGCATCGAGGATCTCGAGTGGCTGATGGGCATCAACTTTTGGGGCGTGGTCTACGGGACCAAGGCGTTCTTGCCCCACCTCGAGCGCTCGGGCGACGGACACATCGTGAACGTGTCGAGCGTGTTCGGGCTGATCGGCGTCCCGACGCAGAGCGCGTACAACGCGGCGAAGTTCGCGGTGCGCGGGTTCACCGAGGCGCTGCGCGAGGAGCTGGACGCCGAGCCCTGCGGCGTGAGCTGCACCTGCGTGCACCCGGGCGGCATCCGGACGAACATCGCGCGGAACGCGCGCGTCGTCGCGAACGGCGCGTTCGGGCAGACGCCGGAGCAGGTCGCGCGGGGCTTCGATCGCCTCGCGCGGACGTCCTCGGAGGCCGCCGCCGAGGCCATCCTGCGTGGGGTGCAGGCGAACAAGCGGCGCGTGCTCATCGGCGCGGACGCCTACGCGATCGACGCGGCGCAGCGGCTGCTCCCGACCAGCTACCAGCGGGTGCTCGTCTCGGTGTCGCGGCGCATCGGCCGGGCTCGCTGACCGGCCGGTCGAGGGCGCGCGGGCGCCTCAGCGGAGCGCGCCGGATTCGTCGAAGCGTCCGCGGCGGCGCTCGGGGTCGCGGGAGCTGACGCCGAAGTCGAGCGCGTCGCGCTCACCGCGGGCGAGGCGGGTCGCGCCGGCGTAGGCGATCATGGCGGCGTTGTCCGTGCAGGAGGCGAGCGGCGGGACGAAGAGGTCGACGCCCTCCCCGGCGCAGCGCTCGGCGGCGCGCGCGCGCAAGCCTCGGTTCGCCGCGACGCCCCCGCCGAGCACGAGCCGGGGCACGCCCTCTTGCGCGCAGGCGCGCAGGCACTTGTCGACCAGCGACTCGACCACCGCCGCCTGGAACGCGGCGCACAGGTCGGCGATGCCTGCCTCGTCGGACGGGACGCCGTCGGTCGCGACGCGCCGCGCGACGGCCGTCTTGAGGCCGGAGAAGCTGAAGTCGACGCCGGCGTGGCCCGTCATCGGGACCGCGAACCGGCCGCCGGGGACGGCGTCGGCGTCGCCCTTGGCGGCGAGCCGGTCGATGACCGGGCCGCCCGGATAGCCGAGCCCGAGCACCTTGGCCACCTTGTCGAACGCCTCGCCGGCCGCGTCGTCCCGTGTCTGCCCGAGCAGCGCGATGTCGGCGGGGGTGTCGACGCGGTAGAGCGCCGTGTGCCCGCCGCTCGCGATGAGCCCGATGAAGGGGTACGCCGGCCGCGGCGCGAGGTCGTCGGGGCCCCGGCGCAAGAACACGGCGAGCAGGTGGCCGTCGAGGTGGTTGACGCCGACGATGGGCTTGTCGAGGGCGAACGCGAGCGCCTTGGCGACCTGCACGCCGACGAGGAGCGCGCCGACGAGCCCCGGGCGCTGCGTGACGGCGATGGCGTCGACCGCCGCGAGCCCGCCCTCGAGCCGACCGACGGCCTCGCGCACGACGGGCACGATGGCCCGGACGTGCGCGCGGCTCGCGAGCTCGGGCACGACGCCGCCGTAGGGCGCGTGCACCTTGATCTGGCTCGCGACGACGTCGGCGAGGACCTCACCGCCCTCGGTGACGACGGCGGCCGCCGTCTCGTCGCACGAGCTCTCGATGCCGAGGACGTTCATGGCTCGACCGGCTCGAGTCGAAAGAGGCCGAAGTAGTCGCAGCGCTGCGTGCCGAGGGCCGCGCAGTCGCTCGGGTCGCAGAGGTTTTCGCCCGAGCCGGCGAGGATGCGGACCTCGACCTCGCGGCCGCGCAGCAGCGAGACGAACGCCAGCACGTCGCGGCCGGCGAGCGGACCGTCCGTCGGCTCGAGCGCGAAGATGTAGTTCGCGACGCGGCGCCCGCCGCCGGGGAAATCGTACGAGGAGAGCAGATCGTGCGAGAGCGCGGGGATGGGCAGGAGGGGCGTCTCGTCGAAGACCGGGGTGCACGGCTCACGCGACGTCGTGAGCGTGCCGGGCGTCGAGTCGATGTGGTCGAGGTCGAGATCGAGCCGGAGCTTCGTCCCTTCGAAGAAGCCGCGGCGGATGAACGAACAGTTCCCGTTCAGGCAGGGGACCTGCTCGCTGTACGTCGCGCCGACGACCGCGCCCTCGTAGTAGCCGCCGTCCGGCAGCTCGAAACCCGAGAGGTCCGAGCACCCGAGCGCGAGCGCCGGCGCGACGATCAAGAGCGCCGCGCGCGCGAGCGCTGTACGCAGGGATCGCGTGGGGCCGAGTCGCATCGCCGGCCGAGGATAGCACCGCGGTCGTGGCCCGCCCGTCCGCCATCGCGGCGCGCGCGTCGCCGGCTCGAGCCGCCGACGGGCCCGGCGCGGCGGAGCGATCACGCCGGATCGAAGGCGCCCTTGAGCGCCGCCAGCCAGCGCTCGCAACCGTCCGCGTCTCCGGCGAGCGCCGCCAGCTCCGACGCCTCATCGAAGCGGGAGCGCGCCAGGTCGCGCGCGCCGTCGAGCTCGTCGAGGGAGCCGAGGCTGCCGACGGCCCGCGCGACGAGCGCCACCGCGCCGGACGCGCGGGCGTCCATCTCAGCGAATTCGAGCTCGCTCCGCGCCGCCTCCGGCTGATCGGCCGCGATGAGCGCGTACGCGAGCTCGAGGCGAACGCGCGCCGTGAACAACGCGTCCTCTCCCGTCTCGGTGAGCACCTCGAGGGCGCTGCGGTAGGACGCGGCGGACTGCGAGAGGTCACCGTCGGCCCGGCGCGCGCGCCCGATATAGAACGTGATGCGCGCGACGAGGCCCGGCTCGTCCTCACCGGCGAGCAGCTCGAGGGCCATCCCGAGCTGGCGGAGCGCCTCGCGCGCGCGGCCGCGGTGGATCAACACTGCGCCGAGGGCGAGGAGCATCTTCGCGCGATCGACGCTCCGCGGCGCGGTGAGGTCCATGGCCTCGCGCAGCACACCCTCCGCGCCCGAGCGATCGCCGGACCGGTCGAGCGCCTCGCCGAGCTTGCGGCTGAAGCTGACGATGGCCGGGTCCATCAGCGTGTCGCCCGCCTCGAGCATGGCGCGGCGCGCGGACTCGAGCCCGCGACGAAAGGCGAGCGCCGCCGCCGTCGGGTCACCCTGCTCCATCGCGAGCTCCCCGAGCCGCTCGAGCACCATCAGGGCGCGGATGGACTCGCCGGCGCGGTAGGCGTGCTCGGCCTGGACCGCGAGCGGCGCGTTCGCCTCGACGAAGAGCGTGAACGCCCGATCGTGTAGCTGCTTGCGCGCTTCCGCCGGGATCGACGCCTCGACGAGGTTCGCGACGAAGGGGTGGGCGACCTCGACGTCGACGTCGGTCATCTCGAGCAGGCCCTCGCGGGCAGCCTCCGCGACGCCCTCCCAGTCGTCGCCCGCGACGAGCTTGCGCAGGTCCGACACCTGGCAGCGGCGCCCCAGCACCGACGCCGCCTGCAGCGCACGCTGCGCGCGGATGCTCATCCGCTCGACGCGCATGAGGACGGCGTCGGCGAGGCGGGTCGGCAGGGAGTCGTCGTCGAGGCGCCCGCCGAGCGCGTGGACCTGCTCGAGGTAGAGCGGCGCGAAGCGCTGGGACGCGAGCGACTCCGGGGCACGCGCTTGCGTCGGGAAGGGGTCGTACGTGGCGACTGCGAGGAACTGCACGGCGTCGTGCGGCTCGAGGCCGGACAGGCGGATCGAGTGCGCGCCCGGCGGCGCCACCTCGTGGTGGACATCGGCCGTCAAGAGGAGCACGGAGAACCCGGCCAGCAGCCGCGGGAGCGCCTCGACGACCTCGACGCTGAGCCCGTCGCAGGCGTAGAGGTCGTCGACGATGATCACGACGCGGGCGGTGGGCGCGCGCTCGCGGGCCGTCGCGACGGCGGTCGCCAGGGCCGCCGCGACCGCGCCCGCGCGCGACTCGCCGTCGGTCCCGCGCAGCCCCTCGGGGCGCAGGACCTCGGTCAGTCCGGCGAGCGCGAGCGGCGAGCCGAAGGTCCCCGCGCGGGCGAGCGCAGACAGTCCGTCGCGCTGCGTGTCGAGCAGACCGCAGAGCAGCTCCGAGATCGCGCCGTAGGGGACCGGCGCACCGCTCGGGTGCGGCGCCGCGCCGACGATGAGGTCGCCCGCGTCCCGGAACGCCTCCGCCGCCTCGGTCAGCAGCCGTGTCTTGCCGGCGCCCACCTCGCCGTCGATGAGCACGCGCACGACGGCGTCGGTGGCCGCGTCACGGTACTCCTCGAGCTGGGCCATCTCGAGGTCGCGCCCGACGAAGGGGTGCACCTGCGCGGTCACCGGATAGAACGACGGCCGCAGCGAGGTGCGCCGCGGGCGGGCGGAGCCGCGCACCGGCAGCGCGGCGCCGCACTCCCCGCAGAACTTCTGCCGCGGCGGGCTCACCTCGCCGCACGCCGTGCACACCTGGAAGCCGTCGGCGGTGGCCGCCATCGACTCGCGGGCAGCCCGGAGCGCGTCGCGCATCGCCTCGGCGCTCTGGAAGCGCTCCGCCGGATCCTTCGCCAGCGCGCGCATGGTGATCTCGGCGAGCGCGGGCGGAATGCCGCGGTAGGGCGTGACCTCGCGCGGGTCGGGGACCGCGGCGTTGATGTGCTTGAGCACGACCTTCGTGGGCGTGTCGTCGATGTAGGGCAGGCGCTCGGTGAGGAGCTCGAAGAGCATCACGCCGGCCGCGTAGATGTCCCCGCGGCCGTCGACGAGCTCGCCGCGCCCCTGCTCGGGCGACATGTAGTCCGGCGTCCCGCAGACCATCCCGGGGGTCGTGATCGAAGAGTCGCCGCCGCCCACGATAGTCGCGAGGCCGAAATCCACGACGCGCACGGTGTCGCGCCCGGTGCGGGTGCGGCCGACGATGACGTTCTCGGGCTTGAGGTCTCGGTGCACGATGTCGTGCAGGTGCGCCTCGCCGAGCGCGTCGAGCGTCGCCATCAGCAGGTCGCAGATCCGCGCGAAGGGCAGCGGGCCGTCGTCGCGCATGACGAGCGCGAGGTCTCTGCCCTTCAGGAACTCCATCACCAAAAAGAGCACGCCGTCGTCGGTGCGCCCGAAGTCGATGATGCTCACGCTGTTCGGGTGGTTCAGGCGGCTCGCGGCGCGCGCCTCCTGGTAGAAGCGCGCGACCGTCTGCTCGTCGCTGAGCAGGTGGGGGTGGATCACCTTGACCGCGACGGTGCGCCCGAGCGTGCCCTGCTCCGCTCGGTAGACGCGACCCATGCCGCCGACGCCTACGACCTGCTGGAGCGTGTACGAGCCGCCGATGGTGCGGCCGATGAAGGGATCATCGGCGCTCGAGGGTCGGTCGCTCTGCAAGCTGGTGCCGCAGGCTGCGCAGAAGCGGTCCGCGTCCCCCGGGCTCGTGGCCCCACAGTGCCGGCAGGTGCGCACGGTCGAAGTCTACCGGATGGGGCGGGCGCGCGAGACCAAAGCGCAGGCGTCTCGTCCCGCGCGCGCGTCGGTGCCGCTCACCGGGCTCGGAGCGCGTCGAGCACCTCCGGGAGCTTCTTCGCGGCGACGCTGACGCGCGTCGGCATGCCGCCGTCGAGCCCGAGCAGCGCGACGAGGTCGATCCCGCTGTCGAAGCGGGCGGCGACCGTCACGGTCGACTCGTCGTGCACGACCGAGATCGGCGCCTTCTGCTGGCCGATGAGCAGGAGCATGGTCTTGTCGTAGGTGCCCTCGCGGCGGGTCGCGTCGCAGACCGCGAAGTCGCCCTCCACGCGGTACGCCGCGGAGAGCCGGCGCGACTCGGCCTCGAAGCGCGCGAGCGCGCCGGCCGCGTGCTCGATCTCGCCGAGGAGCGTGCGGTCCGTGGCGCCCTCGGCGAGGTAGCGGACGATGAGCCCGCGCAGGCCGTCGTCGCGGGGCCGGCCTCGGAGCGCGCGATCGAGGGTGACGGCCCGCGCGCTCGGGGTCCCGAGCCGCGTGTCGATCGCGCGCGCGTCGGCGTCCGCGCCCTCGTAGGGCTCCACGCCGCCGCGGATCCACTTGGCCGCCGAGCAGAGGCCGTCGAAGTCGAGGTGGCAGCAGACGGTCTGCACCTCGCCCGCCCACGCGACGCGCTCCGGGGTGACCAGCTCCGGGCACGCGCCGTGTTGTGCCTTGGTGCGGAGGACGAAGCGCGGGTCGCCGGCGAAGTCCGCGTGGCGCTCGTGATCGTGGTGGTCGATCCACATGGCGAGGCGGTCGCCGAGCCCCTCGATGAAGGGCCGGGTCACCTTGTCAAAACTCGCTCCGCCCGCGTTGGCCGCGAACGCCACGTCCAGCACGACGACGCGCCCCGGGAGCGACGCGGCCTTCGGGAGCTTGCGCGGCGTGCCGTAGCTGAGGTGGGGGAAGGCCATCGCGCTCGAACATGGGGGCCGGCGCGGGCCTCAGCAAGCCCCGCCCGAGCCCACCGGTCGGGCGTCCGCGCCCATCCGACCGCCCGTTCGCATTTTGCACGCCGGTCGACAGCCAGAAACACGGACGAAACGAGCGCCTGCCAGGCTCTTCTTCATCGCCCGCTCCGCGCGGCGTCCCACCTGGAGGAGCTCCATGAAAGAAGAAATCGTCCCGATGATCCACCAACTGGTGGACAGCTCATGGGTGCTGGTCAGCGCCTGTCTCGTGTTCTTCATGCACGCAGGGTTCGCGCTCGTCGAGAGCGGGTTCTGCCGGCGGAAGAACGTCGTCATGGTCCTGATGAAGAACGTCGGGGTCGTCGCGGTCGCCTCGATCGTCTTCTACGCGGTCGGCTACGGGGTGATGTTTGGCGACGGCAACGCGCTGCTCGGGCTGAGCCACTTCTGGCCCGGCCCGCACTCGACCTCGGCCGCGGCCGCGGGGAGCCTCCCGTTCTACGTGTTCCTGTTCTTTCAGCTCGTGTTCGCCGCGACCGCGTGCACCATCGTCTCGGGCGCCATCGCCGAGCGCGGGTCCCTCGGCACCTTCTTCCTCTTCACCGTGTTCGCGACCGTGTGCGTCTACCCGGTCGTCGGCCACTGGGTGTGGGGCGGCGGTTGGCTCTCGTCGCTGGGCTTCATGGACTTCGCCGGCAGCACGGTCGTGCACGCGGTCGGCGGCGGGATGGCGCTCGCCGGGGCGATCGCGATCGGCCCGCGCATCGGCAAGTACCTCCCCGACGGCTCCGTGCGCCCGATGCCGGCCCACAGCTTCCCGCTCGCGACCCTCGGCGTCATCGTCCTGTGGCTCGGCTGGTTCGGGTTCAACGGCGGCTCGGAGCTCGCGTTCGACGACAAGGTCGGCGGTATCGTGCTCGTCACCAACCTCGCCGCGAGCGCGGGCTTCCTCACGGCGCTCGGCTGGACCCGGTTCCGCACGGGCCTCTTCGACCTGTCGATGGGCTTGAACGGCATCCTCGCGGGGCTGGTCGGCATCACCGCCGGCTGCAACGTGATCGCGCCCGGCTGGTCGCTCGTCGTCGGCGTCATCGCGGCCCTGCTCTGCGTCGAGGGCGTGTTCCTGCTCGACAAGCTGAAGATCGACGACCCCGTCGGCGCGGTGGCGGTGCACGGCGCGTGCGGGCTCTTCGGCACGCTCGCGGTCGGCCTCTTCGGCGCGGACGTCGGGCTCTTCACCGGACACGGCCTGCACCAGCTCGGCGTCCAAGCCATCGGGACCTTCGCCGGCTTCGGCTTCGCGCTGCTCGCGTCGGCGGTGTTCTGGTACGGCATGAAGGTCGCGCTCCCTGGCGGGATCCGCGTGCCGGTGGCGCACGAGCTCGAGGGGCTCGACCTCTCGGAGTGCGGCGTCGACGCCTACGGCGAGGAGCTGAAGGGCGTCTCCGGCGAGCCCGCGCGCATGGAGGCCGCCGAGCCGGAAGCCGTACGGGTCGCGTCGGTCGCCGTCTCGAACGCCGAGTGAGCCCGCGCGGCGCGCCCTCCGCCGCCGCCCCCCCTGTCCCTGTGCCCAGTCGATGACGTAGGGCTCGGCGCCCGCCGAGCAGAAGGAGAGTCCCGTGAGTAGACCCCACCCGAACCACCCAGCGCGCGTTTCCTTGTTCACCCTCGCGGCGCTGTCGATGGCGGCGGCGCTGAGCCCGTGGAGCGCGGCGCTGGCAGAGGAGCCGCAGCCGGCGGCGCTGCCCTCGCCCGCCGACTCGAAAGACGCGGACACCCACGGCGACGCAGACGGCAGGCGCGCGCTCGACACCTTCCTCGAGCACTTCACCTACCAGCTCTCGGCGACCGGGTACTACCAGCTCGACGCGGCGCGCACGCCGAACTCGCTGCCGATGCCGAGCTACCGCGCCTTCGTCGACCAACAGGGCTTCGGGCTGACCTTCGCCGGCGTGGACGCCGCGTACGAGACGGACACCTGGGGGCTGACGCTGAGCCTTCGGTTCGGGCCGGGCGCGGACAAGCTCATCGGGACGGCCCCGGCCGGGCTCAACAACCTGAGGCAGGGCTACGTAACGTGGAAGCCGACCTCGAAGCTCAAGCTCGACCTCGGCTGGTTCGACACCATCTACGGCGCCGAGGTGGCCGACGAGTGGAAGAACCTCAACTTCACACGCGGCGCGCTCTACTTCCTGATGCAGCCGTTCAACCACACCGGCCTGCGCGCCGCGTACCAGGTGAACGAGAAGGTCGCGGTCACCGTGCTGGTCGTCAACGGGTTCTTCGACTTCCCGGACATCACCGACCTCGCCAACGAGGTGCCGCACTTCGGCGGTCAAATAGCGATCACGCCGAACGACCACGTGGGCCTGTACCTCGGCTACGGCACGGGACCGAACGGGCTCGACGACAACCGCGACTGGGACCACTTCGTAGACGTCGTCGCAAACCTCTCGTCCGGGCGGTGGCACCTCGCGCTCAACGGCGACCTGCGCGTCGACCCGAGCCAGAGCACGGCCCTGTACTACGGCGCCAGCGCCGCCGTCGGCGTCGACGTCGGGGATCACTGGGCGCTCGCGCTGCGGGGCGAGTACCTCGGCGACCCGGACGGGCTCGCGGGGCTCGGGACCTTCGCGGACGAGACCGACGACGCGCCGGCGGTGAGCCTGCCCGCCAAGCGGCTCGGCACCGGCACGCTGACCGTGCGCTACTCGCCGGTGCCCCAGCTCGTGATCACGCTCGAGAACCGCGTCGAGGTCGCGAGCGCGGACATCTTCTCGACGCGCTCGGGGCCGGGCGCCTCCGACGTCCACTTCGCGACCATCCTGGGCGTCTCAGGGCACGTCGGGAACTGAGCCGCTCGGGAAGAAGCGACCGCGCGCGCGCGCTGACAGGGCACGCACGCGCGCGGGGTCGACCGGGCGATCGACCTCACCGTCACACTTGAGCCACGTCCCGACGATCGCGCCGTTCGCCATCGAGGCGAGCGGCGCGACCGTCTCTGGGCGAAACCCGGAGCCGATGAACACAGGCCGCGCGCCGGCGGCTCGCCGCGCCTCGGAGAGCACGTCGGGGTCGACCGCGGCGCCCGTCGCGACGCCGGAGACGACGACGGCGTCGGCGAGCCCGCGCGAGAAGCACTCCTCGGTCGCGGCCGCGGGGGTCGTCGGGACGAGGGGCGCCCCGTGCTTGACGAGGACGTCCGCGAGGATCGCGACCCCCTCGGCACCGATCGCCCGGCGGTAGCGCAGCGTGTCGAACGCCTCGCCCTCGAGCAGCCCCTGGTCGGTCAGGTAGACGCCGACGTGGAGGTTCGAGCGGACGAACGCAGCCCCGGCCGCCGCCGCGACGCCGAGCGCGCTCATCACGTCGTTGCGCAGGCAGTTCACGCCCACCGGTACGGCGAACCGCCGCACGAGCTCGCGCACGACGATGGCCATCGCGGCGACCTGCTCGGGCGCCGTGCGCTGCCGCGCGTCGCCGCGCGGGTACGGCGCCGAGCCGAAGTTCTCGACGATGAGGCCGTCGACGCCGCCGTCGACGAGCGCCTCCGCGTCGGCGAGCGCGGCCCGCTCCACCGCGTCGAAGCCGCCACCGGCGTAGCGCGGATCGCCCGGCATCGGCCGCAGGTGCACCGCACCGATGACCCCGTGGGGGACCGCCATCGCGCTACCGCTCCGCCCGGACGCGCGCGATCTCGTCGCGCACGCCGGCGCCGACGGGCGTCCACCGGAGGTCCGCGCGGACTTCGTCGTAGGCGCGCAGGGCCGGGTCGAGCGTGCCCTCGACCGCCCGCTCGAAGCTGCGCTCCGGATCGAGCCCCATCGCGCGCGCAGCGCGAGCGAGCGCGACGAGCGGGAGGGCTCGATGCGCCGCACGCAGCGCGGGCACCGCCGCGGCGAGGTCCTCGGGCGCGCCGAGCAGCACCGGGTCGACCTGAAGGAGCGCGTGCAGCTTCTGCTCGGCGGTGGCGACGGCGAGCAGGCGGGCCGCGTCCGCGGCGTCGCGGGGCCGGCGGATGCACGCGGCGCCGACCGCCCGCGGATCGGACGCGACGTCGGGGCCCGCCTCGTCCGCCTCGTCGAGCAGGCCGACCTCGACCAGCGCGCGGCGGATGTCCGCGTGTACCGCCGGGAGCGCGCGCTCGAGGAGCGCGTCGCCTTCGGAGAGCATCGACGCCGTGTCGGGATGGGGCGCGACGCGCCGCGGCGCGACCTCGGCGAAGGCGGGATCCGGCAGCGGCGCGCAGAGCAGGAACGCCTCCGCGACCTCTGTGAGGGCCGCGGCCGCGGCGCTCTCTCGGGGGTCGACCGCGTCGCCATCACAGCGGACACCGCCGGGCGCGACGAGCTCGACCCGCTGCGAGGGCCCGGGCAGCCAGACGGCGCGCGGCGCGAGCGAGACGAGCGGAGGACAGGGCGCGGGGAGCGCGACGTCGCGCGGGAGCGTCCCGGAGACCGCGAGCTGGAAGAGGGCCGCGCCGGCGGCCTCGCGGGCGGACGCGCG
>JAGQJE010000048.1 GCA_020430775.1 Myxococcales bacterium
CGTATCTCGATCACCTCGGCGCTGGCCCGCGACCGTCCGCCGGGAAAAAGACGCGCGTTGCCTGGACGTCGACTTTGACCTCGCGCTTCTCGAGGAAGAAGCCGCCCATCTTCGCCAGCAGCTCCCCGGCCTTCAGGCGGTCACGCATCGACGCGGGCGTCTCTTCACCCATCGCGTCCACGGTCCGCTCGTCTCCGCGGACCACGCCAGTGAAGAACGCGCAGAGCTCCTCGCGGGTCGCAATTCGGTCGCTCCGCGTCTCAGCCTCGGCCTCCGCGATGAGCGCGCGAATATTAACGTTCTTTAACAACCGCGCCGCGACGGCAGCGAGCTGCGCCGGCCCGCCTTTGTACCCCGCGCCCTTCGCCGACCGTGCCCCATTGCCGCGCTCACCGCCGCAGAACAGCTCCACGAACCGGAGCTGTCGCGCGGTAGGTCGCCACTGTCTCGCTACCGTCATCGTCGGTCATTGTGACATATCGCGTCACTCGCCGCGCTTCGGGCCACCGTCGACGCTCAGGCCCATGATCTCACCGGTGTCCGCATCGACCATTACGATCTCGCCGCCCACTCCCGGAGCACGCGGCTCGAGATGACGTCTGCGACCGGGCGGGCGCGCGTGCCCCACTCGCCGATGAGGATCGCCTCGGCGATGTCGTGGTCACGCGTGGCGATGTCAGCGCGCGGGTGGCGTCGGCAGCACGTGCGCGTCGCCCACCGCTTGGCCTCGGCGGTCGTCATGCCGACGCGGCCGCCGAACGCCGCGCGCCAGGTTGCCACGTGCACGCGGACGACATGCGGCGCCGGGATGGCGCGTACGTCCCGCTGCTGCGCTGCGAGGCACCGCTCCCAGAGCTTGCGGGCGCCCATCACCGACGACGCGCCCGACAGCCCGCGCCACCGCTGGCCCCAGTCCTCGGTGGCCATGACGAGCGGCTCGCCGCGGTCTGCGGCCTCGGTGAGCGCCACGCGGACCACGCGCTGGTGGTCCGAGCTGTCGTACGGCGAGCACGCGCCGTAGTCCGTCAGGCGCCCCGCGGTCCACAGCGACCAGCCCGAGCGCTCGCCTGGGTCGACGCCGAGGACGACCGCCGGGAGCGCCCTGCCGTGCTGCGAGGCGAGCAGGCGAGAGCGCGCGCTGTCGGGCGCATGCACCGCCGCACGCGTCCGGGCGGCCATCGAGCTGCGAGGTCTAGCCATGCGCCACCACCGCGACGCTGAGCGCCGCGGCGAGCACCAGCCACAGGGCGAGCGTGGTCCACAGGGGCGCGTGGCCCTCGCCGTCACCTGGCCGGTGCCCCGTGTAGTCGTAGCTACCCGTGCTCATCGTCGCCTCCGTAGGTCGTGCCGTCGCCGAGCAGCTCGCGTGCACGCTCGACGACCTGCCACGCGCGATGTCCGGTGACGCCGAGCGCCAGGATGACCGCCCGCACCCGCAGCGGACCCTCGAGCGCCTCCGCCTCGTCGAGGATATCCTGCGGGTCGCGCTGCGCCTGGACGACCGCGTGGTCGACGTACCCGCGATCGACGCGGCGGGAGCCGCCCGCCACGGCGTCCATCACAGCCGCCCACCCGACGACATCGAGCGCCTCTTCTTCGACCTCGTCTAGCAGCTCCGTGAGCGGCCGGCTGAGCGACGCGCCGCCGTACTCCGCCGCGCCGCGTGCCAGCCGCCGCGCTAGCCTGTCCGTAAACGCTCCGCTCATCGTCTCCGCCTCCGTTCTTCTTCGTGGTGACGCTCGACCGCCGCCCGTAGC
>JAGQJE010000312.1 GCA_020430775.1 Myxococcales bacterium
CACCGCCCCGTTGCGCCGAATCCGCCCCCGGAGCGATTTTTTGACCTTCGCGCCACACAGGAAAGATCCACCGCGGCGCCGCCGCCGAGCGAATCTACCCTCGGAGGGATCTAAACCTCCAGGTTCGACGAGGGCGGAAAGATCCACGGTGTAATCAGGGCGGGCAGGGCGAATGTACCCTCGGAGGGATTTAAGCTGCGTGGTTGGGCGGGGGCGGAAAGTTCCACGTGGCCGGCCTCCGCAGCTCCTGGGTCGCGGTGTCGTGCGTGTCACGTCGCGGCGCCGGCCGTAGGATGCCCGTATGGAACTCACGCGCGCGCAGATCGAGCAGCTCCCGAAGACCGACCTGCACGTGCACCTCGACGGCTCGCAACGCGTCGAGACGATCCTCGAGCTCGCAGACGAGGAGGGCATCGCGCTGCCCGCGCACGACGCCGAGGGCCTCCGCCAGGCCCTGCGCTGCGGCGAGGCGACCGGCTCCCTCGAGCGCTACCTCGAGGCCTTCGAGATCACGCTGCAGGCGATGCAGTCGGAGCGCGCGCTGCACCGCATCGCGTATGAGCTCGTCGAGGACGCCGCCGCCGAGAACGTGCGCTACCTGGAGGTCCGCTACGCGCCGATGCTGCACACGCGCGGCGGGCTGCGCCTCACCGCCGTCGTCGAGGCCGTCCTCGCCGGCCTCTGGGAGGCGCAGACCGATCTCGGCGTCACCGCGAACGTCATCCTCTGCGGCATCCGCAACATCTCGCCGCGCTCGTCGTTCGAGATGGCGCAGCTCGCCGTCGCCTACAAGGGCCGCGGCGTCGTCGCGTTCGATCTCGCCGGCGCCGAGTACGACCACCCGGCGCGCAAGCACCTGCGCGCGTTCAACCTCGTGCGCGCGAACAACATCTCGGTGACGATCCACGCGGGCGAGGCGTACGGACCGGCCTCGATCCACGACGCGATCCACGTCTGCGGCGCCCACCGCATCGGCCACGGCTGTCGCCTCCGCGAGGACGGCGACCTCCTGCACTACGTGAACGATCACCGGATCCCGCTCGAGTGCTGCCCGTCGTCGAACGTGCAGACCGGAGCGGTCCCGGACCTCGCGTCGCACCCGCTCAAGCTCTATCACGACCTCGGGTTGCGAGTGACGATCAACACCGACAACCGCCTCATCACAGACACGACCTGCTCGCGCGAGCTCTGGCTCTGCCACACGGAGATGGGCTTCGAGTGGGACGACCTTCGGCGGGTCATCGTGAACGGCTTCAAGGCGGCCTTCCTGCCGTTTCATCAGAAGCAGGCGGTCGTCCGTTCGATCACGCGCGAGCTGGACGCGTTCGAGGCGGAGCTCGCCGGCGCGCCGGCCCCCGAGGACGCGCCCGCGGAGCCGCGCCGCCGCCGACACGGCGAGGCGTAACCACCGCCCGAGGCACCTCGAGGCGCCGCCGAAGCCGCGCCCGGCGCCGGGGCGCGCCCACCAGCCCATTGAATCCCGGCCGCAGAGCCGTCACAGTCGGGCTCGCTGGAGGTGACCATGCCCGGGTCCGCGGTCTCAGGTCTGTGTTTTTCGTCGCCGCTCATCTTCGAGCTCGGCGCGAAGGAGCGCTCCGGCGCGTCCTTGCCCGCGCCCGAGGTCCCCGACGTCGACCCGGCCGCGCTCTTCGGCGAGATGGCGCGCGTCGAGCCCGCCCCGCTGCCCGAGGTGTCGGAGCCAGAGGCTGTCCGGCACTACGTGCGCCTGAGCCAGCAGAACTTCGCGATCGACACGGGGATGTACCCGCTCGGCTCGTGCACGATGAAGTACAACCCGAAGGTCAACGAGTGGGCCGCGCGCCTGCCGGGCTTCGCGGCGCTCCACCCCCTCGCCCCCGACGACGCCATCCAGGGCGCCCTCGAGCTGATGTGGCGCCTCGAGCGCGGCCTCGCGGAGGTCTGCGGGATGGATCGCGTGAGCCTGCACCCGGCCGCAGGCGCGCAGGGGGAGCTTACCGGGCTCATGATGATCCGCGCGTACCACGCCGCGCAGGGCCGCCACCCGAACAAGGTGCTCATCCCCGACACCGCCCACGGGACCAACCCCGCCTCGTGCGCGCTCAATGGCTTCAAGGCGGTGCCCTTCCCGGTCGGCGAGAAGGGGGTCGTGGTCCCCGAGCAGCTCGCGCCCTTCGTGGACGACGACGTCGCCGCCATCATGATCACCAACCCGAACACGGTCGGCCTGTTCGAGACGCACATCGCCGATCTCGCCGCCATGGTCCACGACAAGGGCGGCCTCGTGTACGGCGACGGCGCAAACCTGAACGCGCTGATGGGCTACGCCCGCCCCGGCGACCTCGGCATCGACGTGATGCAGTTCAACCTGCACAAGACCTTCACGACGCCCCACGGCGGCGGCGGCCCCGGCTGCGGTCCGGTCGGCTACAAGGCGATGCTCCACCCCTTCGCGCCCGTGCCCGTCGTCGAGCGCGAGGACGACGGCACGCTCCGGCTCGAGACCGATCGGCCGCAGACGGTCGGCAAGCTGCGGTCGTTCGTCGGCAACTTCGGGATGATGGTCCGCGCCTACACCTACCTGCGGGAGATGGGTGCCGACGGCTTGAAGCGCGCGACCGAGCTCGCCGTCCTGAACGCGAACTACCTGCGCGTGTGCCTCGGCGAGAGGTGGCACGTCGCCTACGACCGCACGTGCATGCATGAGGTGGTCATCAGCGATCGGCACCTGAAGGACGCGCACGTCACGACGATGGACGTGGCCAAGCGCATGATGGACTACGGTTTTCACCCGCCCACCGTGTACTTCCCGCTCGTGGTGAAGGGCGCGATGCTGATCGAGCCGACCGAGACCGAGACGAAGGAGACGCTCGACGAGCTCGTCCGGACCCTCGAGACGATCAGCGAGGAGGCGCGCACCGACCCCGAGCTCGTGAAGAGCGCGCCGCACCTGACCTCGCTCCGGCGCCTCGACGAGACGCTCGCCGCGCGCAAGCCCGTCCTGCGCTGGACGCCCGACGGCGCCGCGCCGCGCCAGGGCTGACTCCCCCTTCGAAGACCCGGCTCGGGCCCTTCCGCGCGAGACTCCCCGTCACCGACTCGGCGCGCGGCGCCGGCGCCCGTCAGTCGGGCTGGAAGAGCGTCTGCTGGGTCGGGTCGATGTGGTAGAAGCGCGGCGCGCGGTCGAAGGTGACGGCGCCGAACGCGTTCACGCACACCGCGAAGACCACCGCCGCGACGAACCCTCCGCGAAGGCGTCGCCCGGACACCGCGATCAACGCGACGACGAGCGGCAGGTAGTCGAGCGCGAAGCGGTAGCCGAACTGCACCCACCCGCTGTTCTGGTACATGAGGTCGAGCACGGCGACCGGGAGGACGGCCGCCCAGAGCGACACCGTGAGCGCGCTCGTGCGGCGCGGCCACAGCGCCCAGAGCAGCCACGGCGAGGTCAGCCACAGCGCGAGCCCGTGGCCTGTGATCTGCAAGTGCGGCGGTCGCGCGCTGAGCCACGGCAGGCCCGCGAGCATCACGGAGAGGTTCTTCGCGAGGTAGTGGTAGTTGAACAGGCCCCACTTCTCGATGCGCGGGCGCCAGCGGATCTGCAAGAACGTGTGCCCGAACTCGAGCGGGTCGCCGAAGCGCGCGTAGTTGTAGGCGAGACCGACCGCGCCGATGACGACGATCGGCAGCGCGAACCACCCGCAGCGCCGCAACAACCGCGGCCAGTCTGCGCCGCGCAGCCACGCGTGCATACGCGAGGGCACTCCCGCCACGGGCGCCTCACAGCGGCTCGCTTCGCCGCGATCCGCGGCGCGAGCGCGACAGACCCGCAGCGCCTCGAGCGCGAAAAACACCGCGAGCAGCGCCGTCGTCGGCCGGGTGAGCACGCACAGCCCGAGCGCGACCCCCGCGAGCACCGGCCGGCGTGCCTCGAACCCGGCCAGCAAGTAGATGAAGAGCAGCGCGCCCGCGACGACGTGCGCCGCGTACCACACCGACCCCTGAACTGCCGTGAAGAAGAACACGCTGCCGAACGCGAAGGCGGCCGTGAGGACCACGTCTTCGCCTACGCTGTCGGTGCCGGCGCCCGCCTCGCGCAGACGACGGAGCACGACGAAGCAGAGCGCCGGAGCGAGGCCCGCGAGCAGCGCCCAGAACAAGGGACCGGACATGCCGGGACCGAAGAGCGCGACCGCCGGCAGGATGACGAGCGCAGGGAAGGGCGGAAACGAGACGTACCAGCGGTAGCGCGCGCCGCCGGCCCCGCCGAACGCGTACCGGCCCGGCGGGCAGGGGCCGCGCGTGACGGTGTCGAAGCACGCCCAGTCGTTCGTTCCGGGCGGGGCGTGGCCGAGGTCGAGCCGCCCGTGCAGCCACGACTCGGCGAGGACGACGTAGTGCGCGTTCGGCGAAGGCCCGCCGAGGCGCGGTCCGCTCACCGCGCAGTACGCCGCCGCGCAGACCACGAAGACCAGCGCGGGCGCGGCGAGCCGGCGGAGCGACGGAGCGGCCATGCGCCCGGAGCATACCCGAGTCCCCCATGCGTCTTGACCGCTTCGGCGGGGCACTCTACGTACCGGTCGTGACGACCCCCACCCTCGAATCGGTCCAGCAGGCGCTCGGCGCCGTCATCGACCCCACCTTCGAGCGGAGCCTCGCCGACCTCGACGCGCTGTCGAACGTCGAGCTGGACGGCACGAAGCTCAAGACGCAGGTGCGCATCGCCTCGCCCGCCGAGCAGGTCCGCAAGCAGATCCGTGAGCGGCTCAACGCCGCCGTCCAGCCGCTCGGCGTCACGCACGTCGAGATCGCCTGGAAGGTGCAGGTGCCAAAGCGCGAGGCGTCGGCGGTCGACCCGATCCCCGACGTCCGCAACGTGATCCTCATCATCAGCGGCAAGGGCGGCGTCGGCAAGAGCTCGGTCGCGGCGAACCTCGCGATGTCCCTGCGTCGCGCCGGCACGCGCGTCGGGCTGCTCGACGCGGACATCTACGGGCCGTCGGTGCCGACGATGCTCGGCATCAGCGGCCACCCGAGCTCGAAGGACGGCAAGCGCATCATCCCGATGCAGCGCTTCGGGCTGAAGATGATGAGCATCGGTTTTCTGCTCGAGGACGACAAGCAGGCGGTCGTCTGGCGTGGCCCCATGCTCCACGGCGCGCTGCAACAGTTCATCGCCGACGTCGACTGGGGCGAGCTCGACTACTTGCTCATCGACCTGCCGCCCGGCACCGGCGACGTCGCGCTCACCCTCGCGCAGAAGGTCAAGCTCACCGGCGCGGTCGTGGTGACGACGCCGCAGGAGGTCGCGCTCCAGGACGTCTACAAGAGCGTGTCGATGTGCCACAAGCTCAACATCCCGGTCCTCGGCGTGGTCGAGAACATGAGCTACTACACCGACTCGGCTGGCGTGCGACAGGAGCTCTTCGGCGCCGGCGGCGGCGCTAAGATCGCGGAGTACGCGAAGGCGCCGCTGCTCGGGCAGGTCCCGCTCGACCCGAAGGTGCGCGAGTGGGGCGACGCGGGCATGCCCGTCGTTCAGGCCGAGCCCGAAGCGCCCGCAGCGCAGGCGTTCGCGCTTGTCGCGGACGCGCTCACGAACCACATCGCCGCCGAGCACTTCGAACGCGGCGCCGGCCAGCAGACCCCCACGGGCGACAAGCCGAAGAAGATGCGTATCCTGCGCTGACCGAGGCCGGTCCGCGCCGCCGGCGCCCCCGAACGGACGGCGCGGTGGGAGAGCGCGCCGATGGAGCTGTTCGAGCGAAACGCGAAGGACACCGCGCCGCTCGCCGAGCGGATGCGGCCTCGCTCATTCGACGAGCTGGTCGGCCAGCCCGCGCTCTTCGGCGAGGGGCGGCTCCTCTCGAACCTCATCCGCGCGGACACGATCCCGTCGATGATCCTCTGGGGTCCGCCCGGGACCGGGAAGACCACGCTCGCGCGCGTGATCGCAGCGGAGACGCGCGCGCGCTTCGAGCCCTTCAGCGCGGTCCTCTCGGGCGTGCCCGAGCTGCGCAAGATCCTCGGCGCCGCGCGTGAGCGGCGGGCGCTGTACGCAGAGCGGGCGGTCCTCTTCGTCGACGAGATCCACCGCTTCAACAAGGCGCAGCAGGACGCGCTGCTGCCCTTCGTCGAGGACGGGAGCGTCACGCTCATCGGCGCGACGACCGAGAACCCCTCGTTCGCCGTGAACGCCGCGCTGTTGAGCCGCGCCCGCGTCTTCCGGCTCGAGCCGCTCGACGAGGCCGCGCTGCGCACGCTGCTCGAGCGCGCGCTGGCCGAAGCAGAGCGGGGCGTCCGTCGGCCCGCGCCGAGCGTCGATGACGCCGCGCTCGCCCGCATCGCCGCCGCCGCGCACGGCGACGCGCGACGGGCGCTGACCGTGCTCGAGATGGTCTGCGACGAGGCGCGCGGCCGCGGAGGCTCGGTCACCGAGGCCGCGGTGTCGGAGGCCCTCGCCTCGAAGACGCTGCTCTACGACAAGACCGGCGAGGAGCACTACAACGTCGTCAGCGCGTTCATCAAGTCGATGCGAGGCAGCGATCCGGACGCGGCGATCTACTGGATGATGCGCATGGTCGACGCGGGCGACGACCCGCGCTTCGTGCTTCGTCGCATGCTCATCTTCGCGAGCGAGGACGTCGGCAACGCCGACCCGCGCGCGCTCGAGCTCGCCGTCGCCGCGGACCAGGCGTTCCACCGGCTCGGCATGCCGGAGGGCCTCTTCGCGATGGCCCAGTGCTGCGTGTACCTCGCGAGCGCCCCGAAGAGCAACGCCGCCTACCGCGCCTTCGAGGCCGCGCGTCGCGACATCTCGGCCCGCGGGGCGCTCCCGGTGCCGCTGGCGCTCCGGAACGCGCCCACGGCCGCCATGAAGGCCTGGGGCTATGGGGCGGGCTACCGCTACCCCCACGACGAGGGAGGCTTCGCCGAGGGCGCCGCCTATCTACCGGACGCGCTCGCCGGCGCCCGCTACTACGAGCCGACCGACGCCGGGTTCGAGGCGCGCATCAAGGCCCGCCTCGCAGCGCTCCGTGCCGGGCCGCGCCCGGACGGACGCGACGACGACGAGGGCCGATAGCCCGACAGCGCAGGCGCTCGCCCGCCGGGGCGTCAGCGAGCCGCTACCTCGGCCGGGGCGGGTCGGTGACCGCGCGGGCGGGGGTGCCCTCGATGAAGGTCCGGATGCTCTCCGCCATCTGAGCGATGGCGCGACGGCGGGCCTCGACGCTGCCCCACGCGGCGTGCGGCGTGACGATGACGTTCGGCAGGTCGGGCTCGAGCAGCGGGTTCCCCTCGGTGGGCGGCTCGGCGCTGAGCACGTCGACGCCCGCGCCGCCGATCGCACCCCGTCGGAGCGCGTCCGCCAGCGCCCGCTCGTCGATGAGCCCGCCGCGGGCCGTGTTGATGAGCAGCGCGTGCGCCGGCATCCGGGCGAGCGCCTCGCGGTCGATGAGGTGGCGTGTCTCCGGCGTCAGCGGGCAGTGCAGCGTGAGCACGTCGGACGTCTCGAGCACCTCCTCGAAGGGCGCTCGATCCGGCCGCACGTCGTCGCGTCCGCGCCGCTCGGCGACCTGTACGTCCATGCGCAGCGCCTCCGCGACCTGCGCGACGGCGCGCCCGAGCTCGCCGTAGCCGACGATGCCGAGCGTACGCCCGGCCACCTCGTGGATGGGGTAGTCGAGCACGCCGAACTCGCGGCTGCGCTGCCAGCGATGCGCGCGGACGGCGCGATCGTAGTCGATGAGGCGCGTCGTGAGCGCGAGCATGAGCCCGATCGCGTGCTGCACGACCGAGGCCGTCGCGTAGCCGCGGCAGTTGCACACGGTGACGCCGAGCTCCCCCGCGGCGTCGAGGTCGACGTTGTCGGTCCCGGTCGCGGACAGGACGACCAGCTTCAGCCGCTTCGCGAGCGTGAGCGCCGCTCGATCGAGCCGCACCTTGTTGAGCAGCACGACCTCGACGTCGGCGATCCGCTCGGCGAGCTGCTCCGGGGCCGTGCGCTCGTAGCGGTCGAGCCCGCTCAGCGGCGCGGCCAGCGGGCCGAGGTCGACGTCTCCCTGGTCGAGCGGGTAGGTGTCGAGGAAGACCCCGCGCATCGCCTCGCGGTCGGTCATCGCGTCGCCCCCACGCGCGCCTCGGTGGGCCGCGCGCCGGAGGACCGTTGGTCCGTCAGCTCGGTGTCAGTCGCCATCGGTCCTCCTCGCGCCACGCGCGATCCGAACGTGTGACGTGCCGTTGCCTTACCACGATCGCGTGGCCTCATGGCGGCTCACCCACGAGCGCCGCCGGGGAGGGCCAGGCGGGCGCGCACCGGCAGGTGGTCCGAGGCGTGGCGCGCCCCGGCGCCGGCACACCGCTCGATGGCGAGGAGGCGCGCCGGCGCGCGCACCCAGATGCGGTCGAGGGCGAGCACCGGAAAGCGCGCGGGGAAGGTGCGCACGTGCGCAGCACGCCCGAGCGCGCGGTCGAGCGCGCCGACGAGGGGCGAGCGCGGCTGCCACTCGTTGAAGTCACCCATCAGCAGCAGCGGCGCGCCCGGCGCGGCCTCGATGAGCGCGAGCAGCGCCGCGAGCTGGCGGCGGCGCTCCTTCATGCGCAGCCCGAAGTGGGTCACGATGAGCCGCACGGGGGCCCCATCGGGTCGAACGTCCGCGCAGAGCACGCCGCGGGGCTCGCCGCCTTCGACGCTCACGTCGTGCCGCGTCACGCTGGTGACGGGCCAGCGGGTCAGCAGCGCGTTGCCGTAGCCGCCGTCCTCATGGGCGAGCGTCGGGCCGAAGGTGGCGTGCATCCCGGTCGCCTCGGCGAGCAGTGCGAGGCGCGTCTCGCCTGTGCCCTCGGCGCCGCGGCAGTCGACCTCCTGCAGCCCGAGCACGTCGGCGCCGAGCACCCCCAGCACCCGCGCCGTGCGCGAGACGTCCCGCCGGCCGTCGGCTCCGACGAAGCCGTGCAGGTTCCAGGTCACCGCGGTCGCCTCGATCACCGGTCGCTCCCTCCGAGGCGGGCGAGGCGCTTGCGGAGCCACCACGTGCCGATCACGAGCGCGACGACGACGGCGAGCGCGATGGTGATGCTCTCCGCGCTCGGGTGTCGGACGGCTCGCACCACGCGATCCGCCGAGACCGTCAGCAACAACACGCCTGGCGTGAGCCCGATGAGGTTGCCGCCCACGAAGTCGCGAAAGCGCAGCCGGACGCTGCCGGACACCAGATTGACGAGGGTGAATGGGCCGACGGGCACGACGCGGAGCACGGCGGTAGCGAGGAGCCCGCGGCGCTCGACCGCGTGCAGGAGTCGGTGCAGACGCCGCCCGGCGAGCCGCTGGACCGCGCTGGGCCAGATCGCCCGCCCGATGCCGTAGCCAGCGCACGCGCCCAGTACGCTCCCGGCCAGCGCGCCGGCGAAGCCCGCCCACGGCCCGTACAGGATGGCCATCGCGACGACGAGCACCGGCAGGGGGATCATCAGCACCGAGGCGAGCGCGAAGGCGAGCGTCGCCCCGGCGGCGCCGATGGGGGTCTCCCGCAGCGGCGCGGCGAGCTTCGCGAGGTGGCGCGGGCTGACCCAGTCGCGTAGCGGCGTCCACAGCCACAGCCCGAGCAGCGCGAGCGGGACCGCGGCGACCGCCACCCGCCACACGATGTGACGCGCGCCGGCCTCCGACGCTTCGTCCGGGACCGCGTGGCGAACGAGGGCCTCGTCGAGCGGTTGCTCGGGGTCCACGACGTCGTCGGGGACCTCGACGCCGAGCGCGGGCGCGTCGTCGACGTCGAGCGGGACGAGCGCGCGCCGACCCCCGCCGAGGCGATCGATCGCGCTGCGCAACCCGCCCTCTGCGATGGCGTCGCGCACGGCGGAGGGGACGGCGCCGAGGTGCTCGGAGAGGAGCGTCGCGCGCAGCTCGACGATCGCCTGTCGGGAGGCCGCGTCATCGGGGCCGGCCTCGATCGCGAGGTCGCACTCCGTGTCGAGTCGCATGGAGCGCGCGCTTAGGTTCGCGGACCCGACGCGCACGAACGTGTCGTCGACGATCATCACCTTCGCGTGCACGTTGACCTCGGCGCCGTCGACCACGGGGCAGAGCACGCGAAGGCGGTCTTCGCGGTCCGCCGCTCGGAGCGCGCGAACGAGCCTCGCGCGGATCGCGCCCATCGTCACCTGTTCGAGCCGCCCGGACTGGGTCCGCGGAGTAACGAGCACGACCTCCGGTCCGCCCGGCTCGGCCAGGCGCTCGCGCAGCGCCCGCTCGATGCGGTGGGAGGTGACGTATTGGTTCTCGATGTAGATGCGGTCACGGGCGGCAGCGATGGCGTCGAGGTAGAGGCGCTCCACCTCGTGGACCGGCGCGTACACCGAGTGCGCGGGCTGAGTGCGCGCGATGCCGACGTCGACGTCGCGCATCGACGCGCGAAGCCCCGCGGGCCAGGGGTCGCCGCCGGCGATCGGCGGCTCGAGGTGCACGCGCGTCGCCGCCGCCCAGCGCCGGCGCACGAGCTCGCCGAGCGCGCGCGCCGCGTCACCGTCGACCGCCACCTGCACGTCGTGGAACGCGCCGTACGGGTCGCCGTTCGGGAGGCGACGGCGGACGTCGTCCGGGGTGTGCGAGGGCTCGTCCCATCGGGCGATGGTGAGGTCGAGGCCGCCGACGAAGGCGAGCCGATCGTCGATGACGACGACCTTCTGGTGGTGGGACGCGCCGACGGGGTGGTTCGACGCGAGCCGGAAGTGGACCCGCCGGTCGGTCTTCCAGTGGAACTGAACGAGCGGCAGCAGCTCCCGCTCCATCAGCAGGATCGGGGAGTAGTCCCAGCACAGGATGTGCACCTCGAGCTCGGGGTTGGCCGCGGTGATGGCGTTCAGGTGCCCGGCGAGCGTCAGCGGCGGCCCCCCGTCGTCGCTCGGGCGGAGGTTCGCCTCGGTGTGGAAGTCCCACCCGACCATGAGTACCGACCGCTCGGCGCGCGCCGTGGCGCGGACCAGCGCGTCGAAGTACGCGCTCGCGTCGACCATGAGCGCGACCCGCGAAGCCCGCTCGACCCGCCAGCAGCTCTGCCCCGGCCGGAGGAGGCCGGCGGTCACGGCGCGTGTGGCGGGTCCGGCTCGCCGGGGGCCTCATCGAGCGGCAACCGGATCCGAAAGACCGCGCGTCCCTGGTCGCCGAGCGCCTCGATCGAGCCGCCGAGCTCCGCTGCGATGAGCGCGCAGGTGAGCAGCCCGCAGAAGCGTCCGTAGCGGCCGTCCGCCCGGCCCTTGAGCGAGCCCTGGCCCTCGACGGTGAACGCGGCGGCACGCAGCTCCGGCGCCACGGGCACCCCGTCGTCGCGCAGCTCGACCCACGCGTGGGCGCCCTCGCGCGCGAGGCGGAGGGAGGCCCGCGGCGGGCGGCTGTGCTGCCGGCTGTTGTCCAGCAGGGTGCGCACGAGCTCGACCGCGGCCGCACACCCGCGCACCGGCAGGGCGTCCGGGGGCGCGTCGAGGTCGATGGGCATCACCGCGTGACGGTCGACCATGCGCCGCAGCGCGGCGACTAGATCGCCCGTGTGGAGCGTCGGCGGCGGTTCGCCCATCAGGGCTCGGGAGATCCAAGCGCAGCGCTCGAGCCCGCGCTCGATGTCGCCGACCGCCTCTTTGATGTCGGCGAGCGCGTCCGCGCCGGTCGGGTCGTCCGGCTCGATCTCGCGCAGATAGTCTGCGTTCGTCGAGACGGTGGTCATCGGGTTGCGCAGGTCGTGCACGAGCAGGCCGAGCAGGCGCCCGTAGTGCTCCGGTCCGAGGTGTCCGAACTCCGTCACGCCCCGAGCATAGCCCCGAAACGCCGCCGCTCGCGGAGCGGCGCCGGCCCCTCAGCGCACCCCGGAGAAGAGGTTACGCGCGATGACCACGCGCTGGATCTGCGAGGTGCCCTCGTAGATCTGAAGGATCTTCGCGTCGCGCATCAGCTTCTCGACGGGGTACTCCTTGATGTAGCCGTTGCCGCCGAACACCTGCACCGCGTCGGTCGCGACGCGCATGGCGCTGTCGGCGCCGAACGCTTTGCTGTACGAGGCCACGAGCGAGTTGCGGCCGCCCTGGTCGATCTGCCAGGCGGCCTTGTGGACGAGCAGCCGCGTCGCCTCGTAGGCGATGCCCATCTCAGCGACCATGTGCTGCACCATCTGGTGCTCGGCGATCGGCACGCCGAAGGTCTTGCGCTCGAGCGCGTAGGCGATCGACTCGTCGAGAGCGCGGCGCATCAGGCCGCACGCGCCCGCGCCGATGTCGGGGCGGGTGCGGTCGAAGGTCTGCATGGCGAGCTGAAAGCCCTTGCCCTCCTCGGCGAGCACGTTCTCCGCGGGCACGCGGACGTCTTCGAGCACGACGGACGCGGTGTTGCTCGCGCACTGGCCGAGCTTGTCCTCGGCCTTGCCGGCGGTGAGGCCCTTGCTGTCCCGGTCGACGACGAACCCCATGAACCCCTTGTGGCGTTTCGCCGGATCGGTCGTCGCGAAGATGATGTACCAGTCGGCCCACGAGGCGTTGGTGCTGAAGCACTTCTCGCCGTTCAGCACCCAGTCGTTGCCGTCCTTGACGCAGCGGGTCTTGATGCCGGCGGCGTCGCTCCCGGCGGCGGGCTCGGTCAGCGCGTATGCGGCGAAGACCGGCTCCGACGTGAGCCGGCCGAGGTACTTCTTTTTCTGCGCATCGCTCCCGGCGATGAGCAGGGGCGTGGCGGCGAGGGTGTTCGCCGTCATGCTCGTCTGGATGCCCGTGCAGCCGTACGCCAGCTCCTCGGTGAGCAGGACGTGGTCCACCTCCGACAGGCCGGCGCCGCCGTACTCGGTCGGGATCGTCGGCGCGACGAAGCCGAGCTCCCAGGCCTCCTTGAAGACGTCGTTTGGGAACTCGTGCGTCCGGTCGCACTCGCCCGCGACGGGGATGATCTTTTCCTTCGTGAAGCGGCGGGCCTGGTCGACCAACGCCTCTTGTTCCTCGGTGAGGTCGAAATCGAGCATGCGTCTTCTTACACGCTCCGTCTCGCGCTGACCACTCCAATGCCGACCCTGCGCGGCCGCCGCCCGCAGGATCCAAAGGTGCTTACTTGCGGCGCTCGCGCTCTCTGCGCTCCAGCTCGTTGCGCGCCGCCTTCGCGCCGAGCCGAAACCCGATGGCGATGCCAAAGAGCAGGATCGCCGGGATGTAGATGATGTGCGCGATCGTCGGCACGTCAGCCGCGCTCCGCTCGCTTCGCCTCGGCGGCGCCGTCGGCGCCCGCGCGATCGGCGCGATCGATGCGCTCGCCGAGCTGGGCGAGGGTCTCGTCCGTCTTCGCCTGCAAGCGGAACAGCCGCAGCACGTACAGGAGCAGGAGCACGAAGACGATCCCGTACGCGATGATGAGCAGCGCGCCGCCGGGGACATGCTCGGTCTGCGGGCCGCGCACGGCGACGAACTGCGTCGAGCGTGACTGCGCGGCGGTCTCGGCGCCAGCGTCTTGCGCGAAGGCGAGGGCGGAGGACCCCCACGCGATGAGCGCGGCGGCGAGGGCTTTCAGTCGCATGGGTCGTCTTCTCCGAGACCGAGGCGCAGGGCGTCCATGGTGAGCGCCGAGGCGCGCTGGTGTTGTCGCTCCATCCTGACGCGCAGCGCGAGCAGCCAGATCGCGAGGAGCGTGAAGGCGACGACGCTGCAGATGAAGGGTGGGACCATCTGCGGAGCGAGGCCGCCGCCGCCCTTGGTGATGACGGTCGGGTGTGTGCCGCGCCACCGCTGCACGCTGTAGTGGATGAGGAAGAGGTTCGGCAGCGCCAGCACGGCGAGCCCGGCGGCGAAGCGGCGCTCGGCCTCGCCCGCGTCGCCCGAAGACCGCAGCGCGAGGTACGCCGCGAAGATGAGCGCGCCGAGCAGCGTGGTCGTGAGGCGGGGGTCCCACGTCCAGAAATGACCCCACGCCTTGCGCGCCCAGAGCGGCCCGGTGGTGAGCACGATGAGGCAGAAGAGCATGCCCACCTCGGCGCCGGCGACGGCCAGCGCGTCCCAGCCATCCGAGCGCCGCACGAGGTACATCACGCTGCCGAGCGCGGCGCACCCGAACCCGATGTACATCGCGAACGCGCTCGGCACGTGGAAGTAGAAGATCTTCTGCACGATGCCCATCTGCTCTTCGGCCGGCGCGACGAAGAAGATGAGGTAGATGCTCGCGGCGGTCAGCGCGATCGCGAGGCCGGCGACCGTTTTGAGGGCGTTCGTGGCGGCTCGGGACATCGGGTCGGAAGCTAGTCCCCGTGCGGCCGCAAGTCCAAGCGTGGCGCGCAGGCCGCGGTACGGCGCTTACGACTCGTCGGGCGCGTCACCCGCTCGAGCCACTCGCGTGCTCGCGAGCACGCGCGCCCCGTCTCCGCGCAGCTCGAGCCCCTCGAAGCACGCGAGCGCGCCCCGCTCGAGGGACGAGAAGGGCGCGTTCGACTCGCTCGCGTGCCGATCGAGGCGCGTCAACCGGACGAGCCCGTCCGTCCCGCAGCCGAAGCGCTCGGTCTTGCCCTTGCTGCCGAGCGCCGCGCTCACCAGGCGATGACGCGCGGCGTGCGCCCGGGCCTCGGTGCGGTGCAGCGCGCTGCTCGCGTCACCCGGCTCGTTGCGGAGCGTGAGGTAGCTGTACGTGAGCCGCTCCTCTCGCAGCCCGGCCGCGCGGGCGATCGCGGCGAGGGGCTCGGGTAGGCGCAGCGGGACGTCGACGTGGCACCAGTCGCGCGCGTTGCGCAGCATCGGGCAGCGGGGGGCGCCGAGGCAGGGCGCGAACACGAAGGGCGCGCAGCCTCGCTCGACCAGCGCGTCGCGGGCGGCGTGCAGCGCGCGCGCGACGGGGCGCAGGGCGGGCTCGACGACCACGATCGCCCCGCCCGGGACGAGCGCGGATGAGAGCGCGGTCAGCCAGTCCGCGGCTTCGTCCGCGCGTGCCTTCGAGGCACCGGTCCCCTCCGGCGCAGGCGGGAAGAGCTCGTTCAGCGCGAGCCCCACGACGATGAGGTCGAACCGCATCGCCGCGTCGCCCGTCGGGCCGATCACGCGGTCCGCCGCGCGGGCGTCCAGGACCTCGGCGCGGGCCGTGACGGGCGCGCAGCCGATGGCCTCGGCGCGAGCGACGAGCGCTCGGTAGAACGCCAGCGCGGCCGCATCGGCGTCGACGGCGCGCACCTCGACGCCCGCACGGTGCCCGGACGTGGTGGCGACCCACGCGACCGCGAGCGTGGAGGTGCCGAGGCCCGCGCCGACGTCGAGCACCCGCCACGGCCGGCCGGTCGGGAGCGCTCCGGCGCGGCGGACCTCGTCGAGCGGACCGAGCAGCTTCGGCAGATCGCGGCCGAGGAAGAAGCGCAGCCGGCCGTCGAGCACCGCAGGTGACCCCGCCGCGCGGTGCAGGCGCGAGCGGTCGCGCGTGTAGGTCTCGCTCA
>JAGQJE010000049.1 GCA_020430775.1 Myxococcales bacterium
ACGACCGACTCCTTCAGCTCACGCGGGTACATCCGATGCGTCTTCGTTCTCATTTTCTCAGCCTCTACTCGCCCCGGGGATCTCGGTGGCCGACTTTAGGCGACAACTATCCTGACGCAGGGGGCGACCCCGCCCCCGTCGGCGTGGGCCGGTCGCCGGGGGGGTGGGTTGTTGGTATGTCGTCGGTCATGCGGATCGGGACACACTCTGGGTCGTTTCACGCGGACGACGTGCTCGCTGTCGCGCTGCTGCGCGCGTTCGTCGACGCGGACGCGTCGGTCGTGCGGACGCGGGACGAGGCGACGCTCGCGGAGCAGGACGTCGTGGTCGACGTCGGCGGACGCTTCGACCCCGAGGCGCGGCGCTTCGATCACCACCAGAACGCGTACGAGGGCGCGCGCTCATCGGCGGGGATGGTCCTCGACTGGCTCGAGCACGAGGGCGCCGTGAGCCCGGCGCTCGCGACGCGGTACCGCGAGGTGCTGGTCGACTACGTGGACGACGTGGACAACGGGCGGCGGCCCCCGGAGCCGGACGTGCCCTGCTTCTCGTCGATCGTGGCGACGCTCGCGGACTCGGCGAGCGACGAGACCTTCGACGCGCTGTTCGAGCAGGCCGCCGGGTTTGCGAAGGTGTACGTCGAGGCGGTCGCGGCGGGTCACGCGCGGGAGCGCGCCGCGGTCGACGCCGTGCGTGACGCGATGCAGGCCGCCATCCGGCGCGGCGACGCCGTCGTCTACCTCGACCGCTACCTGAAGTGGAAGCCGGCGTACTTCGAGCTCGGCGGCGCGACGCACCCGACCGATTACGTGGTCTTCCCGACCGAGCAGGACGTGCGCGTCGTCGCCATCCCGCCCGAACTCGGCAGCTTCGAGAAGAAGCGGGCGCTGCCGGAGCCGTGGGGCGGCCTGCGCGACGACGCGCTCAGCGAGGTCGTCGGCGTGCCCGGCGCGCGCTTCTGTCACAAGAACCGCTTCCTCGCGGTCTTCGACACGCTCGACCACGCGGTCGCCGCGCTCGAGCGCTGGGGCCTGAGCCACCGCCCGCGCGGCTGCGGCGGCGGCCGGGGCTGAGCAGGGGCGGCGTCCTCGAGCGACACGCTTCTCCGCGCCGCTTCGAGCGCGCGCCCGTCGACGACAGCGCCGCCCTCCCGGGGCCGACCCGGAGCGCTCTGGCTCAGCCCGGGAGCGCGTCGAAAAACGCCGCGATGCGCGCGCGCTGCTTGGCCGTCGGCAGGTGGCCATGGCAGGCGCCGATGTTGTCTGTCATGTGCGCCGGGTCGCTCGTCGCGGGGAGGGCACACGTCACGGCGGGGTGGCTCACGACGAACTTCAAGAAGAGCTGCGCCCAGCTCTTCGCGCCGACCTCCTTCGACCACGGCGGCAGCTTCGCGCCGCGGACGCGCCGGAAGAGCGCGCCGTTGCCGAAGGGCACGTTGACGAGCACGGCGACGCCCTTGTGTGCCGCGGCTGGGAGCAGGCGCTTGTCCGCGTCGCGGTCCATGAGGTTGTAGTTGAGCTGGACGAAGTCGATCGGCGCGCGCTCGACCACCTGCGTCAGGGCCTCGTGCGCGCGGTCCGACGAGTGGGTGACGCCGATGTAGCGCACGCGCTTTTCGGCGCGCCAGCGGATGAGGGTCTCGAGCTGGGTGTCGAGGTCGACCAGGTTGTGGACCTGGATGAGGTCGAGCGGCCCTCCGCGCATGAGCTTCTCGGAGCGCTCCATCTCGGCGATGCCCGCCTCGCGGCCGCGCGTCCAGACCTTGGTCGCCATGAAGAGCTTGTCGGTGATGCCGAGGTCGCGGGCGAGCTTGCCCGTCACCGCCTCCGCCTGGCCGTACATCGGTGACGAGTCGACGAGCCGCCCGCCGCCGTCGTAGAAGCGCTTCATCACGGCGCGCAGGGGCTTCATGGCGGCCGCGTCGCTCGGGTCGACGCCGAACGTCCGCGCCGTGCCGAGCCCGATGACGGGGATCTTCTGCCCCGAGGCGGGGATCTTCTTGCGGAGGAGGTCGTCGCCGCCGGCGAGGGCGAGGCCCGCGCCGCCGAGCGCGGCGAGCGTGCCCGCCGCGGCCGACAGCTCGAGGAAGGTGCGGCGGCTGAGGCGCCCGCTCTCGGCCGGAGGTCGGTTC
Source organism: Myxococcales bacterium (assembly GCA_020430775.1). Classification (GTDB taxonomy): domain Bacteria; phylum Myxococcota_A; class Polyangia; order Polyangiales; family Houyiibacteriaceae; genus JAGQJE01. The sequence continues at coordinate 2,132 of JAGQJE010000049.1, forward strand.
GCGTCGTCGGTCATGGGAGGTCTCCGGGGCGAGGTCGAGGGTCCTCGGCGGGCGCGGGCGCGGCCGCTGGCGCGCGCGTGGGGCCGAGCGCCTCGCGCACGCGCCCGTGGTGCGCGAGGCCGAGCCAGTATCCAACGACGACCCATACCGCGGCGAGCGGGACGGCCGCCAGCGAGATCCCCGGCACGCCGAGCCCGAAGCTCGCGAGCCCGGCGTAGGCCCACCCGGCGATCGCGTCGCCGCCGCGGTAGACCACCGTGTCGATGAAGTTCTTGCTCTTGTACTTCTGCATGCGTGGCAGGACCGTGAAGAGCATCTCGCGCCCGGGCCGCGCCACCGCGTAGTTGCCCGTGCGCCGGAGCACCTGGAGCGCCGCGAGCGTCCCGAACGCGGGCAGCGCCGCGAGCGCGAGGAAGCCGAGCACGAGGGCCGCCGGGACGAGCGCGAGCGCGCGGGCGAGGCCGAGCCTGCGCACGAGGCGCGCGGTCACCAGGAGCTGGATGCCGACCGTGAGGAGGTTGGTTGCGAAGTCCATCGCGGCGAACGCCGCGGTGCGCGCGCCCGCGCTCGCGAAGGTGCTCTCGACCAGGTGCGCCTGGATGAAGTACAGGAAGGTCGAGAGCGTCGTGTAGAGCCAGATGAACGCGCAGATGCCGAGCAGGTAGCGCGAGCGCGCGACGGCCTCGACCCCCTCCATGATCGTGCCGCCCAGCGGATCGCCCGCGCCCGCGTCGGTCGTCGTCGCGTCCCGCCGGCGGCCCGACCACCGGCTGAGCGTCCAGATGCAGGGGAGGGTGAGCGCGAGCACCGCCGCGGCGATGGGCAAGAGCGCGGCCGGGGCGACGACCTGCGCGAGCAGCCCCGTGATGGCCGGCCCGACGACGGCGCCCGCGCTCCCGCCCGCGGCGATGGCGCCGAAGAGCCGCGTCGCCTGCGCCTCGTCGAAGAGGTCGGCCATGAAGCTCCAGAACACCGACACGACGAAGAGGCTGAACACCGAGAGCCACACGAAGAACGAGCGCGCCGCCCAGGCGACCGCCACGCCGCTCTCGAGCCAGGCCCAGAAGCCGAGGATGCACGCGATGAACACGCCGTAGACGATCGGGAGCAGGCGCTCGCGGCGGAAGCGGGCGGCGAGCGCGGCGAACACGGGCACCGCGGCGAGCATCGCTACGAACGTGCCGGTGAAGAGCCAGGGCAGGTGGCCGACGCCGCCGCGGAGCCCCATCTCGTCGCGCACCGGTCGCAGGATGTAGTAGCTGCAGAGCAGGCAGAAGAAGTAGGCGAAGCCGCCGACGAGGCCGGGGAGCTCGCCGGGCTCGAGCAGCAGCAGGCGCGACAGCCGGTCCGAGGCGCCGAGTATCGGGCGTGGGCGCCGCGTCATGCAGCGACCCGCCGGGCCGTGCGAAGGGCTCGGCCGCGCGCGTCGCGGGCCGGGGTCATCGGGCGGCGCGGGAGCGGTGGAGAACCCGCCTGCGTCGGGGTAAGTTCGGGGTCATGCCGCATCCGCCCAGCGATCTCGCAAACGCCTCGGCCGAGGTGAAGCTCGTCGACCGCTTCTTCGAGGCCCTCGAGCAGCTCGACGCCGACGCTGCGCTCGCGCTCATGACCGACGACGCCTTGTACCAGAACGTTCCGCTTCCCGCGGCGCGAGGCAAGGCGGAGGTCGCCCGGCAGCTCGGCGTGCTCGGGCGCCTCATCGACCGCTTCGAGGTCGAGGCCCCGGTCTACACCGCGTCGGGCGACACCGTCACGGCCCGCCGGCACGACATCCTCGGCGGGCAGGGGTTCTACATGCGGCTCTGGGTCGAGGGCCGCTTCGTCATCCAGGACGGCCGCATCGCCGAGTGGGTCGACACGTTCAGTTGGGCGGAGACGGGCCTCGCGCTGCTCAAGAGCCTGCCGCAGATGGCGCGCTTTCAGCTCGGGCGTCTGCGGGGCGCGTCCAAGGGCTGAGGAGCCCGACCGCGCCCGAGACCGCGCGCGACGCCGCGCGCACAGGAGCCATCACGATGATCCACGCCTACGCCGCGCAAGCGCCCGGGGGGAAGCTCACGCCGTTCGAGTACGACCCGGGGCCGCTCGGCCCGGACGAGGTCGAGCTGCAGGTGTCCCACTGCGGCGTGTGCCACTCGGATCTCTCCATGCTCGACGACGAGTGGCGCCAGTCCGCGTACCCGCTGGTCCCCGGCCACGAGGTCATCGGCCTCGTGCGCGCCCGCGGTGAGCGGGTCGAGCACCTCTCGCTCGGCCAGACGGTCGGCCTCGGCTGGATGAGCGCGAGCTGCATGACCTGCCCCCAGTGCATGGCGGGCGACCACAACCTCTGCCAACGGAGCGAGGCCACGATCGTCCGGCGCCACGGGGGCTTCGCCGATCGGGTCCGCTGCTCGGCCACGTGGGCGCTGCCCCTGCCGGAGGGGCTCGACGCGGCGGACGCAGGGCCGCTCTTTTGCGGCGGCTCGACCGTGTTCAACCCCTTCTTGGAGCTCGACATCAAGCCGACCGATCACGTCGGCGTGGTCGGCATCGGCGGGCTCGGGCACCTCGCCCTGCAGTTCGCGAACAAGTGGGGCTGCGAGGTCACCGCGTTCACCTCGAGCGAGGACAAGCGCGACGAGGCGATCGCCCTCGGCGCCCACCACGTCGTCGGCTCACGGGACGTGGGCGCGCTCAAAGCGCGGGCGGGCACGTTCGACGTGATCCTCTCGACGGTGAACGTGTCGCTCGATTGGCCGAGCTACGTGCTGGCGCTGCGGCCGCGTGGCCGCTTGCACTCGGTCGGCGCCGTCGACGCGCCCATCGCCATCCCCGCGTTTCGGCTCATCGGCGGCCAGAAGAGCCTGTCCGGTTCGCCGGTCGGCTCCCCGGAGACCGTCCGCAAGATGCTCGAGTTCTGCGCGCGGCACGGCATCGCAGCGCGGACGGAGCACTTCCCGATGCGCCGGGTGAACGACGCCATGGAGCGGCTCCGGTCCGGCGAGGCGCGCTACCGCGTGGTGCTCGACGCCGAGGGTTGACCCCGCCCGACACTGTAGGGTAAGCGTAACACTCGCGCGGTGTTCATGGGTGGCCAGGGGGACAGCACCGGCCGGCCTGAGTTCGGAGTGCATTGATATTACGACGAAAACGCGCCGGCATGTGCCTTGCGTGGCTCGACCTGAGCACCGGGCGGTGCGTAACCGCGGGCTCGGAGGAGGACGCCGCGGCGCTAGCGTGAGTCGTAAGCAAGCCAGACGAAGGACGGGGGCAGAGCATGCGAAATCGAATGGGATGGGCGATGTGCGCGTCGCTCTTGGCGGCCGCGCTCGCCCTCGGCTGCGGCTCGAGCGGCGGCGGCGAGAGTCGAGCTGCGCTTTGCAGCGCGCCGCTCACGGGGGTCGTCAACGCGCCGAAGTGGGTGCGCCAGCGCGCGGGCATCGCGGCGTATGAGTACACGCTCGACCCGGCGACCGACACCGCGACGCGGGTGACGTTGCTGAGCGCGTCGGGCCGAGCGCTCGGCACGATCGAGGTCGCGCAGCTCTACGGGGACGCCTCGCGCCGCGACGGGACGCTTCGAGCGGTCCTCTCGCGTGACGGTGAGGAGCGGATGCGCCTGTTCAGCCGCGGCAAGCTCCTCGAGGCCGAGCGCTACGAGGTGCGCGCCGAGCTCGCCCGCGACAGCGTCCACCTCGGCGTGCGCGCGCGCTTCGTCCGCCAGGCGTGCTTCGACACGGACACGCAGCCTGCGTGCGCGGGCACCCTCCCGCTCGACGAGCGCGCGTACACGCTGCCGTCGTGCGGGCTGCTCTTCGACCGCGCCGTGCTCGACGGGGAGGCGCCGACCCTCGACCGGCTGGTCTACGCCGCCAACGGCGCCTCCGACCGGCCGTTCGCAGCAGACGGCCCCCTCGACCTGCTCGCGGTGCAGGCCCACGGGGAGCGGCTCGAACCGAAGGAGGTCGAGCGGTGGGCCGCCGACCACGGGGTCGACGGTCTGCTCGGCAGCGACGACGAGCGCCTGCTGACGACGGCCTTCCTCGACCGCACGTGGTGGCGCGCGGTCGAGCAGCACGTGAGCGTGTGTCTCGACCCGCCCGAGGGCACCGACGCGCTGCCGGACGCCGGCGCGCCGAAGCTGCGTCCCGCCCGCTGCGCGAGCGACGGCCCACGCACGAAGGCGGCGGCCCAGGCGCCGCTCTGCAACAGCCTCGCGGGCAGGCCGAGCGACTCCGATTGGTCGGACGGCTCGCATGCCGGGGGGTCCTCCGGCTTTTGGGGCGACCCACACATGACGAGCCTCGACGGGACCCACTTCAACTTCCAGGGCGCGGGTGAGTTCCTGCTCCTCGAGACGAAGGCCGACCCGCCGCTCACGGTCCAGGCGCGCTTCGAGCCGATCGAGACCCGCCACGACATCGAGGCGTGCGCCGACGTGTCGGTCGGTACGGCGCTCGCGGTCACCGACGGTGAGACGAGCGTCGTCGCCTACACGCGCCCCGATTGGCGCGTGACGTTGAACGGCGCCGAGGTGCCGAGCGATCGCACGGTCGCGCTCTCGGCCGGGACGGTCGCGCTGACCGGGAGGTCGATGACGATCGAGCTCGACAGCGGCGATCGCGTCGAGTTCGGCGGCCGCCGCACGACGCGGCTTCAGCTCCACCTCTCGGCGGCGCGTCGCGACGCGGTCCGCGGGATGCTCGGTCAATACGACGGAGACGACGGGAACGACTTCGTGACGCGCGACGGCGCGCTCCTGCCGGCCTCGCTCGATCACGGGACCCTCTACGACACCTTCGGCGACTCCTGGCGCATCACGCCGGGCGAGTCGCTCTTCGACTACGCGGCGGGGCAGAGCACCGCGACGTTCACCGACCGCGCGTTCCCCTCGACGGACGCGTCGCTCGACGACCTGCCGGAGAAGGAGCGGGAGGCCGCGCGCGAGACCTGTGCAGCGCGCCAGGTCACCGATCCGAGCACCCTCGCGGACTGCATCCTCGACGTCGTCTGTCTGGGCGACGGCGCGGCCGACGCCGCGCACGGGCAGGCTGCGCCCGAGTCGCAGCTCCCGCCGGCGCTGAGCGGCGTCTTCGTTCGGGGGGACCTCCGGGTGCAGGCGATGCCAGAGGCGATCAACACCTCGCCGTACCCGACGGCCGAGCGGGGGAAGGCCTGCGTCCCGCTCGCGACGCCGGTGGCGTTCGTCCAGCAGGAGCGAGCCGCGGTGACGCTCGGGGGCGACGTCGACGTCTCGACGAGCGCGCCCGGGGTGTACGCCTCCGCGAGCGACCTCGTCGCCGCGACGATCTCGGCCGACGCACGCGTTCAGAGCTGGCTCATCACGCGGCGACCGGGCGCGCTCGACGAGCCGCTCTCCGGCTCAGTCCGGTTCGCGCGCCCGATCCTCGGCGTGATCGTCGGCGACGACGCGCTCTCGGCGACCGACGCGATCGTCGGCAGCGCGACCACGAAGTACCCAAGCTCGCGGCGCGATCTCGAGCTCGGCGAAGACTCCTTCAGCATCGGCGGTGACGGGCGCTCCCTCGCCGTCCACCTCGGCGGCGACAGCGCCGACGAGCTCCGCGTCCTCACGGAGGCCCCATGACCCCGCAAGCCCTTCCTCGCGCCGCCGCTCCGCGGCGCTCCCTCCTCGCCACCACCGCCCGCGCGACGCGCGCGCTCGTCGCGCTCCTCGCGATGGCGTGGGCCGTCCCCGGATGCGGCGGCACGGACGCGAGCGACATCCGCTCGAAGCTGCCGAGCTACTCCTGCGACCCCCAGCTCTCCGGCGAGGCGCCGACGAGCCCGGACGTCGCAGCGGACACCGGCGTCGCGAAGGTCCGCTACACGATCGACCCGAGCGCGCAGACCGTCCAGCTCGCCCTGTCCGGCGCGGACGACGCCGACCTCGGCACGATCACCATCGAGCACGCGTTCACGATCGGCGCGGCGTTCGCCTCGACCGTCGAGACGACGTACGAGCGTGGCGGCGTGCGGCGCGCGCACCAGAAGTCGCAGACGCAGCCGATGGGCGGCGTCGTCGCCCAGCGGACCCGCACCGAGGTGGGCGGCGAGACGGCCGTGATGTGGGCGACCTTCAAGCGCAACGACCAGCCCCCGACGTCGACGCGCGCGTTCTCGCTCGATCAGGTCACCCTCGGCGCGCCCGTGGCGGGCGGCTCGCCCGGCGCTGGCAAGCTGGTGCACACCCCGGACGGCGACTTCCAGACGCTCGCGGCGTTTCACGACGGCGCCAAGGCCGACACGGGCGCGATCGAGGCGTTCCTCGCACAGAGCGGGCTGTCGAAGCTGAGCGACGATCCGGACTTTCAGCGGATGGCGCGCGTCGCGCAGGACGCCGTGTGGGCCAATCAGGCGGATCTCGGCGCGCGTCGCTGCGCGGCATCGGGCACCTTCGACGCGGAGGGGGCGCTGACGCCCAAGGCGTCCGGCGCGCGCAACAAGGGCTCTGGCGGCTGCGCCAATCAGGGCGATCCGCTCGAGATCTTGGGCAACGAGGCGACGGTCTTTACGAGCATCGCCACCGGCGTGACGCTGACCGGTATCCTCGTAGCAGCGGGCGTCATCTCGGGGGGCGCGGCGATCATCGCGTCGGTCGCGGTGCTTGGCTACGCGAGCTATGTGGTGCTTGGCAAGCTCGAAGAGGGCGTGCAGAGCGTGGCGTCGCACCGGCTGCCAGGGCTGCGGGAGTTGCAAGAGATCGGCGGGAGCGGGTCGTCGGGTTGTGACAAGGCAACCGGGTCGAGCTGTCGCGGCTCTGGCTCAGGCACGAAGAGCGGCTCCCGCGGGGACCCCCACATCTACAGCCTCGACGGGACGATGTACGACGCCCAGGTCGCCGGCGAGTACGTCCTGGTCGAGTCGACCGCCGGCGAACCGTTCACCGTGCAGGTCCGTCAGGAGCCGATCCGCGGCATCTGCTCGAGCGTGGCGGTCAACACCGCGCTCGCGACCCGGCTCGGCGGGGCGACCGTCGAGGTGCGGCCGGACAGGTGGCTGCTCGACGGTGAGCCGGCGACGCTCCCCGCAAACGCGGTCGTCTTCGACAACGGCGACGGCATCTCCGAGACCGACGACGGGCTGACCCTCCGCTGGCAGAGCGGCGAGGTCGTGCGCGTCAGGCAAGGGGCGCACCTCGACATCGGTGTCGAGCTGCCCGACTCGCGGCGCGGCCAGGTGCGCGGGCTGCTCGGGACCTTCGACGGCGACCGCGACAACGAGCTGACCTCGCGTGACGGCACGGTCTCCCCGCCGCCGGTCCGGTGGGATCTCCTGGTCGCGTTCGCGCAGAGCTACCGCATCGACCAGGCGGAGTCGCTCTTCACCTATGCGTCCGGCGAGGACACGAGCGCCTTCGACGTGCCGGGCTTCCCGAGCGGGCCGACGTCGGTCGATCAGCTCCCCGCGGCGACGCGTGACAGCGCGCGCGCCGAGTGCGAGGGCGCCGGCGTCGACAACCCCGTCTCGCTCGAGCGCTGCATCATCGACGTCGGCTGCACCGGCGAGAGCGACTTCGTCGACAGCCACAAGGACATCGACCCGGACGAGGCGTTCGCCGTGCAGAAGCCGATCGACTTCAGCGGCTGGCTGCCGATCGGCAACGGCGTCTGGGAGATCGCGCCCGACCGGCGATCGGTCCTGCAGACGCGCAACGGGGACCCCACCTTCTTCGTGAGCGGCGTCGACTACCAGGACGTCATGATCGAGGGCACCTTCACCGTCGAGACGCGGTCGGACGACGACTACATCGGCTTCGCGATCGGCTACAATGGGCCCTTCGAGCCGACCGACGGTACGAAGATCAGCGGCGACAATCTGAGGACGCTGCTCCTGAGCTGGAAGGGGTCGACGCAAGGCGACGCGGAGGAAGGCTTTACGCTCGCCCGCGTGCTTGGAGAGGTCGACCCGTCGGGCAATGGGCCGCTCTGGAGCCAGGTGTCCACGCCGAGCTACCAGGTGCTCGACACCGACTACGGCGAGGGCCGCGGCTGGCAGTCCGAGCAGACCTACCGCTTCACGCTGACCTACACCAAGGCGCGCATGGAGGTCGCGATCGACGGCGACGTGATCTTCACGCTGACCGCGGCGGAAGCCGGCGGCGACCTGCCCACGGGGCGCTTCGGCTTCTACAACTACTCGCAGTCGCGCGTGCGCTACGGCGACTTCACCGTCGTTCGCCTGGACTAGCCGTCTCCACACGTGGCGACGGAGCGACGCGCGCGCTCCCGGCGCTCGACGCCGAGGGTTGACGCGAGGCGTTCACGTAACGGCTCGCGGGGCGCGGTGAGGTGGGGGCGTGACAGTGATGCGCTCCGGCGCGCGTCAGTTCTCGGGATTTCGCGCGAATCGCGCTGCTTTCGCGGTGGCACGGAGGTTGCGATGTCCGAGACCAGCCGCGGCCTCGGCGTGAGGCCAACTCCCCCCGCGGCGGAGGTCATCATGATCCGGAAAGCGCTCTTTGGTTTCGTCTGGTTCCTCGGCGCGTGGCGCGAGGCGCTCCGCTCCGTGCCTGCGCGGCTCACGGTTGCCACACGGGAGCCGTGCGACGCGACCGATGGCGCGCAGCCGCAGCCGGACGCCACGGCCGACGCGCCCCTCGAGCCCGCGCGGCGCGCCGGCCGGCGGCGCTCGCTCCCGGCGCTC
>JAGQJE010000313.1 GCA_020430775.1 Myxococcales bacterium
CCTCGCCGCTGCCGGACGAGGACGACCGCGCCCGCGAGCTGCTCCAGCGCCACGACGGCAACGTGAGCGCCGCCGCGCGCTCGCTCGGCGTGCCGCGCGAGACCCTCCGCGACCGCCTCCGCCTGCTCGGCGTGACCTGACGCGCCCACCGGCATTGCGCTCGCGCTCGACGCGCGACGCCGCCTCGAAACCTATCCAGCGAGGGGTGGAGGCGCGGCAACGACGCACACGGTCTCGCCGCGCCGCTCGTGCGATCGGGCCCGTTCCACCGCGGGCTGCTACCCTCGCGCTCCGTGAGCACGCCTCCCAGTCCGCCCGCGCCGCCCGCGCCGCCCGAACGAGCCAGCGCTCCGGCCCCCGACTCCGAGGTTGCGACCGCGCGCAGGCCGCCGTTGTGGTCGGGGCTCGGGGGCCGGGTCATCCGCCGCGTGGTCCTGCTCTTCGCTGCGGTCCGTGCGCTCGCGACGGTGTTCGACTTCGCACTGAGCGCGCGGCCCGTGTCGATCGGCGAGCTGGCGTTGGTCGCGGGGCTCGGTCTCGCCGTCGGCGCGGTGCACGGCCTCCTCGTAGGCCTCGCGTTGGCGGCGCTGAGCCGCACCCGGCGGCCCGTGTCGTGGCTCGTCTGGCTTGTGCTCTTCGGCGCCGTCGCCGTATGGGTGAGCTTCGCGCTCGGCGCGCCGGAGCGGCTCGTCGGTCGGTACCGCGCGCTCGCCATGGGCACCTTCGTCGCCGCGGGCCTCGGCGCCGTCGCGGCGACGGTCGCGGTCGGTCTCGTTCAGCCGAGCCGCGCGGACCTCGCCCGCACCGGCGGGGTCTCGGACTTGTCCGACTGGCTTGCGCGCACGGTCCCTGCCGCCCGCGCGCGTGCCGGCCTGCGGTGGGCGTACGTGGTCGGGATGGTCGCGTTCGCGGTCGCGGCCTACGTCGCCGACCACCGCTTGTTTGCCTACGAGTACACGCCGTTTCACACGACGCTGCGGCTCGCGACCATCGGGGCGCTCGCGCTCGCGGCCTTCGCGGCGGGCGTTCGCGGCCCACGTTCGATCGCGCTAGGCGCGGGCGTTGCCATCATCGCGACCGGGCTCGTCGTGGCGCCGCTCTTGGTCGTGACGAGTTCGACGATCAAGCTGCGGGCGCAGCTCCACAAGGGACCCTACGCGGCCGCCTCGTTCGACCGGGTCGAGGCGCTCTTCGACTTCGACGCGGACGGCTACAGCGCGGTGCTCGGCGGGGGCGACTGCGCGCCCTTCGACCCGAACATCAACCCGGGCGCGACGGAGGTCCCTGGCAACGGGATCGACGACAACTGCCGCCTCGGCGATGCCAAGCCGCACGTCGTCGACCTCGACCCGTCGCTGGTGCCGGTCCCGACCGAGCCGTCGAAGCGCAGCGTCGTGCTGATCACGATCGACGCGCTCCGCCCGGACCACATGAGCGCGTACGGCTACGCGCGGCCGACGACCCCGAACATCGCGAAGTTCTTCGTGGGGGGCACCCGCTTTCTGCGCGCCTACACGCCCGGCGGGTACACCTCGATCGCCGTCCCGTCGATCTTTCGTGGCGTCTACCCGCGGCGCATCGTGTGGACCAGGGTCCTGCTGTCGAACCTCCGCGGCCTCTTTCTTCCGCCGCTTACGACGCCCCTGCTGCCCGGCGAGCACCTCGGCGTCTCGTACTGGATGCCCGTGCACGACCCGCATCCGACGCTCGCGTGGTGGCTCGAGCGGCGCGGGATGGTCACGTCCGCGGTGGTCGACGACGACAGCACGAACTTCTTCGAGGCGAAGTGGGGCGCCGCCCGAGGGTTTGGGGCGTTCCAGGAGATGCGCTCGCCTGTCGGGGTCCCGTGGGCCGACGACCGGACCGCCGACGTCGCCATCGACGCCCTCGGCGCGATCCCGAAAGACAAACCCTTCTTCTTCTGGGTGCACTTCTTCGGGCCGCACTTTCCGAGCACCCACCATGACGACGTGCCTGACTTCGGCGGCGACGTCGCTGCGCGCTACGACAACGAGATCGCGCACACCGACCTCGAGGTCGCGCGAATGCTCGCTTTCGTCGACGAGCGCTTCGGCGACAACCCGCCCGCCGTCATCTTGACCTCGGACCACGGCGAGATGCTCTACGCGAGCGGTCAGCGCAACCACGGGATCCACCTCAGCGACAGCGACACCCACGTGCCGCTGCTCGTGCGCAGCCCGGACCTCGCGCCGGGCGACGTGCCGTCCGTCGTGTCGACGCTCGACATCGTGCCCTCCGTACTCCGTTGGACGGGCACACCGGCCCCGACCTGGCTCGATGGCCGCCCGCTGGCCGACGCGACCGGACCCGACGCCGCAGCGCGCATCGTGTTCACCGAGTCGTGGCTCTGGTCCGCGAAGGGGGAGCTGCTCCGAGACCTGATCGCGGCCGTCGACCTGCACGCGCGCTTCGTCTTCAACCAGGCCCGCAACCTACAGAACGCCGACTCGCTCATCGGACCGAGCGCCACAGAGAGCTCCCCGGCCGAGCGCAAGCGGCTCTCCCACGCCGTCTTCAGCTACCTCGACGAGGTCGGCGGGACGATCCGCATCGCGCGCTGACCTCCCCCGGTGGCCCGCGCGCGCGGCCGCATCGCGAGACCTGAGCGCGTGCTGCGACGCGGCTCAGGGTGAGGGCGCCGCGTCGCGCGCCTCGAGCGCGTCGAGCTGTTCCTGGCTCGCCTGGTCGCCCTCGGCGATCTGGTGCTTCAACAGGGCGACGGCTGCGTCGTGCTTGCCGGTGGCGTCGAGCAGGACGCTCAGGATGCGGATCGTGTCCCCTCGGCTCGTGCCCGCCGCGGTCGGCTCTTTCTTCAAGACGATCTTTGTCATCGGACGGACGGCGGGCCCTGGGATGTCGGCGCGCGCGAGGAGCTCCGGCGGCAAGAACCACAGCGCGTCGCGGAACGCTCGCGATGCGCCTTGAAAGTCGCCGCGGTCGAGGAAGTCCTGCGCGCGCGTGAGCAGGGTCTGGCGCAGGTGGGCGCCGCCCGCGTCTGCGTCGCCGAGCGGGTAGGTCCGCGCGGTCTCGGCGATGTAGGGGATGAGCCGCTCACCGAAGCTTGGGCCGGGCGAGGGCGTCTGCCCGCGTGGCCACTCGAGGATGTAGAGCCCGTCGACCGGCGCGCCGCGTGGGGCGAGCGGGCTGCGGTCGTACGCGATGGGGACCTTCCCGCGCGCCTTCGAGACCGCCGCCGCGACCGCCTGGTCTCGCACGCTCGCGCCGCGCAGCGCGCTCGCGAGGTAGAGTCTCCCGTCGAAGAGCGGGTGCGAGGCGAGCCGGCGCCACACCCAGGGCGCCGTCGCCAGGCCCGTGCCGAAGAACGCGACGTCGGGCCGCGCCCCTTCGATGGCACCCGCGCCGAGCGCCGTGAGGAACATCGAGCCCGACTGCACCACGACGAGGCTCCGGGGCGGCGGGCTCGCCATCTGCGCGACGCCGAGCGTGTCGATCGGCAGCGTGCCGGCGGTCGTGTGCATCCGCGCGGCGGCGACGTTCGGCGGGTTCACGGCCAGCAGGGCGAGCGCGACCGCGGCGAGCGCGACCTGCCAGAGCGGTGGCGCGTCGCCGAGCACCGAGCGGACGCCAAGCGGGCGGGCGCTGAGTGAGGCGAGCCCGGCCGCGCCCACCGCGACCAGCATCGCGACCTGCGGCGCGAAGTAGCCCGGCTGGTCGGCCATGTTGATCGCGGAGGGGAGCGGCAGGAGCCACATCGCCGCCGACAGCCCGAGGCTCGTCGCGGCGAGCATCCAGGCCGCCGCGGCGTGCGTGTAGCGCGGCCCCCGGGCGCTCGCGACCTTTGCCGGCTGCGCGCGCTTCGAGCGCTTGCGCCGCGTCGCCTCGGGCGTGCCCGCCGCGTGTGCATCTCTCGCCCAGAGCAGCGCCAAGACGACGCCGACCAGCGGCACGACGCCCGCACCGAGCACCACGCGTCGCAGGCCGTCGAGCAGGCGCTCCATCGCAGGCAGGCGCGTCGTGAGGTCGACGTCGCGGAACACCGCGCCCCGGACATACTCGACGAAGCCGTGCAGGGTCGTGGGCTCGCCCCAAGTCTGCGCGCCCGCCGCTGCACGGACGGGCAGGTACGCGAACACCGCGAGCCCAAGGAGGCAGGCGAGGGCGGCCCACGCGAGCGGTCGCCACCGGAGCGCGTCGCGGCGGAGGGCAAGCGCCGCGAGCGCGCCGAAGACGAGCGGCGCGAGCGCCTCGGGCGGGTGGGTCGCCGCGGCGAGCCCGGCGAAGAGCGCGGCGACGCGGAGCTGCCCCGAGGCGCCGTCGAGCCAGCGGAGCAGCGCGTACACCGAGGCGAGCGCGCAGAAGAGCGCGAGCCCGTACACCTCGGGTCGCGTCGCCTCGCGCAAGAAGGTCGGCGAGAGCAGACACGCGAGCGCGGCCGCGTGCGGCGCGAGCCGGACGAGCCGCCGACCTGCGCGAGACGCGCCCTCGTCGAGAACTACGCCCCGCAGCAGCCACGCCGCGATGCACGCCGCGATCCCGGCCGCGCCTACCTCCGTCACCACGCTGAGCAGGGCGACGCGGTACTCGACCGGCCCGAGCGGCACGAGCGCAAACAGATGTCCGAGCAGCGCGTGCAGCGGCTGCCCCGGCGGGTGCGAGCCACCGAGGGTCCACGCCGCGCCGCTCAGCTCCATCGCGTCCCAGAGCTGAAACCCGCTCGCGCTCACCCACGCGAGCAGCCCCGCCGGCACCACCAGCCACCCGAGCCACGGCCCATCGCGTCGCGCCTGCACCATCGCCGCCATCCTATCGGACCCCGCCCTACGGTCGAGCGCCACTTGGCGGCGCCCGAGACTCGGTGATCGGACGACGCCGGGAGACGGACCGCCCAAGGGCGCACGTCTTTGGAGCGCACCCGCGAAGAAGAGGCGCAACCGATCGCTGCGATCGTCCGATGAACGAGCGTGTCGTTCCAGTCGCATGACGCGCTCGTCAAGGCGGTGTTCGCGCAGCGGCGCCACGCGGAGGGTTTGCTCAAGAGCCTGCTCCCGGTGGC
>JAGQJE010000314.1 GCA_020430775.1 Myxococcales bacterium
ACCTCTCGCACGCGCCGCCGATGCGCCCGGCCGCCTCCGCCGTCCGCCGACCCACCAAAAAAACCGCCTTCCTTCCCATGAATCGAACCCGTTCCCGCCCCCGCACCCGAACCCGTTCCCGCTCCCGCACCCGTGCCCGCACCCGTGCCCGCACCCGCTCCCGCACCCGCTCCCGTGCCCGCACCCGTGCCCGCTCCCGCCCCCGCCCCCGCTCCCGCCCCCGGCGCCTGACGCCAAGCCCCATCCGACGCATCCGCGCCCGCGGGCGGACACGCGGTCAGCCGGTCAGCCGGTCAGCCGCCGGGCGGTTCGAGCGGCTTCGAGCCCGCGGGGCGCGCGTTGATGGGCCCGCCGAGCGCGCCGACCACCTCGTACTGCAGCGCGCCGCTGCTCGTCTTCGCGGACTGCGCCCCCGGGGTGAAGTCGAGCAGCGAGAAGAGCGCCTCGGTGCGGTCGTTGCGGTGCTTGTAGGCGTCCGCGAACTGCACCCGGGCGAGCAGCGAGACGCGCGAGCGCGCGAGCGGCCGGACGAGCTGCACCTCGCCGTTGCCGTCGATGTCCGCGTCCTGCCCGTGGGCGGTGATCTCGCTGATTCGGCCCTTCACGCCGTTGAGCTGTCCGCGCAGGTCGAGGGTGCCGAGGTTCAGCGTCTCGATGGTGAGCCCCCCGGGCATCCCGCTCAGGTGCAGCTTCGCCTTGCCGTCGCCGACGCTGCAGCCCGCGATGCTGAGGTCGAGGTCGCCGGTGCTCTGCTGCAGCTCCTTCGGCAGGTCGACGTGGACCTTGCCCGAGAGGACGCCCTTGATCGGGATGCCGAGCAGCGCCTTGCCGAGGCCGAGCGCGGCGACGTGCACGCCGTCGAGCTCGAGCCGCAGCGCCTGCGCCGTGTCGCTCCGGTGCAGCTCGCCGTCGAACGTGCCGCCGGCGAGCTTGCCGTCGAAGCTGAGCGCGACCGCGCCTGACAGCGCGGCGAACAGCCCTGCGCGCGCGTGCAGCGCGTCGACCGTGACGTCGAGCGGCTCCCCCTTGGGCCGTGACGCGGCCTTGTGGATGCGGAGGTTGCGGACGTCGACGCCGGTGAGCCACGACGGCTCGAGCGAGCTCGCCTCGAGCGTGACGCCCGGCCCGAGCTGGGACGACACCTTCCGGAGCACGGCGTCCTTCGCCCGCGCATAGGGGAAGGTGTGGTACGCGAAGAAGACGAAGCACGCGATGAAGAAGAGCGGGTAGCCGACCGCACGTCTGAGGACGGTCCGCACGATGCGCTTTACCTTGGGGCTCACGGCTCCCTCCACTCGCCGGGTACGGACGGCGCGCGCTTTCGCGCCGCGCTCTTCTCTTGATAGGAGGCGACCGAGAAGCGGAAGGTGTAGCCGTTCTCGCGGCCGTAGTGGTCGACGTCGAGGCGGGTGACCGCGAGCGGGTAGCCGGCGTTCTCGACGGAGGCGAGCATCTTGATGACGGGCCGGAGCTCGACGTTCGGCAGGGTCGCGCGGACGGCCTTGCGGATGTACTTGCCGCGCGGCTCCTCGGGCTCGTCGGTCACCTCGCGGAGGCTCAGGGACTGCCCCTCGGCCATGGTCTCGAGGAAGCTCCCGAGCGGCGGCGGCGTCTTGTCGTAGCGCCGCAGGGCAGCCTCGCGCGCCTGCTGGCGCTCGACGATGTCGTCGCGGCGCTTCGCGAGGGTGCTCAGCACGTCGTCGATCCGCGCGGTCTCCGCGTCCACGGTCGACGTGGCGTCGACCACGAGCAGGGCCGGGACGACGACCGCGAGCGTCACGAACACGATGGCGAGCGCCGCGACGAGCTTGCGCTCTCGGTCGTTCAGGTTCTCGAACCACGCGCGGGGGCTAACGAGCGCCACGGGCATCACTCCTGTCGTTCCTGTCGTTGCGGGCGGAGCGCCCCTTCTTGGCGGGGGGCGGTGCCCCGGGACACCGGATCTTCGCGGAGAGGCGGTAGTTCACGGCACCGTCCGGCGCGGGCGAGGTCGGCCCGGGCTCGATGTCCTCGAAGCAGTCGTTGCCGCCGAGCTGGGTGACGATGTTGTCTCGGTCCGCGATGCTCTGCACCGTCCCGCTGATCTCGAGGTCGCCGTCGTTGCTCTGGTCGTCGATCTTGATGCGCAGGCTGCGGGTGTCGTGCTGCACCGTGTCCGGGATGGCCCCGGAGAGCGCGTCGAGCACGGCGAACGCGTCGAAGCGCGGCAGCGGATCGTCGGGGGGCCTGCTCGCGTCGTCGATCATGCGCTGCGCGTCGGGCGCGCTCGCGGTCCCGTGTCCGAAGAGCGTCTCGGTGACCTCCTCGAGCTGCGCGCGCTTGTCGTCGCGCTCCTGGACCGCGCCGTAGTAGCGCGCCCCGAGCATGAAGCCGAGCCCGAGCACCAGCGCGACGCCGGCCGCGACGAAGAGCCCCGTGTGCTGGCGGAGCTCGCCGAGGTCCGGAGAGCTCGCGAGCTCTCCTTGGCGCAGGTTGATGTGGTGTCCACGGGAGGCGGGTCGCGCGGCGAGCGCGACAGCCTTCGCGAACCGCAGCGCCGGCCCGACGCCGCCGCGGGGGTCACCCTCGACGTCCGCCGCCGCCCCAGAGCCCGCGAGCACGTGCCCGAGCGGGAGCGGCTCCGCGGGCACCCCGAGCGCCTCGCCGATCGCCTCGACGGCGTCGCCCGCGGCCTCGCTCGACGGGAAGTCGCCCGACACGAGGACGCGCTCGGGCGCCGGCATGGGCGGGCTCGAGCCGGCGCGGTGGCTCGCGAGGGTCTGGACGAGCGCGTCGAGCAGCGCTCGGGTCGGGCGCCCCTCGCCGTCGGTCCCGAGCGAGAGCGTGCGGGCGAACGCACACTTGCCGCCCTCGAGGACGCAGACATCGGCGCTCGTCAGGTCGAGGTGTACGAGCGTGACGTCGCCGTCCTCGGCGGTCGACGGCAGGAGCGCCCCGAGCGCGTCGAGGGAGGCGGCTCCGGCGGCGAGCTCGCGCGGCGCGACGCTCGCGTGTTCGAGCAGCGCGAGGCGCGCCTCGACGCGTTGCTTCGGGGCGGCGCCGGCGAGCACGCGCAGGGTGGTCGCGTCGCGGGCGATGATCTGGTGGTCGACGAGCATCTCGGCGATGTCGAGCGGCAGCAGCGGCTCGAGCTCGAAGGGCAGCACGTCGGCGATCTTGCGCGCGGCGCCGGCCGGCATCTCGAGGGCGCGCAGCGACACCTCGTCGCCGTCGAGCGCCGCGATGACGCTGTCCGGCGGCCGGTCGAGCTGGTCGATGGCCTGCCGAATCGCCGCGGCGACGCCCTGCGCGCCGTCGTCCCCGATGGGCGCCTCGACGAGCGCCTCCACGTCGGCCTTGCGGAGCGTCGAGCGCACGAGGGCGCCCCGGACCGCTCGCGATGTGATGTCGAGTCCTAGAATGCGCAACGAATCACTCCACGCGATAGTAGTCGAAGACCCCGAGCTTCGGAGGGCTGCCGGCGTTCGGGGGAGGGGGGGTCCAGCGCTCGTCGAAGTTCACGACGGTGTTCAGACGTACGCGCGCCCGCCCCGATGTGCCCGTCGCGATGATCGAGAGGATGCGCGCGCCGGTGACGAACGCGCGCGCCAGGTCGGTGCGCTTGTCGCTCGGGATGGTGAGCGGCGTAAAGAGAAAGTCCTTGCCGAGCATGTTCGTGAGCGTCGGGTACAGATCGTTCTTGCCGCCCTTGCCTTCGAGGAAGTTCAGGAAGTCGCCCGGTAGGGTGAAGTACGGGATCGGGGCGAGCGCCCGCGCGGTGTCGAGGATCTGAATGAACTTCGCCTGCTCGAGCGGGTCGACGCAGAGCGGCTGCTCGTCGATGAACGAGCAGACGCGCGCGAGCAACACGGCGGGCGGCGCCTCGTTCGGGTTGATCGCCCCGGAGCCGTAGACGGTGAGCGTGCGTGACTGCGGGTCCGACGGGGTCGGCTGCACGAAGGTCGCCCAGAAGTCGTCGCTCACGCCGCGCACGAGCCGCAGCTCCTCGACCGAGTCGAAGGGCGCGTTCTTGTTGTGGTAGGGGTCCGCGAAGCGCGCGTAGACGTCCTGCTCCGGGCCGGAGCTGGTGACGGCGTCCTCGGTCGGATCGAAGTGCGTCTGCTCAGTGTCCTCGTCCCACCAGTCGTCGACGGCCGAGACGATGTCGAGCCGCGTCGTCATGAGCCCGTCCGGGTCCTCGTGGGCGAAGAGCGGGTCGTAGGGGCTCGGCGACTGGTACCCGCCCATCAGCGTGTAGAGCTGCCGCGCGATGCTGAGGCGGGCGTCGTCGACCGACAGGCCGAGCGGGCGGTTCACGTTGATCTTCGAGTTCTCGGCGAACGAGACGATCGAGCACTTCGCGGGCATGTCGCCGAGGCCCTGCGCGCTGCCGAAGTCGAGCGCGCCGCCCCCGTAGGAGTCCCGCATGCCGTCGTAGTCGCAGAAGGGCCGGAGCACCTGGTTGGCGAAGCTCCAGACGGGGAGCTGGGGGGGCTTCCGACCCACCATCGCCTGGTACATCGGCGTCAGGATCTGCCGGACGAGGGGCTCCTGGGCGACGAGCAGACGGGTGAGGTCGACCGCGCTCTGCGCCGCGTACTCGGCCTGCAGCGCGTCGCGCTCCTGCACGGCGACCGCGAGCGCGGTGCTCGTGCTCTCGTGCATCTCGGCCAGCATCACCGAGAGGATCGCGACGGCGGTCAGCACGAGGATGAGCGCGATCCCCTCGCGCTCCCGGGCGGGGCGACGCGTCCGCCGGTCAGAGGCGGCGGGCGCCGAGCGGTCGGTGTGCCTGGGCCCGGTCATCGGCGATACACCGCGAAGTTGAGCGCGTAGCCGATGGGCAGCTTGGCGCGCGTCCCGAAGGTCTGCTCGCGCCCACCGGGGCGCAGCGGCGGGACGGTGAGGAGGATCTTCACCTGCGCGGGCAGGCGGTTCGGCTGGCCGGTCGCCTGCGTCGTGTCCCAGGTCGAGACCCACTGCTTCGAGACCGGGTCGAGGTACGAGAGCTCGAACGCGACCACGTCGCGCAGGAGGATCTGCACCTCGCCGCCGCGGCGCGGGTCGTCGTCGACGCGGTTTTGCTCGCGACGGGCGAGCACCTGCTGCGACGGGTTGTCCGGGTCGTCGGTCAGGAAGTAGCTGAGCTCGTTCTGGTCGGACTCGTGGGAGTTGCGGTACAGCCGCTGGTGCGAGAACGAGGTGAAGTCGACGCGGTCCCGGCGGCCGCGGTCGGTGCCGACGAAGGCCGTCTGGACGGCCGCGAGCGTCGGGCTCGGGTTCACCTGTATCGACACGTAGGCCATCGACAGCTCGCGCTGCATCCGCGCGAGGGCCGCGGCGATCGCGTGGTGCCTGTCGAGGTCGCGCTCGACGTGGCTCTTGTTGCGCGCCGTCTGCGAGAAGCCGCCCCAGATGAGCGTCGCGCCGAGCGCGAGGATCGCGATCGCGATCAGCACCTCGATGAGGGTAAACGCCTCGCGCGGCCGCGGGCGCGACTGGCGGGCGCGCATCACTTGCCCCCCGTCGGCCCGGTCGCCTCGACCGTGGCTGTGATGCTGCCGGGGGTGCTGTTCTGTCCGCCGCTCGCCTGGTCGCCCTGGTCGCTCTCGTCGTCCTGATCGGGCAGCGGCACGCCCTGCTCCGACACCACGAAGCGCACCACGTCGAAGGAGTGTACGGCGCGCCCCTCGTGCCAGCGCACGGTGATCGTGACGCGCCGCACCTGCTCTTCGATCGCCGGCTTGATGATCGGGAACGCGAGGTCGAAGGCGAGATCGCTCAGCCCGCCCATGTCGACGCCCGCGAGCGCCTGGTCGAGCGAGTCCGTCCCGGCGCCGCCCGCGGTGCTCGCGCTGAGCGTCTTTTGTACCTCGGCGAGCGTGTCGGTCGCTTCGGTCTTCGTGCCGCCGCTCTTCGCCTTCGTGCCCCCGGTGGTCTCGGCGCCCGCGCCCGCGCCCGCACCGGCCGCCGCCGCATCCTCCCCCGCCTCTTCGTCGGACTTCACCGGCACATCCGGCAGGACGACGCGATCGATGTGCCACTCGCACTCGAACCCGGGTCGCTCGGCGTCTTCGCAGCACCCGTCCGTGTCGTGCGCCTCGATCGCCGGCAGGCCCTCGTTCAGGAGCTTCTCGTCGATCTCGCCCATCTTGCAGCGGACGAGCGAGACGGCGGTCTCGATCTGCCGGGCCCGCTGCGCGACCTTGATGGCGCCGCCCTCGCTCGAGAAGATCGCGGTGAACGCGAGCGCGAGGATGGCGACCGCGACCATCACCTCGATCAGCGTGAAGCCAGCCCGCTGCGCCGTCGGTCGAGCCCTCATCCCGGATCTCTCAGCTCCGAGCGGCGGTCCTCGAGCGGGATGGGCTCGTACGCGTAGTCGTAGACGCGGGCGCGGCCGGTCAGCGGCTCGATGGCGACCGAGTAGACGCGGTCCTTCGCGTCGGTGAGCTGGACGACGGCGCGCTCGGTCTGGCCCTGCGGGAAGTAGTAGATGGCCGCGTGGCCTGCGTCGATGGGCGCGGGGGCGTGCGGGACGTACACCCGCAGCACGCGGATCTTCTTGCCGAGCGGGGCGGCCTCGTAGCGCTTGAGCGCCTTGCCCTCACGGCCGGTGATGGGACCGAAGGGGCTGCGGCCGAGGGTCGGGCGGATGAGCGTGGTCATCTTCGCCTTGGCCGCCTCCCAAGGGTCGACCGCGCCGGCGCGCTCGCCCGCGAACGAGTCGTCTCGATCGGGCGCCTCGGCGCCCTCGCCGCCGAGGAGCGAGACGCGCCCCTCGGCCTCTTCGATGGCCATCGTGTTCTTGTCGAGGTCGAAGAGCAGCCGGACCGTCGTCCCGTGCGAGACGGCGCGGCTGTACGCGAAGCGCGAGGCGGCGACGACCCGCATCGCCGCGCCGCGCAGGCCCGCGCGCGAGACCGCGCCGAAGCCCATCACCGTCCCGCCCGCGAGCAGCGCGATGAGCGCGATGACCACCAGGATCTCGATCAGCGTCATCGCCTCGGTCGCGCGGCGCCCGGCGCGCTGCGCCCCGCGGCGTGCGCCCCATCGCTCTGCCGAGCGCCGGCGCCGCGACCCCGCCCTCGACGCCCTCGACGCCCTCGACGCGCGAGGGCCCTCGACCGGACGCGTCGGTCCGGCGCCTCGGGCTCGGCTGTCGTCACGCGCTCGCATGCCTACGCCGGGTCTGGGAGCGTCACGGTCACTCGATGTCGTCCTCGGTGCCGAACTGCTTGTCGGGGCCGGCCGAGACGACCGCGACGTTGTCGCCGTCGCACTCGATCTTGAAGGGTGTGTTCCAGGCGTCGGCGGTGCGCTTGGTCTTGTCGAGGTACTGACCCTGGACGAGGTCGTCCATCGTCGGACAGTCCTTGTCAGGGTTCTCGCTCAGGTAGATCGTGACCGCGCTCCGTACGGACTGGGCGTCCGTGTGCGTGGTCTTGATGCGCGCCTTCTTGAGCTGGGGGAGCACCGCGATGCCGACGGCCGCGGCGATGAGCGCCATGATGATGATGACGATCATGATCTCGACGAGGGTCATGCCCTCGACGCGGGCGCGCGGACCATGGGCGGCGAAGCGCCGCGCGCGGCGGCCGGCCCGCGGGTCGATCGTGGCGGTGGGGTCGTTCGGGTACGGGGGGAGGGAGCGGATGGTCATGCGAGAGCCTCTGTAGCGCGCGTCGCGCGGAGCCGGGGGCGTCGGTCGCCGGCGGTCAGCCACCGACGAACTGGTTGATCTGGAGGAGCGGCATCAGGATGGAGAACGCGATGGCCGCGGACATGCCGCCCATCACGACGATGATGAGCGGCTCGAGCAGCGAGGTGAGCGCGGCGACCTGCGTGTCGACCTCCTGGTCGTAGGCGTCCGCGACGTGCT
Organism: Myxococcales bacterium; assembly: GCA_020430775.1. Classification (GTDB taxonomy): domain Bacteria; phylum Myxococcota_A; class Polyangia; order Polyangiales; family Houyiibacteriaceae; genus JAGQJE01. Next base: position 7,862 of record JAGQJE010000314.1, read on the forward strand.
CGAGCATCTCCTCGAGCTGCCCCGACCGCTCGCCGATCGCGATCATGTGCGTGACGATGGGAGGGAACGCGCCGCTCGCCTTGAGCGGCTTCGCGAGCCCCTCGCCCTCGCGGACGTTCGTGCGCGCGTCCTCGACGACGTCCATCAGCTCGGTGTTGCCGAGGACGTTGCGGGTGATCTCGAGCGCGTGCAGCACCGGGACGCCGCTCGACAGGAGCGTCGCGAGCGTGCGCGCGAAACGCGAGACCGACACCTTGAGCGTGAGCTTGCCGAAGAGCGGCGTGTGCAGGACGAAGTGGTCCCAGCGCGCGCGTCCGGCCGCCGTGGCGCGCCAGCGGCGGAAGCCCCAGACCGCGGCGATCGCGAGCAGGATCAGCAGCCACCACGCCTGCGTGAAGACGTGGCTCGTGAAGATGAGCGCGCGCGTGTACCAGGGCAGCACCTGCCCGAAGCTGTCGAAGATGGTGGTCACCTTCGGGACGACGACCGTCATCATGATGATGAGGATCACCGCGGTGATGACCACCATGACGGCCGGGTAGGCGAGGGCGCTCGAGACCTTGCCGCGCAGCTTGTTCTGGCTGTCGAGGAAGTCCGCGAGGCGGGCGAGCACCAGCTCGAGCGTGCCGGACGCCTCCCCCGCCTCCACCATGCTCACGTACAGCGTCCCGAAGTACTTGGGGTGCGCGCGCAGGGCGTCGGCGAAGCTGCTGCCCTCGTTGACGCGGCTGCGGGTGTCGGTGAAGGCGGCCCCGAGGTCCGGGTCTTCGATCTGCTCGATCAGCGCGCTGAGCGCCTCGACGAGGGGGATGCCGCTGCGCAGGAGCACGGCGAGCTGGCGGGTCACCAGCGCGAGCGGGCCGCGCCGGTTGCGGCGGAAGAAGCGCTTGAGGTCGATCTCTTTCGAGGCGCTGCGCGCCGCGGCCGACTGCTCCTGCAGCTCGGTGATCATCACGCCGTCGCGGCGGAGCAGGCCGCGAAGCGCCTTTTGGCTGTCCGCCTCGCGGACGCCCTTGACGGTCTTGCCCCGCGCGTTGACGCCGCGGTATGCGAACACCGCCATCGCTACTGCTCCCCCGCCTGCGTCGCGGCGAGGACCTCTTCGACGCTCGTCACGCCGGCGATGACCTGCCTCGCGCCGTCCTCGCGCAGCAGGCGCATGCCCTGGGCGCGCGCGGCTCGCTGCACGCTCTTGGCGTCGGCGCCGGGGTCGAGGATCGCGCGGCGCACGCCCTCGTCGATGTACATCAGCTCGAAGATGCCGACGCGCCCGCGGTAGCCGGTCGAGCTGCAGTGCTCGCAGCCGCTCGGGCGGTAAAACGTCCAGCCGTCGCCGGCCTCGGGCAGCGGGGGCGCCGGCTCGCTGTCGCCGAGGACGGTGGTCGCCGCGGCGCGCCGCAGCTCGCGGAGCGTCTCTTCGAGGTGCGCCGTGTCGAGGCCGAGCTCGTTCAGGTCGTCTTGGGACGGGTGGTACGGGATGCGGCAGTGCGGGCAGAGCCGCCGGACGAGGCGCTGCGCGAGCACGCCGAGCACCGAGCTGGTGATGTTGTAGCGCTCGACGCCCATCTCGACGAGGCGCGTCACCGCGGTCGGCGCGTCGTTGGTGTGCAGCGTCGAGAGCACCAGGTGGCCGGTGAGCGAGGCGTGCACCGCGATGTCGGCGGTCTCCTGGTCGCGGATCTCGCCGACCATGATGACGTCCGGGTCCTGGCGCAGAAAGCTCCGCAGGGCGTTCGCGAACGTGAGCCCGATCTTCGGTTTCACCTGCATCTGGCCGATGCCGGCGAGCTCGTACTCGACGGGGTCCTCGGCGGTGAGGATGTTCTTCTCGGGCGTGTTGATCTTGTTGAGGCAGCCGTAGAGCGTCGTGGTCTTGCCCGAGCCGGTCGGGCCGGTGACGAGGATGATGCCGTTCGGGCGCGTGATGAGCCGCTCGATGCCGTCGAGCTGCGCGCGCGCGAACCCGAGGTCGACGAGGTCGAGCAGGACCTTCTCCTTGTCGAGCAGGCGCATCACGACGCGCTCCCCGCGCGCCGTGGGGATGGTGGAGACGCGGATGTCGACGAGGCGTCCGCGGATCTTCTTGGTGATGCGACCGTCCTGCGGCAGGCGCTTCTCGGCGATGTTCAGGCCCGCCTCGATCTTCACGCGCGCGACGATCGACGGCAGGAAGCCGCGGTTCGCCTCCTTGCGCGGGACGAGCTTGCCGTCGATGCGGTAGCGGACGATGACGCGGTCCTCGCCGGGCTCGATGTGGATGTCCGACGCGCGCTCGCTGACCGAGGTGAAGAAGAGGTTGTTCACCCAGCGGATGACCGGCGCCTCGTCGGTCATGTCGATGAGGTCGATCAGCTCCTCGCCGTCGTCGCCCTCCCGATCGCCCGCGAGGCCTGCTTCGTCCTTGCGTTCGTAGACGCGGTTGATCGCGTCGTCGATGGCCTCCGGCGGTACGGCCACGGGCTCGATGGGCGCGTCGAAGACGAGCCGCAGGTCGTCGAGCGGCAGGAGGTCGAGGGGGTTCGCGACCGCGACGTGGACCACGCCGTCCCGCTCGGCGATCGGCAGGACGTGGTGCTGCCGCGCGAAGGTGATGGGCACGCGCTCGATGAGCGACTCGGGCACGGACTCGACGGCGATCTGCGGCTCGAACCGGACGTGGACCTCGTCGGCGAGCGCCTGCACGATCGCGCTCGTGTCCATCCCGCGGCTCGCGAGCAGGACCTCGGTCAGCGGCGTGCCGCGCTCGTTCGAGAGCGCGATCGCTTCTTCGAGGCGCTCCGCGGGGATCGTCCCGCGCCGCTGAAGAATGTCGCCGACGAAGCCCGTGTCCATGTCCTAGCGCCTCTCGGGAGTGTGGGGCGAGGGGCCGCCGTGACCAGGAGCGATGACGGCGCCGCCGTGCCCGGCCGACTGCACGGCCGCGCCGTCGCCGAGGGGACCCACGTCGTTGTGCGGCGCGCCCCCGCCGTCCTGCGGCTCGAAGGGCTCCGGCGGCTCGGCGGGCGCGCGGCCGCGGTCCGGGAGGTGGTCCGTGTCGCCCGGCGCCGCCGGTCCCACGTCATCGCCGGGCTGCGCGCCGCCCGTGCGCTCGACGCCCTCGGCGCCTAGCGGCGCGACCTCGCCGGACGCGGCCCCGTCGGGCGCCTCCACCTCGCCGGCGGCGCCGTCTTCGCCGGCAGCAGCGCCGCCGGGTGTCCCGGCGCCGCTCGGGGTGATGAAGGTGTCGTGGTCCGGGACCGGCCGCTTCGCCTGGTCGTGGAACGCGCCGATCGGGGGGCGGGGCACGTGGGGCGGCGGCGGCTTGAGCTCGGCCGCCTTCGCGAGCTTCGCCTCCTCGTCGATCGTCTTGAGCTCGGTGATGATGGCACCGACGAGGCCTCGGGTGCGCGTGTAGTCGACCGGCGGCTCGTAGCCGTGCTCGCCGAAGACGAAGAAGCGGTCGAGGAACTCCTGACGCTCGCGCATCTTCCGCTCGTAGATGGCGCGCAGGTCGCTCGGGTCGCGGATGATGTAGGGCGTCAGGAAGAGCAGCAGGTTGGTCTTCTGCCGCTGGCGGTTCGTGCGGCGGAAGAGCGCGCCGAGCAGCGGGATGTCGCCGAGGATCGGGATCTTCGTCTGGCTGCTGGTCGTCGAGTCGCGCATCAGGCCGCCGATGACCACCGTCTGCTGGTCGCGGACCATGAGCTCCGTGTCGGCGGTGCGGCGGTTGATCGAGACGACGCCGAGGTCACCCTCGGTCGCGCCCACCTCGCTGATCTCCTCGTGCAGCTCGAGGCGGATCTCGTTCTGCTCGTTGATGTGCGGCGTGATCTGGATGATCGTGCCCACGTCCTGGCGGGGGATGCCGAGCCCCCCCGTGAGCCCCGACAGGCCGCCCGCCTGGCCGGCCGCGCCCGCGAGCCCGGCGAGGCCGCCGAGCCCACTCAGCCCCCCGAGGCTGCTGAGCGCGCCGGGCGGGATCCCCGAGGTCTGCAGCGGGACGTTCTGGCCGACGTTGATCTCCGCCTGCACGTTGTCGAGCGCGATGATGTGCGGCGTCGACAGCACGTTGGCGTCGCCCGAGGTGGCGAGGGCGTTGATCGCGACGCCGAACGCCGGCACCGAGAAGCCGATGAGGTTGTCGCTGTTCGTGATGGTCGGGCCGCGCAGCCCGAGCGCGAGGCCGGTCAGCGCGTCGGCGCTCGGGGGCAGGGCCGAGCGCGCGGCGTCGAAGCCGAGCAGCGAGAGCGACCCGTCGGTCGGGATGTCCGCGAGGCCGCCGTGGAACGCGACGCCGAGCTGCGTCGAGCGGCTGACCGACAGCTCCATGATGACGGCCTCGATGAAGACCTGCCGCCGCGGCGAGTCGAGGCGCTCGAGCACCGGCTTGAGCGCGGCGTAGTCGTGCGTCGAGGACGTGATGATGAGGGCGTTGCTCGGCTCGTACGCGGTGACCCGGATCGGGCCCTCGAACAGGCTGTTCGAGCTCTCCTGCTGCTGGGGGTTGCGCGTGCGGCGGACCTGCCGGTTGTTCGAGGCCGACGAGTCGCCGACCAACTCCTGCAGCGCGGCGGCGATGTCCTTGGCGGCGGCGTGCTGCACGTAGACGACGTGGATGCGCCCCTCGCCCTCGATGGGCTGGTCGAGCTGGCGGATCATCTCGAGCACGCGCAGGTACGCGGCCTCGGTCGCCATGATGATGAGCGAGTTGGTGCGGTTGTCGGCGATGATGCTCTTGATGCCGCTGCCGCTCGCGCCGACGGTCTCCGCCTCTTGGGGCTGAGACGGCGTGGGGCGGCGGCCCGGCGGCGTGCGCCGCGGCTGCCGTCCGCTCGACGCCGACGAGGATGAGTCGTCCTCGATCGGGAAGATCTGGGTGAGCTGATCGACGAGATCCTCGGCCGTCGCGTAGTGGATCGGCTCGATCCAGATCTGCTCGCCGGTCCGGGGGACGTCGATGGCCTCGAGCAGGCGGCCGAGGCGGGCGATCTGCGTGCCCGTGTCCGTGATGATGAGCAGGTTGGTCGGCGCGTAGACGGTGATCGTGCCTTCCCGCGTCTTGAATCGGCTGATGAGCGACGAGGCGTCGTCCGCGGAGATGTGGTGGACGTGGACGAGCTTCGTGACGAAGCGGTCGACGCTCGGCGGTCGCTCGCCCTCGCCGAACACGGGCGTGTTCTCGGTCTCGACGCCGCTCGTCTCGACGATGCGCAGGTACTTGCCGGCCGGGACGATCGTGAGGTTGTGCGCTTCGAGGATCGACAAGAACGCGTTGTACGCCTCGGCCGCCGTGACCGTCGTCGGCGCGAAGACGGTCGCTTTGATAGACCGCATCTTCGCCGGGAGGATGAAGCGCTTGCCGGTCATGTTCGAGATCAGCCGGACGAGGTCGGACAGGTCGGCGTCCTGCAGGTTGAAGGTGACCTTCGCGTGCGGCGACAGCGCCTTGAAGGTCACGTTCGACTTGAACGCCGGCGCGGGCTCCGGCGGCGCCGCGTCCTTCGGCGTGTTGGTGATCTCCTGGACCTTCGGCGGCTCGGGAGCGGTGCCCTTGCGCGGCGGCGGGCGCAGGTGCGGCGCGGTCGTCGGTGGCTGCGCGGGCGTCGGCGGCTGCGCGGCCGCCGGCGCGGCGACTGCGCCGATGGCGGCGAGGAGCGCCACCACAAAGAGCGCGTGGGAGGTTCTCACAAGGGGGCTCCTCGTACTCATCCGGGCGGGCTGGCGCCGGACGTGGGCAGGCGTCGGCGTCGCGGGTCGGGCGCGGGGCGCGGGGCGAGTTCGGTCGGTCATTGGATGGTGTAGTTGAGCGTCGTCGGCTGGCCGCGCCGCTCGATCGAGATGGTCAGGTGGTCGGCGGTGCGCAGCCGCGCGTAGGCCTGCAGCGCGGAGTCGGGGCTCGCCATGTCGAAGCCGTTGATGGTGCGCAGCAGGTCACCGTTCTGGATGCCGATGCGGTCGAGCAGGCTGTTGCGGCGGATCCCGTAGAGCTTCACGCCGACGATCTGGCCGTTCTCGGAGTGGGGGATGACGCGCGCGGTGCGCATCATGGCGGCCTGGTTCTGGATGATGTTGTCCACGAGGCTGCGCTGGATGGTGTACTGCGTGTCGCTGACCTTCGTGATGCCGTTGTCGAGGGCCTGGGCGTCGAGCGCGCCGGGCGGGCCGTCGCTCCCCTGCCGCGTGTCGGCCGCGCGCTCCGCGCGCTCTTGCATCGTCAGCCGGCGGGGCTGGGCGCTGGACGGCGACCCCTCCGGCTCGAAGAGCGCGAGGCGACAGACGCGGCCGCCGCTCGGCTGCATGTAGACCACCGCCGACTCGATGCCGACGATCGTCTGCTCGGCGACCGACATGCCGCGCCGGTACAAGATGGTCTCCTTCGAGGTCGGGTCGGCGATCGCCGCGAGCGACCAGTCAGGGTGCCCTGGGCTCGTGAGGGAGGCGACGAGCTTCACCCCGCCGGTGCACGGGCCCATGCCGTCGCCCTCGTCGCCGCCGCGCTCGTCGAGCCCGGTGTCGCCTGGGCCCGGCGGCACCTCGACGACGGGCGGGTTTACCTGCGAGCCGCACGCGGCGCAGAAGATGTTGCGTTGCAGGATCTGCGTGTCGTCCACGTGAAAGGGCGCCGTGTGAATGCGGGGTCGCGCGGTCGCCGTCGCGCGGGCGCTCCCCGGCCGCGCGAGCCAGTAGCTCGCCGCGAGGGTCGTCGCGCCGGCCGCGAGGAAATACGCCAGCACCCCCAGCACGGCGAGCTTGCCGAACGTGAGGAGGGCTGCGACGCGTGTGGAGCCGGGGGACTTCAAGCCGTTTCTCTGCTCGTGGGGAAGCAACGCCCGTGCCTAGCCCAAAAACCGGCACAATTCCAACAGAACGCCGTCATCATCGTATCGCGGAGCGCGCTTGGGTCGCGCCGCCCGACAAGTTGACAACGCAGCGCCGCCGTCCGCCGCGGCGAGCTGCCAAACTGTCATGCGTCCGCGCCCGGCCGCGCGTCAGGTGCGCTCTCGCTCCGCGCCGAGCTTCCGGTAGATGGTCCGGGCCGAGATCCCGAGGAGCTGGGCGGCGAGCTGCTTGTCCCCGCCCGTATGCTCCAGCGTCGCGTGCATGACGCGCCGCTCCACCTCTTCGAGCGGGGTGCCGACCGCGAACGTGAGCGTCCCTTGCGTCGGCTCGGCGCGCGCGATCGCGGCGGGCAGCTCGCCCTCGTCGATCGTCTCGTCGTGCCCGAGGACGACGGCCCGCTCGACGACGTTCTCGAGCTCGCGGACGTTCCCGGGCCAGTGGTAATCCATCATGCGATCGAGCGCGGCGCGTGAGAAGCGCATGAGCGGCTTGCCGTTTTGGCGGCAATAGCGCTCGAGGAAGTGATCGCAGAGCAGCGGGATGTCGTCCCGGCGATCGCGCAGCGGCGGGCTCGTCACGGCGATGACGTTCAGGCGGTAGTAGAGGTCCTCCCGGAACTCTCCCGCCTCGACCGCCGCGTGCAGGTCGCGGTTGGTCGCCGCGATGAGCCGGAAGCGCGCCGTGCGCGTGCGCCCGCCGACAGGCTCGTACTCGCCCTCCTGTAGAACGCGCAGCAGCTTCACCTGGACGGCCGGTGAGAGCTCGCCGATCTCGTCGAGGAAGAGCGTGCCGCCGTCGGCCTGGGCGATGCGGCCGTCGCGGCGCGTCACGGCGCCGGTGAACGCGCCGCGTTCGTGACCGAAGAGCTCCGACTCGACGATGGTCTCCGGCACGGCCGCGAGGTTCACCCCGACGAAAGGCTCGCGGCCGCTCCGCTCATGGATGAACCGGGCGAGCAGCTCCTTGCCCGTCCCGCTCTCGCCGAGGATGAGGACCGTCGCGGTCGATGGCGCGGCCTGGGTCGCGATGTCGAGCGCGTGCCGGAGCGAGCCGGCCGACCCGACGATGCTGCGATCCTTCAGCGCCGACAGCTCCTGCTTGAGCGTGCGGTTTTCGGCGACGAGGCGGTGACGCTCGGCGGCCTTCGTGACCGTCTTGACGATCTGCATGCGCTTGAGGGGCTTCTCCACGAAGTCGTAGGCGCCCTCGCGCATCGCCTCGACCGCCGTCTCGATCGTCCCGTACGCGGTCATGACGACGACCTCCGCCTCGGGCGCCACGGTGCTGAGCGCGCGCAGCAGATCGATGCCGCTCGCGCCCGGCATACTCAGGTCGGTGAGCACCACGTGGACCCGGTGCTGCCGGCAGGTCGCGAGCGCGTCGCGCACGCTGGGTGCCGTCAGGACGCGGAAGCGCTCGCGTTCAAAGATCTTCTGGAGGGACTCGAGGTTCGAGGCGTCGTCGTCGACGACGAGGACGGTCGTCTTCGGCGTCATCGTGGCCTCGTCGGGCGGCGGGGCGTCGGGCGTCGGGTCGGGGCTGGGCATCAGGGGCTCGGGGCGCGGGCAGGATAGGGCTACGCGTCGGGCGCGGGCGCGGGCGCGGGCAGTCGGAGAAGACATTTTGGCAGCGGTTCGACAGGTTGTCCGCTCCGGCACTCCAGCACGCGCGCAAAGCACGGCCGGACGCCTTCGCGACGCCCCAGGCGATCCATGGCGTGGCGAACAAGCGAAGAGCGTGCCAACCCCTGGCACCTCCCCCGCGCGAGGCGCAGTCCGCCCGTTCCGGCGCCGAGCTGCGGGGATTAGCGCGAGTGGCGGAAGAGCCAGTCGAGGATGTCGACCGGGAACTGCGGGGTCGTCGCGAAGATGTGGCCGCTCCCCTCGAGGGTCCACAGCGAGGCGTCGACGCCGTCTTGGCAGCCCACCGTGTAGTTGGTCACGACCGTCTCGTCGCCGGCCACGGTCGCGTCGAGGTCGAGGCGTCCGCCGTCCTCGGGCATGCTCACGTCGCAGCCGGCGCGCTCGGTGAAGCGCTTCACCGTGTCGGGCGCGCTCGGGTAGCCGGCGCGGCCGGTGCCCACAGGACCCGCGGAGGCGCCGTCGTAGGGCACGGTGGTGTCCGCGGTCCCGTGCAGGTCGAGCACGCTCACGGGTTGCTCCGGGTCGCACTTCGACGCGTCGTTCCAGGTGGAGCCGGCGAGGCTCGCGATCGCCGTGACGATGTCCGACGCGTCGCAGGCCATGCGGAACGACATGAAGCCGCCGTTCGAGTGGCCGACGAAGTACACGCGCTTGGCGTCGACCGAGAAGTGGGCCTCCATCTCCGACACGAGCCCGCGGAGGTACGCGACGTCGTCGACCTGGCGCTCCGCCGGGGTGGCGGCGCAGCAGGCGTCCGTCGCGTTCCAGAACCGGGCGCCGTTGCTGTTCTTGGTGCCGTCCGGGAGCACGAACAGGAACTGCTTGTCGGTCACCTGTCTGCCGAGGCGAAACACCAGGTCCTCGGCGGCCCCCGTCGCGCCGAAGCCATGGAGCAAGATGACCAGCGGGTAGGACTTGGCCGCGTCGTAGTCCTCGGGGATGAAGACCTTTGCGGGCCGATCGCCGCCGACCGTCGTGGGCAGCATGCCCGCGTCCGGCATGCCGGCGTCCGGCGTGCCGGAGTCCGGCGTGGAAGCGTCCGGCGTGCCGGAGTCCGGGGTGCCCGGGACGGCGAGATCCGACCCGCAGCCGGGCATCGTCAAGAGGCAGACCGTGGCGGCGAGCAGGGCCGACGACAGCCGGCGCGAAGAGGGCGTGACCATCGGCGGACGCTAAAACTCGGACGCCCGTGACGTCAACGCAGAAGTAGCCGGGGGGTGTGATCGCGGAGGGTTGGTCGGGACAGTGTGGTGGTGGCCGGGACGCCACCACCTACGGCGCTGCTCCGCGACGCCGGATCGCGAGAGCGGAATGGTTCACCAACCGGGCTGCATCACGCCCGTCGGAGCTCAGCCAGAGCTCGTTCGCGAGCCGAGAGCAGGGAACACACAGACACTGCTTCACGCCTGAACGCCCACGGCATCCGTCGCCAACGGACCCCTGCGCTCGCCCGCGCACCTGCCCCGCCGCGTGCCTCCCTGGAGCGCGGGGAGGGGCGGGGGCCTTGGCGGCTGAGCGCGCGGCGGCGCCGGAGCTCAGAGTCCGGTGACCTGCACCGGGACGCTGCGGTCGGTGTTGGTGCCGTCCCCGAGCTCACCGTCGCCGTTCCGGCCCCAGCCCCAGACCGTGCCGTCGTCCTCGAGCGCGAGCGAGTGCCCGTCGCCAGCCGCGACCGCGGCGACGTGGGTGAGTCCGGAGACCTGCACCGGGGCGTTGCGGTCGGTGTGGGTGCCGTCGCCGAGCTGACCGGAGCTGTTGTAGCCCCAGGCCCAGACGGCACCGTCGTCTGTCAGCGCGAGCGAGTGGACCTCGTCGGCGGCGAGGGCGATGACGCCGGTGAGGCCGGAGACCCGCACCGGGACGTCGCGGTCGGTGCTGGTGCCGTCGCCGAGCTGACCGGAGCTGTTGTAGCCCCAGGCCCAGACGGTGCCGTCGTCTGTGAGCGCGAGCGAGTGGCCCCGGCCCGCAGCGAGGGCGATGACGCCGGTGAGGCCGGAGACCTGCACCGGGGCGTTGCGGTCGGTGTGGGTGCCGTCGCCGAGCTGACCGGCGCCGTTGTCGCCCCAGGCCCAGACGGTGCCGTCAGCCTCGAGCGCGAGCGAGTGGTACGAACCGGCAGCGAGGGCGGTGACGCCGGTGAGGCGGGAGACCTGCACCGGGAGGTGGCGGTCGGTGCGGGTGCCGTCCCCGAGCTGGCCGGCGCCGTTGTCGCCCCAGGCCCAGACGGTGCCGTCAGCCTCGAGCGCGAGCGAGTGGCCGTGGCCCGCGGCGAGGGCGATGACGTGGGTGAGGCCGGAGACCTGCACGGGGACGTTGCGGTCGGTGGTGGTGCCGTCCCCGAGCTGACCGTAGAGGTTCCAGCCCCAGGCCCAGACCGTGCCGTCGCCCTCGATCGCGAGCGAGTGGTCGTCGCCAGCGGCGAGGGCGGTGACGCGGGTGAGGCCGGAGACCTGCACGGGGACGTTGCGGTCGGTGGTGGTGCCGTCCCCGACCTGACCGTAGCGGTTGTCGCCCCAGTTCCAGAGGGTGCCGTCGTCTTCGAGCGCGAGCGAGTGTTCGTCGCTAGCGGCGATGAGGGCGACGGCGGCGGCGCCATTGCAGACGCCCGCGCAGAGGACCACACCTCCGCAGGCGACGTCGATGGTCACCGTCTGGTCGCAGCTTGTGTCACCGTCCGAGATGACGACCGTCAGCGTCTGCACGCCGCTTGCGTCGCAGGTGTATTGGGTCGCGTGGGCGCTCGGGTCGGCGAAGGAGCCGCTCGTCGCCGTCCACGCGTAGGTGAGGGCGCCGCCCTCCGGGTCGCCAGGCGCCGCGTCGCCGGCTACGACCTCGACGTCGGCTGTGCCGCCGGCGGCGACCTGCTCAGGGCCGACGAAGGTCGAGTGGAGCACGGGGCACAGGTTTTGCGGACCGACGTGGAGCTCGCCGTCGACCTCGACATCGCCGCGGGGACCTTCCGGCGTCGTGCCGCAATCGAGCGCGACCGTGACCTTGACGGTTTGGCCGTCGAGGACGTCGACCACGGCCGATCCCTCGCAGAGGACGTGGCCGCTCAGGTCGTACGCGCGGAGCGTGATCGTGCGGCTCGGGCCGGCTGGGATGTGGGCGATCAACGCCCAGACCGGCGGGTCGCGGCCGTCGACGACCGGCAGCGTGCCGACGATGTCCGTGAAGCCTGCACCGCTGATGGTGTACTCCACGCGGTCGACGTTCACGCCGTTGATGTCGAGGGTCAGGCGGGCGGAGCCCTCGCCGCTCGCCCCGTTCGTGTGGCCCGCGTTGCCACAGCCCGCGAGCGCCAGCGCCAACAGCCCGGCCATCCGGCCGATGCTTCGAAACCCAGTCATGGAACCCCCCCAAACCGAGCTTGCGACGCGTCGCAACGAGCGCGGCCGCGTCGTGCAGGCCCCCATCCACCCGCGCTCATGGCACAGGATACGGCCAAACAACTCAAAGAGGGAAGCGCCCGATTGAGCCTCACAGCGCTTTTTTTCGCGAGTCGGGAGCACGAACTACATGGCCGTTCCTCCATGCATCAAAAACTACGTCACATGTACATCACGCAGGCGTACATGCGGCCCTCGCTGCGACGCGTCGCGCCGCCTGCCTTGGGGCGCGGGGGCAAGGCTCAACCCAACGTCGCGGTGCCGTCGTTAGCGTCGGTGATGTGCCCGAGCCCTGGTCCCGTGCCTGCGCCGGTGCCTGCTCCCGATCCCGTGCCTGCACCCACCCCATCCCGACCCCGCACCAGTGGCCACCTCGGGGGGCTCAGTCCTGGTAGGGCACGGGCTCACACGCGCGGTGCGTCCCGAGCCAGCGCATCAGGCTCGTGCTCGGGCGGCCCTCGTCGTCGTACTCGATGACCGCGTAGGTCAGCCCGCTGTCCTGACCCAGGTACTCGAGGTCGAGGTTGATCATCTTCACCCAGGTGCCCGTGTTCACCAGGATCTTGCCGGTAGGGAGCTGCAGAAAGCGCGGGCCGTGGCTGTGTCCGACGATGAGCGTGTGTACGCCGCGCACCCGGCTGAGCGCACGCATCGCGCGCTCGTCGAAGCCGCCCACCATCTCGGTCAGCTCCTCGTGGATGAGGCGCGGCAGCATCCGCCAGCGGGCCCGCCACGCCGCGAGCTTGAAGACGCGGTGCCGGAAGAAGTAGAGCGTCGAGCGCCACAGAAAGCGAGTGACGAAGAAGGGGTCGAAGACGAGCGACCCCCACAGGAAGCGGCTGAGCGGCTGCACGCGGTCGATGTAGCTGCGGGCCTCTTTGAGGGGGTTCATGACCTCGAGGATCCACAGGCTCCCCCACGGCAGCGTGAGCACCTCGGTGCCATCGCGGCGGCGCTCGGTCATCGCCTCGTAGTCGACCCGGTGGATGCGCTCGAGCTGGTGCCCGTGGCGGATCTGGATGCCCTCGGGCAGGTAGTACGTGTCAGAGCCGGTGATGAAGCGGACCCGCTCGGCCGCGTCGCCGGGCGCGACGTAGCGCCGCAGCAGCGCCTGCGGGCCGGGGAACCAGAGGTCGAGGTCGTGGTTGCCGGGGATGTACGTCAGGCGGTGCTTCGGTGAAGACGCGAGGAAGTCGCGGATTGCGCGGGTAAAAACCGGGTGCCCCTCGAGGCACTGGCGCAGCTTGTCGACCGCGATGGCGTCGGTGATCTCGAGCGGCCACGCGCCGCCGATCTTCACCTTGAGCAGATCGAAGATGTCGCCGTTCAAGATGAGTTCGACGCCCATCGTGTCGCCGGCGAGCGCGTCGTAGTGGGCGAGCAGCTCGGCGAAGCGGTCGTCGCAGAAGAAGTCTTCGAGCGGGTTGAGCTGTCCCGGGCGGGCGCCCGTGGCGAGGTGCAGGTCGCTGAGAATCAGTCGGATGAGCTTCACTGCGCAGCGTTCCCGAGGGTCCCGCCCGCACGGGGCGAGCCGAAGACTCTACGCGTGCAGGGTACCGCTCCGCGGCAAGTCGAGACCACCCGGTGCCGCTGGAAGGGGGCGGAGCGCGTGGGGTGGGGGGTTCGGCTTCGGCGCGGGGTCGGGAGCGGGGTCGGGAGCGGGGTCGGGAGCGGGAGCGGGATCGGGATCGGGATCGATTCGTGGGAAGTAACTCGGGGTCTGGGGCTGCAAAGGATCGACTTGAGGGATCGGGGATGCGATCGTCGGGGCATGTTCATGTCGACGTCGCGGCAGCGTGGCCTG
>JAGQJE010000050.1 GCA_020430775.1 Myxococcales bacterium
CACCTCGGCGAGCGCGACTGCACCGTCCAGCGCAACCACCAAAAGCTCATCGAGGAGAGCCCCGCGATCGTGGTCGCCCCGGATGAGCTCGCCCGCACGCTCGACGCCGCCGTGCGCGCGACGCGCGCCATCGGGTACGTCGGCGCCGGGACGATGGAGATGCTCCTCGACGCGAGCGGGACCCTGCGGTTCATGGAGATGAACACGCGACTACAGGTGGAGCACACGGTGAGCGAGCTGCGCAGCGGCGTCGATCTGGTCGCCGAACAGATCCGCGTCGCGGCGGGGCACCCGCTGTCGTTCGCGCAGCAGGACCTGCGCCTCGAGGGGCACGCGATCGAGTGTCGCATCAACGCGGAGGACCCGGCGCGTGGCTTCGCGCCGGCGCCCGGGCGGATTACCACCTGGGAGCTCCCCGCGAGCGAAGACCGCGCCGTCCGCGTCGACACCCATGTCGAGGCCGGGTACGAGGTGCCGCCCTTCTACGACAGCTTGCTGTGCAAGGTCGTCGTGCGCGCCCCTGACCGCGCGGCGGCCATCGCGCGCATGCTGGACGCGCTCGCTGCGCTGCGCTGCGAGGGCGTGCCGACCACCGCGGCGATGCACCAGGCGATCCTCCGCTCGAGCGCGTTCGCGGACAACCGCTACGACAACCAGACGATCCCGGGCTGGCCGCCCGAGGACGGGAGCGCCGCGCGCGCGGACCCGCGGGAGGCGCGCTGATGGCACACGTGCCCCTGCGACCCATCGGGCGCCCGCGCGCCGCGGCCGTCGACGACCGAACCTTCGCCGCTCACCGAGACGCGCTCGCCCCGCGGCTCGAGACGCTCCGTGCCCGCCGCGAGGAGGTGCGCGCAGGGTGGGGCGACAAGTACATCGGCCGTGTCCACGACAAGGGCAAGCTCACGGCGCGCGAGCGGATCGACCTGCTCCGCGACGACGGCGACGAGCTCTTCGAGGTGGGTACGTTCGTCAACTACGGCGAGCGGTTTGGGAAGCTCCACTCGCCGGCGGCGGGCGTGGTGACGGCCTTCGCGCGCGTCGAGGGCCGGCTGTGCATGGTCATCGCGAACGACAACACGGTCGCCTCGGGCGCGTGGTGGCCCCGTACACCGGAGAAGATCGAGCGGGCCCAGCAGATGGCGCTCCGCCTGCGCGTGCCGACGATCTACCTCGTCGACTGCAGCGGGCTCTTCCTCCCGGAGCAGCGCCGGAGCTTCGCGGGCGCGCGCGGCGCCGGGCACATCTTCGCGATGAACAGCCTGCTGTCGGACGCGGGCGTGCCGCAGATCGCCGGCGTGTTCGGGGACTGCATCGCCGGCGGCGGCTACATGCCGATCATCAGCGACCGGGTCTACATGACCGAGCAGGCGTACATGGTCATCGCCGGGGCGGCGCTGCTCAAAGGCGCGAAGAGCGAGCAGATTACCTCGCTCGACATCGGCGGCCCCGAGGTGCACGTGCACCAGTCGGGCTGCGCCGACGTCCGCGTGCCCGACGACCGGACGCTGCTCACCTGCCTGCGTCGCGAGGTCGCGCGCCTGCCGTCCTCGGCGGCCCCGTACTACCGCGGCGACGCCGCACCGATGGATCCGGCGTTCGCGTCTTCGGACCTCGAGGGGCTCTTGCCGCTCGATCGGCGCGAGGGCTACGACGCGCACGAGGTCCTCGCCCGCCTCTGCGACGCGAGCCTGTTCTGGGAGGTTCTGCCGGACGTCGGCCGTGAGATGATCTGCGGCGTCGGGCGGGTCGCGGGGCTGTACGCGGGGTTCGTGATCAACCGCCAGGGGCTGCTCGACGACCCCGATCGGCCCGGTGAGGTGCGCCCGGGCGGGACGCTGTACCGGGACGGCATCGCGAAGATCAGCGCGTTCAGCCGCGCGTGCAACGACGACGGGCTGCCGCTCATCTGGCTGCAGGACATCGCGGGCTTCGACATCGGCTACGAAGCGGAGCGCCGCGGCCTGCTCGCGTACGGGTCGAGCCTCATCTACACGAACACGACCAACACGACGCCGATGTTCACGGTGCTCCTGCGCAAGGCGAGCGGCGCCGGGTACTACGCGATGGCGGGGCTGCCCTACGATCCGGTCGTGCAGCTCTCGACGCCGATGTCCCGGCTCAGCGTGATGGAGGGTCGCACCCTCGCGATCGCGACCTACAACACGAAGCTCGACGACGACTTCGCCATCGAGACCGAGGACCCCGACGAGCGCGCCGAGATCGAGCGCGGGATGGCGGAGGTCGAGGCGCGAATCGAGGCCGACATGGACCCGTACGTCGCCGCGGCCCAGCTCGACACCGACGAGCTGGTGCGGCCGGCGGAGCTCCGGCCATGGCTCGCGGCGCTCGTCGAGATGGCCTACCAAGGCGCGGGCTCCCGGCGCATCAAGAACCATCGCATCTGGTCGCTGCACGACCTGAGCGTCCTCGTGCGGAGGTCGGTAGGCCGCGCCGAGGCCGGCCGGGGCGGCGACGCGGCGCACGAAGCCGCCCAGGACGCGCCGGCGAGGCGCGCGGGCGAGGCGGCGTCGGGCCTCGCCTTCGTCGCGCCCATGAGCGGTCGGATCTACCTCCGCCCCTCGCCGGACCAGCCACCCTTCGTCGAGCGCGGCCAGGTGCTGCGCGCGGGGGAGGCCGTCGCGCTGCTCGAGGTGATGAAGACCTTCACGCGTGTGACGTACGGCGGCGAGGGGCTGCCCGCCGCCGCGACGGTCACCGCGGTCCTCGTCGAGGACGGGGACGACGTCGCGCGCGGCGCGCCGCTCTTCACGCTGCGCGAGGCGAGCCCCGCCGACGACGGCGGCGATGCCGGGGACGCCGGCCGGGAGGGCGAGGGCGCATGACCGCGCAGGGGCACCCGAGCGGAGCAATCCCGAGCATCGGCGCACGCACGCACTTCCCGAAGCTCACGTCGTTCGCGTACCTGAACCACGCGAGCCAGGCGCCGCTGTCGGCGCCGGTGTGTGACGCGATCGCGGCCCGCGTGGACCTCATGGCGCGCGAGGGGACCGGCGCGTTCCCGGCGGTCTCCGCGGGGCTCGACCGCGTGCGCGCGCAGCTCGCGGCCCTGCTCGGCGCGGCGCCGGACGAGGTCGGCCTGGTGTCGAGCACGACCACCGGCGTCCTACACGTCGCCTACGGCCTCGCGTGGGCGCCGGGCGATCGCGTCGTGCTCTTCGACGGCGAGTTTCCGGCGAACGTGACGCCGTGGCTGCGCGCCGCCGAGACCTTCGGCGTCGAGCCCGTCTTCGTCCCGCTCGAGCCCTTCCACCGCTCGCACGACGAGGGGCTCGCGGCGGTCGACGCCGCGCTCGAGGGCGGCCGCGTCCGGCTCGTCGCGGTGAGCGCCGTTCAGTACCGCTCCGGGCTGCGGATGCCCGTCGAGGCGCTCGCCGCCCGGGCGCACGCCCACGGCGCGGCGCTCTTCGTCGACGTGGCGCAGGCGCTCGGGATGGTCCCGTTCGAGGTCGGCGGGGCGGACTTCGTCGCCGGGTCGTCGCACAAGTGGCTGCTCGGGCCGGAGGCCGCGGGCCTCCTCTACATCGCGCCCTCGCGCCTCGCGGAGCTCGTCCCGAGGCTCGCCGGGTGGGCGAGCGTCGAGCACGCCTTCGACTTCTTGAGCCTCGGCCCGGGGCGCCTCGACTACGCGCGCCCCGTCCGCCGGCGCGCGGACTTCGTCGAGGGCGCCGGCCGCGCGACCCTCGCGTACGCGGGGCTCGAGGCCGCGCTGACGATGCTCTCCGCGCTCGATCCGGCCGCGGTCTTCGCGCACGTCGGCGCCTACCTCGATCGGCTCGAGCGTCCGCTCACCGAACGCGGGTTTCGGTCGCTTCGCACGCCCTTTCCAGAGGGTCGCTCGGGCATCCTCGCGCTCGAGCCGCCGCTCGGCGTCGACGGCCCCGCGCTCCAAGCGGCGCTCACGGCGCGCGGCGTCGCGTGCTCGCTGCCGGACGGCGCGCTGCGCCTGTCGCCGCACTACGCGAACGCGCTCGAGGAGGTACCCGAGGTCCTCGCAGCGTTCGACGCGGCGGTCTGAGCGCCCACCGAGGCGGGGTCGCCGGCGGGCGCCCGAGCGATGAGCTGGTACGTTGCCGCCGATGTCGACCGAGACCCAGGACCGGGGGTTCGTCGCGTTCAGCGGCGTCGTCTCGTTCGCCGTGCTCGCGTTCTTGAGCTGGCTGCTCTTCGTGCGGCAGGGCGGGGCAGGCCACGCGAACCTCAGCTTCATCCCGGCGCTGAACGCTACCTTGAACGCGATCGCCGCGGCCCTGCTGATCGCCGGCTGGCGCGCCATCCGCGGCGGCAACCGCGCGCTGCACAAGCGCCTGATGGTCTCGGCGTTCGGCGTCTCGCTGCTCTTCCTCGCCGGCTACGTGGTGTATCACTACGCCCACGGCGACACGCACTACACGGGGGTCGGCCCCATCCGCGCCGTGTACTTCACCATCCTCATCAGCCACATCGTGCTGTCGGCGGCGCTCCTGCCGCTCGTGTTGGTGACGTTCTACTTCGCGCTCCGCGGCCGGTACCGCGCGCACCGCCGCATCGCGCGCTTCACCCTGCCGGTCTGGCTCTACGTCTCGATCACCGGCGTGGTGATCTTCTTCATGCTCCGCGCCGCCGGCGCCTGAGCCGCGGTCGGCCCGCGCCGCCTCAGCCCGCCGCCGCGCGCGCGCCGCGGTGCCGCCGGACCGCGCTGATGCCCTCGAAGAGCATCCACCCGGTCATCATCAGCAGCACGAACGCGAGGCCGGCGAGCACGTGGTGGCCGGACGCGAGGAACTGCTGCAGCTTGCCGAACAGCGCCGCGATGCTCACTGCGGTCACGATCAGCATGGGCAAGAGCAGCGGGAGCACCGGCCGCTTGCGCAGCCAGAAGTACAGCGAGAGCACCATCAGCGTGAGCGCCGCGAGCATCTCGTTGCTCGCGCCGAAGATGGGCCAGAGCACCCACCCGAGCGCCTTCGCCTCGCCGCTCGCGGGGTCGGTGGTCTGCCCGAATGCGAGCGCCATCGCGGGGACGATCGCGACGACGGTCGCGACGTAGCGGTTCTCGAGCGGCCGGATGCGCGTCGCCTGCCCGAGCTCCGCGAGGATGAAGCGCTGGATACGCGCGGCCGTGTCGAGGGTCGTCGCGGCGAACGAGATGACGAGCACGGCCATGACCGTCTGCGAGATGTCCGCCGGGAAGCCGAGCGCCTCCAAGAAGGCGCCGCCGCCGAGCACGAACGCCGAGGCCTTGTTCGCGCCCGCGTGCGCCCACGTGTCGTAGTAGAGGTGCCAGCTCAGCGACGGGACGGCGCCCTGGCCCGGGAGCGCGCACGCGCCCACGAGCCCGACCCCGGCGACCGCCGCCATGGTCGACGCGAGCGCGAGCGACCCCTCGCCGAGCATCGCGCCGTAGCCGATGGGGCGCGCGTCCCGCATGCGGTCGAGCTGCTTCGAGGTCGTCCCGGAGGACACGAGCCCGTGAAAGCCGCTGATCGCGCCACAGGCGACCGTCACGAAGAGCAGCGGAAAGAGCGGTGGCGCGCCTGCCTCGGGCGGCCGGATCGCGGGCGCGTCGAAGTGCGGGTGGGCGACGATGAGCCCGAGGAAGAGCACGCCGAGGCCGACGAAGAGCTGGTGGCTGTTGATGAAGTCGCGCGGCTGGAGTAGCGCCCAGACCGGCAACAGGCTCGCGATCGCCGAGTACACGAAGAGGAAGACCACCCAGCCGCGGGTCGCGGCGACCGTCGAGACGCCCCACTTCGTGAAGTCGATGGGGATGATCGTGCCGACCCAGACGAAGAGGTACATGATGGTGACCGCGACGATCGACGGCCACAGCGCGGGCACGCCCTTCTTGTAGATGAGCAGGCCGACGATGACGGCGAGGACGATCTCGATGTTGATCGGCAGCACGCTCGAGGGCATCGAGACGAACAAGCCGGCGATGGCCATCGCGAACACCGCGAGCACGAGCCAGATCAGCAGGACGACGAAGCACAGGAACATGAGCCGAGCGCGGGGGCCCATCACCGAGTCGGCGATGTCGGCGACCGAGCGGCCCTTCTCGCGGACGCTCACGACGAGCGCACCGAAGTCGTGGACGGCGCCCATGAAGATCGTGCCGAGCACCACCCACACGAGCGCCGGGAGCCAGCCCCAGTAGGCCGCGACGCACGGGCCGATGATCGGCGCGGCGCCCGCGATGGACGTGAAGTGGTGGCCGAACAGGATGTGCTTTTGCGTCGGGACGAAGTCCTGGCCGTCCTCGAGCGCGTGCGCCGGCGTCTCAATGTCCTCGTCGTCGCGGTAGATGCGCTCGCCGATGAAGCGCGCGTAGAACCGATACCCGAGCGCAAAACAAGCGAGGACGAAGATCGCGACGACGGCGGCCATGCGCGCGGAAGCTCGTCAGATTTGCCGCCCGCGTCAAGTCGGCCGCCCGGCGTGCGGTCGCGGGCGTTCGGTGGCCGGACGCCCGAGCGGCGCTTCGGCGGGCGCTTGACGCCTGGTAAAGTTGCAACGATCCGCGCTCCCGCGGTTCACTGCGTGTGTGAGCGTCGCCTCCCGCGGCGCGCGACCTGGGGAATGAGACGTGCCCAGATGACGCAACCCTCGCCCTCGAAGCCGGTCGACGAGGTGGCTCGTTCGGTCCGCCGGCTCCTGCACCGGCGGCTGCTGACCGAGCGCGCGATGCTCAGTGGCGCCGAGCGCGACGTGAAGCTCCACGAGTGGGGCGGCGGCCGGTTTCGTGCGCGCCTGCGCTCGATGCTCGACGACGTCATCGACAACGACCGCCTGAGCCCCGGCGGGATCATGGCGATGCACCTGTACTTTCGGCGGCGGCTCGCGAACCGTCTGCGCCTCATCGAGGCGTTGCGGCAGGATCCGTCGCTCGCGGAGGTGCCGGTCGCAGCGCCGCTGGTCGTCGTCGGGTTCTATCGCTCGGGGACCACGCTGCTGCACAACTTGCTCTCGTTCGACGACGATCACCGCGCGCCGCGGACGTGGGAGATGTGGTACCCCGCGCCGTACTACGACAACGAGCGCCTCGACCGCGCCCGCCGCCGCGCGCAGACGGGCGCTTATCTCGCGCTCAGCCGCGCGCTGGTGCCCGACCAGCGGCAGGTGCACTTCATCACCGCGGACTCGCCGGAGGAGTGCCTCTTCCTGCTCGAGCACGCGATGGTCAACAGCATGGCGCCGATCTCGTTCGTCACGTTCGACTACGCGCGGCGCCTGCTCGACGACGACCTCGACGACGCCTACGCGCTGCACAAGCGGCAGCTCCAGCTCCTCACGGATCGCGCGGCGCCGATGCCGTGGGTGCTCAAATGTCCCTACCACACGTGGCACCTCGACGCGCTGCTGCGCACCTATCCCGACGCGCGCGTGGTCTATACCCACCGGAACGTAGTGCAGTCGCTCGGGTCGAGCTGCAGCCTGACGAGCGTGATGGCCCGCCCGATGGCGCACGCCCTCGACGAGACCGAGATCGGCGCGTTCTGGTCGGAGCATTACCGCGCGGCGCTCGATCGCGTCGCGCGCGTGCGTGAGCGCGTCGATCCAGCGCGCATCTGCGACGTGCGCTACCCGGACCTCATGGCCGATCCGGTCGGCACGGTGCGCCGGGTATACAAGCACTTCGGCATGCGCTGGCGCCCGATGGTGCGGCAGCGCATCGAGGAGCACCTCGAGCGGCACCCCAAGGACGTGCACGGCGTTCACGAGTACACGCTCGGGGAGTTCGGCCTCACCGAGGGCGGCGTGCGGGAGCGTTTCGGCGACTACCATCGCGCGTACGATCTCTGAGGCCCACGCGGGACGAGCCGGGGCCGCGCGGAGCGCGGCGGGGGCGGGAGCGGGAGCGGGTGCGGGCGCGGGCACGGGCGCGGGCGCGGGAACGGGCACGGACGCGGGATCGGGGTCGGGAACGGGAGCGGGCTCGGGATCGGGATCGGGCGCGGGATCGGGGTCGGGCACGGGAACGATTCGTGGGAAGCAACTCGATGTCGACGGGAGGCACCACAACATATCGTGGCCACCGACCGTCGTCGACCACATCATGTAGTGGGCCGTAGCCGGCCTGAGGAGTTGCTTCCCACGAATCGGGAACGGGAACGGGAACGGGAACGGGTTGGGCACTGCCGCGGGGGCGGGGCTGGCGCGGGGTCGAGTGGGGGCGTGGCGCTAGGTGTCTCACCGCGCCCGGCCCGCGCGTCGGCCGTATGCGTGGTAGCGGGGTGCTGCTACGCTCGGCCGCTATGACGATCCGGTTCGAGCCAAGCGGCGCCTGGACCGCGCTCGTGACGCCGTTTTCGGTCGATGGCGCGCTCGATGTGCCGCGGCTCTCGCGCCTCATCGACTTCCAGATCCGCGAAGGGATCGACGGCATCTTGCCGTGCGGAACCACCGGCGAGTCGCCGACGCTTCCGTGGAAAGAGCACGACCGCGTCATCCACCGCTCGATCGAAGCGGCCGACGGCCGCGTCGGGGTGCTCGCCGGCACCGGGAGCAACAACACGGCCGAGGCCATCCGCGGCACCGAGCACGCCCGCAGGTCAGGCGCGTCCGCGGCGCTCCTCGTCGACTGCTACTACAACGGCCCGAGCTCGCTCGAGCTTCGCACCGAGTACTACGAGCGTGTGCTCTCGGCAGTCCCGGATCTCCCGATCGTCCCCTACGTCATCCCGGGCCGCAGCGGGTGTGCGCTCGGCGCGGAGGATCTCGCGCTGCTGCACCTGCAAGACCCGGTGCGCGTGCCGGCCGTCAAGGAGGCGACCGGCGACCTCGACCGCATGCGCCGCACGCGCACGCTCAGCGGCGAGGCGCTCGCCATCTTGTCCGGCGACGACCCGATGACCCTCCCGATGATGCAGGACGCGCGCATCACCGCCGCGGGCGTCGTCAGCGTCGTGTCGAACATCGTGCCGGCGTCGATGCACCGGCTCGTCGCGGCGGAGCGGGCAGGCGAGGGGGACGTCGCGGCGCGCCTCGCGACCGAGCTGCAGCCGCTGATCGCGCTCGTCACCGTCGTCGCTCCATCAGAGCGCGCGTTGCCGGACGGACGGCGCGTGCAGGTGCGCGACAAGTTCCGGAACCCCGTGCCCGTGAAGACCATGATGGCCGGGCTCGGGATGATCGAGGCGACCTTCCGGCCGCCGCTCGGCAGGATGACCCCCGCCGGCGTCGCCGCCTGCCGCGAGGCGCTCCGCGCGGTGCACGCGAGCAACGCCGAGCACCTCGCGCCCATCGGTCGCGCGTTCGATGTAGACATCGCGGCGCGCCTCGCCGACGACGCCGTCTGGTCATCGCTGGCCCGGTGACAGGCGAGGCGCCGGTGTATCGGCTGGTCCGTCCGCTGCTCTACCTGCTCCCTCCGGAGCTGGCGCACCGCCTGAGCTTTGGGGCGCTGCGCGTGGTCTGCGCGCTGCCCGGTGTGCGCGCGCTCCTCCGCGGTCAGCTCGTGCCGGCCGTCGAGGGCCTGCGGATGCGCGCGTTCGGCGTCGACTTTCCGACGCCGATCGGGCTCGCGGCGGGCTTCGACAAGGACGCGGTCGGGTTCGAGGCGCTCGGCGCGCTCGGCTTCGGCTTCGTCGAGGTCGGGACGCTCACGGCGCGGCCGCAGCCCGGCAACCCGCGCCCGCGGCTGTTCCGCCTCCCGAAGGACCGCGCGCTCATCAACCGCATGGGCTTCAACAACGACGGCGCCGACGCGGCGGCGCTGCGCCTTTCGCGCCTCAGCTCGGCCGCTCCGCTCGGGCCGCGCACCCGCCCGCGGCGCACCGCCGTCGGCGTGAACGTCGGCAAGACCAAGATCGTCGAGCCGGCGGGGGCCATCGACGATTACCGCGCGAGCACGCGCGTGCTCGGGCCGCACGCGGACTACTTTGTCGTGAACGTCAGCTCGCCGAACACGCCGGGGCTCCGCGACCTGCAGGCGGTGGACAAGCTGCGGCCGCTGCTCGCCGCGGTCCGGGAGACGCTCGACGAGGTCACGCCTGGCCGACGCGTCCCGCTGCTCGTGAAGATCGCGCCCGACCTCGCCGACGAGGACATCGACGCCGTCGCGGACCTCGCGCTCGAGCTCGGCCTCGACGGCATCATCGCGACCAACACGACCGTCGCGCGCGAGGGCCTGCGCTCGCCGGCGGAGCGGGTCGCTCGCTGCGGCGCCGGCGGTCTGAGCGGCGCCCCGCTGCGCGAGCGGTCCGTCGAGGTGCTCGTGCGCCTGCGCCGACGGGTCGGCGACCGGCTCGTGCTGGTCAGCGCGGGCGGCCTCGAGAGCGCCTCGGATGCCTGGGCGCGGATCCGCGCCGGCGCGACCCTCGTGCAGCTCTACACCGCGTTCATCTACGAGGGGCCGCTCTTGCCGAGCCGGCTCGCGCGGGGGTTGTGGGCGCACGCGCAGGCGGACGGCTTCCCCTCGGTCCAGGCCGCCGTCGGCGTCGACGCGGCGCCGAGCGAGACACCGACCTACACGAACGCGTGACCGAGTGACGGTCTGCCGCGGGAGCGGGGTCGGGAGCGGGCACGGGCGCGGTCACGGGCACGGGCACGGGCACGGTCACGGTCACGGACACGGTCACGGACACGGACTCGGACTCCGGCTCGGACACGGGCACGGAATCGGACTCGGTCACGGTTACGGACACGGACTCGGGCACGGGCACGGACTCGGACTCGGACTCGGGCACGGGCGCAGGCGCGGACTCGGGCACGGACACGGACGCCGGCGCGGGGCGCCGGCCCGGTCAGGGCCGGGGGTGCAGGAGGCGGTAGGTCATGGCGGCGACGCGGTCCGCGAGGGTGAGCGCCGGGTCGGTCTGTTCGGCGGGGACGTATCCCCAGGTGCGTGCGACCCGGAGGGCGGCGCGCGTCTCGTAGGTGGAGCCGAGCGCTGACTCGAGGCGCAGCCGGCGGTTGCCGGCGCGGTGGCCGGTGGCCTCGGCGAGGTTGAGCGTCACGCTCTGTGCGGCCCGCCGGAGCTGGTCTGAGAGCGAGCGGTCGTGCTCGGCGATGCGGCCGACCAGCGGTGCGATCGCGTCGAGCATGGCGTGAGAGACTTCGAGAGCGCGGAGGGGTTGGTTCGTTCGGGTCATGCCCCCCCAAGGCGCAAGGGGCGTGACAGCCACCGCTGGCGCGACCGTTGCGCCGCTCAGGGCTGACCCGGACGAACCAACCCCGGAGCGC
>JAGQJE010000315.1 GCA_020430775.1 Myxococcales bacterium
CGCTCGCGGCGGCGTGCGGCGCGACGCCCGTCGTCGTCGAAGCGCCCGCGCAGATCCCGGGGCCGGCGTACCACGCCGCCGCCGCGCTGGTCGCGAACGGGACGGCCGGCCTCGCGTACGCGGGCGTCGAGACGCTCCTCCGCCTCGGCGTCGAGCGGCGCGAGGCCGAAGCCGCGCTCGGCGCCCTGCTCCGGACCGTCGCCGGTCACATCGAGCGCCTCGGGCTCCCCGCGGCGCTCACCGGCCCCGTGGTGCGCGGCGACGCGGACACCGTCGCGGCCCACCGCGCCGCCCTCGCTCGGAGCGCGCCCGAGGCGCTGCCGGCCTACGACGCGATCGTCCCGACGATCCTGCGCTGTGCGCGAGAGGCGGGCCTCGGCGACGCGCAGTGCGAGGCGATCGAGGCGGCGCTGCGCGCGCCCGTCCGGGGCGGCTGACCGCGGCGCGGGCTCACTCGGCCGCCTCGACGCCGTCGCTCACCTGTAGGCGCACCACGTCGCCGTCACCGACGAGGCGAATGGTGGCGCCTCGCGCGTAGCGCTGCCCGAGGATGGCCTCCGCGAGCGGCGCCTCGACGAGCCGGCCGACCGTACGGCGCATCGGCCGCGCGCCGAGCTTCGGGTCGAAGCCGCCAGCGGCGACCAGGGCCTCGATCGCGCTCTCGTCGACCGCGAGCCGCAACCCGTGCGCCTCTTCGACGCGATCGCCGAGCGCCGCGAGCATCCGCCGCGCGATGACGCCGACCTCCGCCTCGCTCAGCGCGCCGAAGTGCAGCGGCTCGTCGATGCGGTTCCACAGCTCGGGTGGGAGCGAACGACGCGCTTCGGCCAGCACGCGCGCCGCCTCATCGTCGTGCGTCGCGTCGCGCGGCGTGCGATCGGCGCCGGCCGCGCCGAAGCCGATCGCCGGCGCTATGCGGGGCGCCCCGTGCGCGCCGAGGTTCGAGGTCATCACGATGATCGTGTTGTGGAAGGACACCGTCCGGCCGCGGCCGTCCGTCAGCCGTCCCTCGTCGAGCAGCGGCAAGAGCGCGAGCATCACGTCCGGGTGGGCCTTCTCGATCTCGTCGAGCAGGACGAGCTGATACGGGCGCCGGCGGACGGGCTCGGTGAGCTGGCCGCCTTCGTCGTGGCCGACGTAGCCGGGCGGTGAGCCGAGCAGCCGCGCCACGCCGTGAGGCTCGCTCAGCTCGCTCATGTCGATGCGGGTCATAGGCATCCCCGCGTAGTACACGTCGCTGATCGCCTTCGCCGTCTCGGTCTTGCCCACACCGGTCGGCCCGAGCAGCAGGAAGGTCGCGAGCGGGCGCGCGCCGCGAAAGCCCGCGGCGCCCTTGCGGAGCGCGTCCGCGATGCGCGTCATCGAGGCCTCGTGGCCGACGACGCGCGCGGCGAGTTCCCCCTCGAGGGCGAGGAGCCGCTCGGCGTCCGCCAGCAGGAGCCGGTCGAGTGGCACCCGCCCGAGCTCAGCGACGACGCGCGCTACCGCGTCCCGCCCGACGACCTGACCGCCCCGCCTGCGGACCCGCGCGGCGGCGAGATCGAGCACGCCGACCGCCTTGTCGGGCAGCGTCCGATCCGGCAGATAGCGCACCGAGAGATCGACCGCGGCCTCGATGGCCTCCGGCTCGTACGCGACCGCGTGGTGGAGCTCATAGCGGGGCGCGACGCCGTGCAGGATCGCGACGGTCGCCTCGGCCGAAGGCTCCTCGACGTACACCGGCGAGAAGCGCCGCGCGAGCGCCGGGTCGCGCTCGACGTGCTTGCGGTACTCCGCCTCCGTCGTCGCGCCGACGCACGGTAGCTCGCCTCGGGCGAGCACCGCCTTGAGCTCGGTCGCGAGATCGTCCGGCCCCTCCG
>JAGQJE010000051.1 GCA_020430775.1 Myxococcales bacterium
CCACCGCGCGCGCGCCGCGGCCCGCCGAGGCGGACGACGCCGGCGCGGGGGCGCGAGGCTCGCCGCGCCCGCTTGACCCTCCGCATGACCGCTGAGCTACCCTGTCGCCCGTGGCGCGCCGCCCTGACACGCCCTCTTCGACGCACGAACGCCGGAGGCTCGATGCGAGCCCGAACGCCCGATGACACAAGCGGAAAGCTCGGCCGGCGGATCGCGCTCGCGGCGTACGTCGTGCTGCTCGTCTACGTGTCCATCGTCGGCCTGTCGTCGGTGATCCGCCAGGTGTTCTTCCGGAAGGTGGACCCCGCGGCGGCCGCAGCCATCGGCCCGGACTGCGCCGAGGGCCTCGCGACCCTGCGCGACGAGCTGATGCACCTCACGAAGACCCAGGTCACGACGCCCCACGGCGCAGGGTCGACCGCCTCGCTCGAGCGCAGCCTCGGCGGCTGGGACGAGCGTTACCTCGCCCTCCGCCCGCGCTGCCCGGAGCACCCCTATCGCCTCCTCGGGCGGCTACGCTACCGCCTCGAGACCTCCCTCACCCGCTACGACCGCGAAGACGCCGCCGAGCTCGCCGAGCTCGACCGCGCGATCGCCGCGCTGCGAGCGGCACACCCCGAGCCACCCTCACCATGACCTCGACACAGACCGCACCGACCGACTCGCCCTCCACGCCGACGACCTTCGAGTCGCTCGGCATCAGCCGCCCGACCCTCGACGCCATCGCCGCGATGGGGTGGGACGACCCGACCCCGGTGCAGGCCGAGAGCTTCGCCCCGGCCGTCGCCGGCGAAGACCTCATGGTCCAGGCGCGGACCGGCACCGGGAAGACGGGCGCCTTCGGCATCCCGATCGTCGACCGCCTCGTCGACCCGAAGCCCTACGTGCAAGCGCTCATCCTCGCCCCGACCCGCGAGCTCGCCCTGCAGAGCGCGCGCGAGATCGAGAAGCTCGCGCAGCACCAGGACATGCACACGGTCGCCATCTACGGGGGCGCGCCGATGGACAAGCAGATCCGCGCGCTCGAGCGCGGCGCGCAGATCGTCTGTGGCACGCCGGGGCGCGTCCTCGACCACCTGCGGCGAGGCACGCTCGACGTGTCGGGGCTGCGAGTGTTCGTCCTCGACGAGGCCGACGAGATGCTCTCGATGGGGTTCGCGAAGGAGCTGAACGCGATCATGGAGCGGCTCCCCGAGCAGCGGCAGACCCTGCTCTACTCGGCGACGATCGACCGCCCGGTGCAGCGCATCGCCGAGCGGCACATGCACGAACCTCGCTTCGTGACGCTCTCCGGCGACGCGGTGGGCGCCCTCGGGGTGTCACACTTCATCTACCTGGTGAGCGGCCTCGCGCGCAGCCGCGACCTCGTGCAGATCCTCGAGATCGAGGACCCGGAGTCCGCGATCGTCTTCTGCAACACCAAGGCGGAGACCCAGCAGGTCGCCCACGCGCTCCAGCAGGCCGGGTTCAACGCGGACTGGCTGAACGGCGACCTGCCCCAGGGCGAGCGCGAGAAGGTGATGGCGCGCACTCGCAAGGGCGCCATCCGCTACCTCGTCGCGACCGACGTGGCGGCGCGCGGCATCGACATCTCGCACCTGACGCACGTGGTGAACTTCTCGCTGCCCGAGCACATCGAGCAGTACGTCCACCGCACGGGACGGACGGGGCGGGCGGGTCGCACGGGAACGGCGCTGACGCTCGTGAGCCCGCAAGACCTCGGGCGGCTGTACTACCTGCGACTCCAGTACAAGATCTTCCCGGTCGAGCGCTCGCTGCCGAGCGCGGGCGCGGCGCAGACCCGGATCGAGACGGACCGCATCGCGATGCTCGAGGCGGCGTTCCCCGAGCGCCCGAGCGAGATGGAGCTGGCGGTCGCGCGGCGGCTGCTCACCCACCCGGACGCAGAGCGCCTGCTCGGTGGCCTGCTCGACTCGTTCTTCGGGCTGCACGGCACGTCGGAGGAGGTGACCGAGGAGGCCGCGGCCGTCCGCCGGACGCGCGGTGCTCCCGCCGAGGTCGCCGAGCGCGAGACGGAGACGGACGACATCGAGGAGACGCCGGACGACGCGGACATCGCGGATGACGCGGAGGACGAGCCCGGCGGTGCCGCCGAGGCCGGCGCTGCGGGGCTCGAGGCGGGCGACGCCGCCGAGGCGAGCCCCGCGCCCGACGCCGAGGCGTGGGAGACGCTCTACGTGAACCTCGGCCGCAAAGACGGAGTGCGCGTGCCAACTCTCCGCGACCTGGTCGTCGAGCGCGCGGACGTCGACGCGGACGCGGTGCGCAAGATCCGCGTCCGAGAGCGACACGCGTTCGTCGAGGTGGCCCCGGGTCTCGCCGACGCGCTCATCGAGGCGCTCGACGGGACCGAGTACCACGAGCGCGCGCTCGTCGTGGAGCGCGCCCGGCCGCGCTGAGGTTGTCGGGCTCGGCGAGCGGCTGCTAGCTTGAGGCCGTCCTGAGACGCCGGCCGGTCGGAACCCGGTCACGACGACCATGGCCGAGGCCTACCCCGACGACGACCACCACGCGACACGCCCCCCGTCCTTGCGGGCGAACCGCTCGTCCATCGAGTCGCTCGACGTCGCGATCGACGTCGCCAGCCTCCGGCCGGGGTCCGTGTCGAGCCCACCGCCGCCCGACCCGCCGCGGGGGACGCTCGAGGCAGCCCTCGACCACATCGAGCGCGACGACGCGCCCCGATGGCTCGTGGTCAAGGACGGCGTCGACCACGGCCCCTTCTCCGGACGCGACGTCGTCGAGCGGGTCGCCCGCGGCGAGGTGCTCGGCGAGCACGTCCTCTTCAACCTGGACACGCGGTCCCGGTCGAAGGTCGAGTCGACGCGAGGTTTCGCCGAGTTCGCCGCGCACTTTCAAGCGAGAGCGGCCGAGGCGGCGCAGCAGACCGCGGTCGCGTCCGCGCGCCGGGCCGAAAAGCGCACGGGCCTCGCGAAGGGCGCCGCCGGAGCGATCGTCTTGCTCGCCCTCGTCGCCGCCGGAGCGGTCTTCCTGCTGACCCGCGCCGACGACACCGCGACCCGCCAGGCGCCGGCGGCGAGCGGCGAGCGCTATCGCCCGGGACAGATCTCGATCCACGGCACCGCGGACCTGCTCGACGCGCCCGCGCGGCGCGCCCGGCGGGGCCGGCGCGACACGACCCATGACGCGCCGAGCCGGACCACCGAGACCGCCGGCAGCTACGAGGCCGCCATGAACCAGCCGGTCGATCTCGGCGACGTGACGCGCGGCGGCGGCGAGCGCCGGCTGACCGGCGCTGAGGTCGCCGCGACCGTGAACCAGGGCATCGACGCCATCTACCGCCGCTGCGTCACCCCCTCGGTCCGCGCGGACGGCCCGTTCACGGCGAGCGTCGATCTCGCCATCGCAGGCTCCGGGGCGGTGCTCGGGGCGAGCGTGCGCGCGGGCCCAGACGGCTTCCGCCGGTGCGTGTCAGACGCCATGACCGCCCTGCGCTTCCCCGCTTTCAGCGCGCCTCGGATGGGCGCGCGCTACCGCTTCGAGGTGCAGTGAAGTGGCCCTGACGCGCGATCGACGGCGGCCACGTCCGCGGCGCGGCCCGAGCGGCGTGCTCCGCGCGCTCGTCCTCGTCGCGGCCGGCGCGGGCCTGCTCGTCGGGTGCCGCTCGACCGTGCGAGGCGGCCTCGCCGAGCGCTCCGCCAACGACCTCGTGCTCGCCCTGCACGCGCGCGGCATCGACGCGACCAAGGTGGGCGGCGGCGGCGCGGGCGACGCTCGCTTCGACGTCCGAGTGCCGGCGTCCGAGCTGGGGCGCGCCCTCGAGGTGCTCCACGACGCGAACCTGCCCCGGGAGCCGAGCCCCGGCCTCGCCGACGTCTTCGCCAAGGGCAGCCTCGTCCCGACGGCCACCGAAGAGCGCGCGCGCTACGTGTCCGGGCTCGACGGCGAGCTCGAGCGGACCCTCGAGCGCATCGACGGCGTCCTCGGTGCGCGCGTCCACGTCGCCCTGCCCGACCAGGAGGCGAGCCTCCGCCTCGACACGCCGCCGCCGCGGGCGCGCGCCTCGGTCCTGATCGAATACCGGGCCGGCCACGAGCCGCCGGACGTCGCGCCGGTTCGGGCGCTCATCGCCGGCGCCGTACAGAACCTCTCGCCCGGGGATGTCGCCGTCGTCTCGCTTCCGTCTGAGCCGCGCGCGCCGGCGACGCCGTCCTGGGTGCAGGTCGGCCCCATCACCGTGACCGAGGGGTCCGCCGAGACGCTCCGGGTGGTGCTCGTGGGCGCGTTCGGCCTGAACATCGCGCTCGCCGCCGCGCTCATCGCCACCCTCTGGAGCCGCCGACGCACACGCCGCGCCCACGCGCCCGCCTCCGACCAGGCCGCGTAGCGCCCGCCGGGCCACCGAGCGCGGGCGTGGGGGCGCGTGGGGGCGTGACTGCGGGTGTCTCACCGAGCAGAAGCGCGGCCGCCGCTCGACAGGAGGGTTCCAAGACACCCGGCCTGTCTGCGATAGTCGCCCCGGAGGAACGCCATGGCCGACTTTCTCGAAGACACG
The DNA here is from genome assembly GCA_020430775.1 of Myxococcales bacterium. Lineage (GTDB taxonomy): Bacteria > Myxococcota_A > Polyangia > Polyangiales > Houyiibacteriaceae > JAGQJE01. Next base: position 4,538 of record JAGQJE010000051.1, read on the forward strand.
CAGCACTACATCGGAACGGCGGTGAAGATCCTCGACCTGTCGAACGACGTCGAGCGACAGCTCATCACCCCGCACCGCGAGGTCCGGGTCGAGATCACGATCCGCAACGACGACGGCTCGATCGGAACGTTCACCGGCTACCGAGTGCAGCACGACAACTCGCGCGGTCCGTTCAAGGGGGGGCTGCGCTTTCACCCGCACGTCGACTCGGAGGAGGTCCGCGCGCTCGCCTCGCTGATGACCTGGAAGACGGCGGTCGCCGACCTGCCCTTCGGGGGCGCCAAGGGCGGCGTCCAGTGCGACCCGCACACGCTCTCGCAGAACGAGCTGCAGCAGATCACGCGCGTGCTGACCGATCGCCTGCACGACGTGATCGGCGACCGCCAGGACATCCCAGCGCCAGACATGAACACCAACGAGCAGGTGATGGCGTGGATCTTCGACCAGTACACGAAGTACCACGGCTATCGCCCCGGCGTCGTGACCGGGAAGCCGGTCGCGCTCGGCGGCTCGGTCGGCCGGAGCACCGCGACCGGGCGCGGGGTCGCGATGGCCGCGATCGAGTACCTCAAGAGCGTCGCGGACACCCTCGAAGGCAAGCGCGTCATCATCCAGGGCTTCGGCAACGTCGGCACCTCCGCGGCGACCGCGCTGGCGCACCACGGCGCGCGCATCGTCGGGCTGGCCGACGAGAGCGCCGCGTTCGTGAACCCGCAGGGCATCGACCCGCGCGCCGCCATCGCGCACGTTCACGAGCACCACCGGCTGAAGGGCCACTCCCTCGGAGAGGAGGTCGACCCCGAAGCGTTCCTGCTGACCGACTGCGACATCCTGATCCCGGCCGCGCTCAGCGGCGTGCTGCACCGCGACAACGCGAGGGACGTCCGCGCGGCGCTCATCGTGGAGGCGGCCAACGGCCCGACGACCTACGAGGCCGACCGGATCTTCGCGGAGCGCGGCATCCCTGTGGTCCCCGACATCTACGCGAACGCGGGCGGGGTGACGGTGAGCTACTTCGAGTGGGCGCAGAACATGCAGCTCTTCTACTGGGACGAGAAGCGCGTGACCGAGGAGCTGCAGAAGGTGATGACCCGGTCGTTCGCGTCGGTGCGCGCGCTCGCGACGCACCATCGCTGCAGCCTGCGCACCGCGGCGTTCGTGCTAGGTGTGGGCCGGGTGAACGACGCGACCACGCTGCGCGGCGTCTCCTGACGCCTGCACCCCGACGCGCGTCGAGCGGCCGCGCCGCGCAGGCTCGGAACGCGATCACGTCAAGGTAACCCTTTCTCGGACGCGCTGTTAGACTCGCCCCGCCCTCCCCCTCCCGAAGCTGAGACACCGCCGTTGATCGAGCTGTTCGACGTACACAAGCACTTCAAGGAGCCGGTCCTGCGGGGTGTCTCGCTGAGCGTGCCGGCGAAGGGCATCTACGCGCTCATCGGCCCGGGCGCCGCGGGCAAGAGCATCCTCTTCAAGATCATCGCGGGCCTCGTGACGCCGGAGCGCGGCAGCGTGCGCGTGAACGGCGAGGAGGTCGTCGGGCGCCGCGAGCGCGAGATGATGGACCTCCGCCGCGGCATCGGGATGCTCTTCCAGAACTACGCCCTCTTCGACCTGTCCGTCGCGGAGAACATCGCGTTCCCGCTCCGGCGCCTCTTCGACTTCAGCGAGGACGAGATCGAGGCCCGCGTCGCCGAGCGCCTCGAGCGCGTCGCCCTGCCCGGCTTTCAGGACCGCAACCCGGCGAGCTGCTCGGGCGGCCAGAAAAAGCGCATCGGCGTCGCGCGCGCCACCATCGCGCGCGCCCCCATCGTCCTGTATGACGAGCCGACGGCCGGCCTCGACCCCGTCACCAGCCAGAAGATCTACAACCTCATCCGCGAGGAACAGCGCGCGCAGGAGTCCACGGTCATGGTCATCTCGAGCGACGTGAACGGGGTGCTGTCCATCGCCGACCGCGTGGGCATGCTCCACAAGGGTCGGCTCATCTTCGACGGCACGGTCGACGAGGCGCGCGTCTGCCCGACGCCCGAGGTCAACCAGTTCGTCCACGGCCTGACGGAGGGCCCGCTGTGAACGCCGCGCTCAACATCCCCTACCGCATGGGCGCAGCGCTCCTGCTCATCGCGGACCAGACGGGCGGCATCGCCATCATGGCGGGCCAGGTAGTGCGCCGGCTCGTCCCGCCGCGCATCGACCGCTACGAACTCTTCCGCAACGCCTACCGCATGGGCGTGCAGTCCGTGCCCATCATCGCCGCCACCGCCGGCTTCACGGGCGCGCTGATGGTCATCCAGGGCGCGCCGATCGTCGAGCGCTACAACGCGCGGAACATCATCGGCTGGAGCGCGATGTTCACGACCTTCCGCGAGCTCGGCCCGCTGCTCATCGCGCTGATGTTCAACGGACGCGTCGGCGCGAACAACACCGCGGAGCTCGGGACGATGGTCGTCACCGAGCAGATCGACGGCCTGCGCGCGCTCGCGATCGACCCGATCACCTACCTCGTCGTGCCCCGGTACCTGTCGATCGCCATCATGATGACCGCGCTCGTCATCATCGGGGACTTCGTCGCGATCCTCGGCGCGATGGGCATGGCCTGGGGCATCCTCGATGTCTGGCCCCGGCAGTTCTACTACTCGGCGATGCCGATGCTCCAGACGTGGGACTTCTCGGTCGGCGTCATCAAGGGCTTCTTCTACGGCAACATGATCGCCCTCACTTCGTGTTATTTCGGGTTGTCGACGCGCGGCGGCGCGCCCGGCGTCGGCCGCTCGGTCAACGCCTCGGTCGTCGCGGCCGCGAGCGGCGTGTTCATCGTGGACTACCTGTCGACCTTCATCCTGCACTGAGCCATGACCGAAGCCGCAGCCCAGACCCTCGACGCCGCGACGGACGAGCCGCCCCTCCCGAAGCGGTCGGCGCTGACCGACATGCTCGGCGAGCTCGCCGACCTGTGGCGCGTCACCCTCGACACGCTCTTCTACACCTTCAACCACAAGCGGGAGAAGGGCGCGGTCATCACGCAGTGCTACGCGATCGGCAACCGATCGCTCTTCTTCATGGTGGTCACGATGGGCTTCATCGGCGCCATCGTCGTCTATCAGATAGGCATCCAGACCGCGCGCATCATCCCGGACATGAGCCTGGTCGGCGCCACCTACGTGAAGCTCCTCATCCGCGACCTCGCGGCGTCCGTCGGCGCGATGCCGCTCGCGACGCGCGTCGGGGCGGGCATCGCGGCCGAGATCGGCTCGATGGTGGTGACCGAGCAGACGGACGCGCTGCGGATGTCCGCCGCGGACCCGGTCGACTACCTCGTGGTGCCGCGCTTCCTCGCGTCCGTGCTCATGGGCACCTCGATCCTGCTCATCGGCGGCGCCGTCGCGTACTTCGCGGGGATGTTGATCTGCAACCTCTCGTTCGACGTGAACCCGTACGTCTACATGAACTTCTCGATGGTGACGTCGGGCGACTGCATCCTCGGCTTCATCAAGTGCCTCGTCTACGGAGGCACGATCGCGCTCGTCAGCTCGCAGCGCGGGCTGCGCACCTTCGGCGGCTCGGAAGGTGTCGGTCGCGCGACGACCGAGGCGGTCGTGGGCTCCCTCTTCGCCATCATCACGCTGAACCTCATCATGTCGACCATCGGCAACTTCCTGCTGCCGGCCTGAACCGTGACGATCACCTTCCGCAACATCCACAAGGCCTTCGGACCGAAGAAGGTGCTCCAGGGCGTGAGCTTCACGGTCCGCGATGGAGAGTGCTTCTTCATCGTCGGGGCGTCGGGCGTCGGCAAGAGCGTCCTCATCAAGCACCTCGTCGGGCTGCTGCGCCCCGACGACGGCGACATCTTCCTCGACGACACCGAGGTCTCGCGCCTGACCGAGCGGGAGTTCTATGAGGTCCGCAAGAAGTGCGCGATGGTGTTCCAGAGCTCGACCCTGTTCGACTCGATGACCTGCGAGCAGAACGTCGCCTTACCGCTGCGCAAGCACATGGGGCTGACGATGAAAGACGCCCTGACGGAGGCACGCGAGCGCCTCTCGCAGGTGCACATGTCGCACTTCGCGACCGCGTACCCCGCCGAGATCGGTGACGGGATGCGCAAGCGCGTCGCGATCGCGCGGGCGCTCACCCTGAAGCCCTCCTACGTGCTCTTCGACGAGCCGACCACATCGCTCGATCCGGTCAGCGCGCGGCGCACCGACGTCATGATCCGCGAGCTGTGCGACCAGTTCGGCGTCACTTCGATCGTCGTGAGCCACGATCTCGTGTCGATTTTTGGCATCGCTGATCGCATCGCGATGCTCTACCAAGGCAACGTTCGCCTCCTGGGCACCCGGGAGGACTTCAAGAACACGGACGATCCCGTGGTCCGTCAATTCATGAGCGGCGAAGCAGAAGGGCCGATGCAAGTATGAAGGGTCTATCCATTGAGGTTCGGGTCGGACTGATGATCCTGGTCGCCGTCGCGATCGCCGTGGCGATCTATCTGACGGTCGGGAAGGTCAGCCTCGGCAGCGGCTACACCATCTACGTCGACTTCAACAACCCAGGCGGGGTTCAGAAGGGCGCGGCCGTACAGGTGGCGAACGTCCGCGTCGGGCAGGTCGATGACATCGAGTATTGGGGCGGTCGACTCGACGAGAAGACCAACACCCGCCCGATCATCCGCCTGAAGCTCAACATCGAGAAGAAGGTGCAGCCGACGATCCACACCGACGCGCGCTTCTACGTGGCGCAGACGAGCATCGTCGGTGAGTCGTACATCGCGATCGATCCAGGCGACCCGGAGAAGCCGTTCCTGAAGAACGGCGCCGTCGTCCGCGGCATCGACCCGCCGCGGATGGACCTGGCGTTCTCGATGGCGTTCGACCTGCTCGGCAACATCAACGACCTCGTCCGCGACAACCGGGAAGAGCTGAACGGGATGCTCACCTCGCTCGCGAACACCTTCAAGTCGGTCGACGGCCTGCTGACGCGCAACGGCGACCGCATCGACCGCATGATGGAGAACGTCGAAGACATCACGGTCGACGGGCGCGCCACGGTCAAGGACGTCCGCGGCATCATCGAGGGCCCGCACGTGAAGCGCTCCATCAAGAACGCGGACCACGTCCTCGACTCCGTCAGCAAGAACATCGACCCGATCCTGGCCGACACGCGGCAGATCACCGGCAAGGTCAACACCACGCTCGACGACGTCGCCGGTCCTTCACAGCGCAAGCAGATCCAAAAGATCATCGCGAACGGCGAAGAGATCACGGACAAGGCGAAGGGCCTCGTCTCGGACGCCACCGACATCACGCGCCGCATCCACGAGGGCAAGGGCACCGTCGGCGCCATCTTGATGGACGAGCAGCTCTACGACGACATCCAGGAGATGGTGCGGGATCTGAAGCACAACCCCTGGAAGCTCTTCTGGCGCGAGTAACGCCTTCGCACCCGCTTCGCGTAGCGCAAAACCGCACGCCGCGGCGCCGACGGCGCACGCGGGGCCTGCGGCCTCGGCGCTTCGCGAAAACGGAAGCTGCGGCTTCACCTGGTAGCTACGGCGCGTGATCCGCGTCTTGCGTTCCGCGCTTCGATGAGCCGCCCCGGGCGAACCCGGGACGGTTCAAGTCTGCGCTCGGGATGGCAGCGCATGCGCTCGAGTCGGTGGCGTACCCGCGCTTGCCGGTCGAGCCGTCGGCGTCGTTGCTGGACCGCTATCCGGCCGCCGCAGCACCCTCGAGCTTCTCTCGCATGTGGTCAAGGACATGCGAATGCGCTGCCTGCGGGCTGAACATGATGAGCTCGGCGGCCTCCAGCACCTTCACGTTGTGTCCCTTCGGCCAGTAGAACAGATCATGCTTGCGCACAGTCTCTTGGCGACCGCTCGCGTACGTCACGGCGAGCGCCCCCTGGAGCACGAAGCCCCAGTGCGGACACTGACAAAGGTCTCCCTCCAACCCGACGAATAGCGGCGCAGTGTCCACGCCGGCGTCGAGGGAGAAGTACTCGCAGCTGATCGCGCCGAGCCCGGTCGCGTCACCGAAGTCCAGCTTCTGGCGAAGCGTTGCGCCGGGAATCGCAATCTGCGGCTCCACGTCCGTCTTGCTGACACGCATAGTCCCCCCTTTGTCGTCGTCGAGCGGTCTGCCCCCACGGCAGGGCGCGCGCAACGGCCCCTCGAGTATACCCGTGCTGGTGCACTCGCGGGAACGTGCGGGGCGCTCCCTGGGCGCAGATGCGTGGAGTGGGACTTCGGTTCAGGCGTGGGACCGGGTGCGGGGGCGGGGGCGGGTGCGGGAGCCGGGTGCGGGGGCGGGCTCGGGATCGGGATCGGAGTTGGGGTCGGGTGCGGGTGTGAGGGCGGGGGCGGGGCGGGGGCGAGGTTCGGCGCCGAGGAGGTGCGCGCAGGCTCGGCGGGGCTGTGCCGCGTCCGGGCGCCGGCGGCGGCGGGCGTGAATCGGTGCGCTCTCGTACGAAAACCCTCCGGCCGCCCTGGACATCGCGCCCTCACGTCACTATCATTTTTCAGTACCAACGGACACGAGCGGTCGTCGGCTTGTGTGATGCGTTACGATATCGAAAGCTGATAGCCATGCCCGAATCCCACGAATCCTCCGTCCTCCTGAACCTCCGGGAGCTGATGGACCTCGAGAGCGACCGCAAGCAGGAAGAAGCGGCGGCCGCGCGAGCTGCCGAAGCCCGGGCTCACGCGGAGGCCGAGGCGCGCGCCCGTGCGGCGCGGGAGGCCGAGGAGGCGCGCCGCCGGGCCGAGCAAGACGCGAAGCTCGAGGCCGAGCGGCGCGCGGCCGAAGCGCAGGCGCGCGCTGCCCGCGAGCGCGAAGAAGCCGCGCTCCGCGTGAAGCTCGAGCTCGAGGCGAAGACGCAGGCCGAGGCCGAGGCGCGCGCGCTCGAGCACGAGCGGGAGCTCGCCGCGATCGAGGCCCGCCGCCGCAAGGGCGTGTCGCCGCGCGTCATCGCCGCCTTCCTCGCGTTGCTCGTCGCAGGCGGCGTCGGAGTGTACTTCGGCGTCGTCAAGCCGGAGCTCGACCACAAAGCGGCGGTGGCAGAGGCCGCGCGCGAGCAGGCCGCCGAACAGGCGAAGGCCGCCGAGGCGGCCCGACAGCAGGCCGCCGAGCAGGCGAAGGCCGCGGAGCTGGCCCGGCAGCAAGCCGCGGTCGAAGAGCAGAAGCGCGCGGAGGCCGAGGCCGACAAGAAGGAAGCGCTGCGCAAGGCCGCCGAGCGCGAGGCCGCCGCGCGCGCCGCCGCGGCCGACAAGCCGAGCGCGCCGGCCCGGACGAACCGCGCCGCGACACACCGCGAGGCGCCCGCGGCGCGCGGCAAGGCCGGCATCAGCGACGATCCGCTCGCCGGCCTCGACGAGCTCTGAGGGTCGCGCCCGAACGACCGCAACGGCACGTGTCCTGAGCGGCCACGGGCTGCTATGAGCCGCTCATGAATCCCACGGCTCGTCACGCTGCCCGTGAGCGGCTCGCCGTCGCGCTCGACGTCCCGACGCTCGCGGAGGCGCAGGCGCTCATCGACGCGCTCGCCGGCGAGGTCGGCGTCTTCAAGGTCGGGCTCGAGCTCTACACCGCGGCCGGCCCGGCCGCGGTCCGCATGGTCCACGACGCCGGCGCGCGGTGCTTCCTCGACCTCAAGCTCCACGACATCGGGGCGACGATGGCCCGCGCGACGGCGCGTGCGAGCGAGCTCGGCGTCCGCTTCTTGACGGTCCACGCCGCCGCGGGACCGGCCGCGCTGCGCGCCGCGGCGGCGGAGGCCGGCGACGGGCTCGACCTGCTCGCCGTCACGGTGCTGACGAGCCTCGACGACGCCGAGCTCGACGCCATCGGCCTCACCGGGCCGAGCGCCGCTGCGGTCATCCGCCTCGGTCGGCTCGCCGTCGACGCCGGGCTCGGCGGGCTCGTCTGCTCCCCGCTCGAATGCCGCGCGCTGCGCACGCAGCTCGGACCGAACCCGCGGCTCGTCGTGCCCGGCATCCGCCCGCGGGAGGCCGCGCTCGGCGATCAGCGGCGCGCCGCGACGCCCGCCGACGCGATCGCCGCCGGCGCAGACCTCCTCGTCGTCGGCCGCCCTATCCGGGACGCCCACGACCGGGCCGCGGCGGCGCGGGCGATCGTCCACGAGATCGAGGGCGCGCTGCCCACCGCCACCGCCACGGGAGCCTGAGGCGGATGAGCCGGGTCATCACGGGCCCCCGCTTCGTGCGGGAGGCGGTCGAGGGCCCGCGCGCGGGCGAGCTCGAAGCCCTCTACATCGACGCCGCGCGCGAGCGGTCCCTCGAGCCGCTCGCCGAAGCCGCCCGCGCCCGCGGCGTGCCGGTAGAGTACCGCCCACGCGCCGCGCTCGACCGGCTCGCCCACGGGGTCAGGCACCAGGGCGCGGTCGCCGTCGCCCGAGCCTACGGCTACGTAGACCCGCTGAGCCTGCTCTCGATCGAGGCGCCGCTCCTGGTCGCGCTCGACGAGGTCACCGACCCCCACAACTTCGGCGCCATCATCCGGAGCGCCGTCGCCTTCGGCGCCGACGGCGTGGTCGTACCGAAGCGCCGCTCGGCGACCGTCACGCCCGTCGTCGTGCGCGCTTCGGCCGGCGCGACGGAGCACGCGCGCATCGCGCCGGTCACGAACCTCTCGCGCTTTCTGCTCTCGGCCGGCGCGGCCGGGATCGACGTCGTGGGCCTCGCCGCCGACGGTGACCTCCCCCTCTCCGAGCTCGGCCCGGCTCCGCTCGGCCGCGTCTTCGTGATCGGCTCCGAGGGGCGAGGCCTGCGCCGGCTCGTCCGCGAGCGCTGCGGGCGGCTCGTCTTCATCCCGCAGACGGGGCCCATCGCGTCGCTGAACGCGTCGGTCGCCGCCGGCGTCGCGCTGTACGAGGCCTCCCGATCTCGCATAGTGTAGTAGGCACGATGGGTTCGCCGCACACACCCCGCCCCTTCCGGCGCGTCTGCCTGCTCACGGCCGGCGGCGACGCGCCGGGGCTCAACGCGGTCATCCGCGCGTTCGTCAAGCGCGCGGACGCGCTCGGCATCGAGGTCCTCGGCTCGGAGGACGGCTTCAGCGGGTTGATGGAGTCCCCGCGGCGCGTCGTCCCGCTCGACCGGGCCAGCGTCCGGGGCATCCTCCACCGCGGCGGGAGCATCCTCGGCTGTTCGAACAAGGCGAACCCCTTCGCCGAGCTCGTCACCGCGGCGGACGGGACGGAGGCCAGCGTCGACGCGTCCGCGCGCGTGCGCAGCAACCTCGACGCGCTCGGCGTCGACGCGCTCGTGTTGGTCGGCGGAGACGGCACCATGTACATGGGCCAGCGCTTCGTCGAGCAGGGGGTGCCGGTCATCGGCGTGCCGAAGACGATCGACAACGACCTCGGCGTGACCGACCTGACGTTCGGCTTCGACACCGCCGTCTCGACGGCGACCTGGGCGATCGACACGCTCCACTCGACGGCCGAGGCGCACGACCGCGTGATGGTGCTCGAGGTGATGGGCCGGGACGCCGGCTGGATCGCGCTCGAGTCGGGGATCGCCGGCGGCGGCGACATCATCTTGATCCCCGAGATCCCCTACGACATCGACCGGGTCGTCGCCCACATCGAGGCGCGGGCGGAGCGCGGGACGACCTTCAGCCTCGTCATCGTCGGCGAAGGTGCGTACCCGGTGGGCGGCGCGCCCTCTGTCCTGCAGGCGGGGCGCGAGGGTCACCTCCCGCGGCTCGGCGGCGCCGGCGAGCGCGTCGCGAGTCTGCTCCGCGAGCGGATGAAGCACGACGTGCGCGTGACGGTGCTCGGACACCTGCAGCGCGGCGGCTCACCGACCGCGTTCGACCGCGTGCTCGGGACCCGCTTCGGGGTGCACGCGGCAGAGCTTTGCCATCGAGGCGTGCGGGGCCGCCTCGTCGTGCTCGCAGGGACGCGCGTGACCGACGTCTCGCTCGCAGAGGCCGTGAGCAACCCGAAGCGCGTCGACCCGAACGGCGAGCTCGCGCGGACGGCCCGCGCCATCGACATCGAGCTCGGGGGATAGCCATGACCACAGCCGCGGCGCTCATCATCGGGAACGAGATCCTCACTGGAAAGATCGACGACACGAACACGCGCTACCTCGCGCGCGAGCTGTTCCGGCTCGGCGTCGAGCTGCGGCGGGTGATCGTCTGCCCGGACGACCTCGACACGATCGCCGCCGACCTCAACGCGCTGCGCGCCGCGCACGACTACGTCTTCACGAGCGGCGGCGTCGGGCCGACCCACGACGACATCACGATCGACGGCGTCGCCCTCGCCTTCGGCCGCCCCGTGGTGCGCTCGGAGGAGGTCGCGGCGATCATCGCGCACTACTACGGCGACCGGCTCACCGAGGAGCACCTGCGGATGGCGAACATGCCCGAGGGGGCGCAGCTCATTCGCAACGCGGAGGTCCCCTGGCCGACCGTCGTCATCGAGAACGTCTACGTGCTGCCGGGCGTCCCGGAGATCTTCAAGATGAAGTTTCGCGCGCTCGAGGAGCGCTTCCGGACAGACGCGCCCTTCGTCTCGCACGCGGTCTACACCCTGTGCGACGAAGGGACGATCGCCGCGCGCCTGAGCGAGCTGGCTGCGCAGTTTCCGAACCTCACGATCGGCAGCTACATGAAGTGGGACGACGCCGACTACCGCGTGAAGATCACCTTCGACGGGCGCGACGCCGACGCGGTGCACGCGGCCGCCGACGCCTTGGTCGGCAGCCTGCCCGAGGAGATCGTCGTCCGGCGCGAGTAGCCGCCGCGCCGCCGCTCACGCGCGCGTGACGGGGACGCCGGCGAGCGCGAGGTCCGCGACGCTCCGGTCGAGCGTGCGGACGCCGAAGCCTCGGCCGCGGAGCAGCGCGACGGCCTCGTCCGTGGTCACACAGAAGGGGCCGCGGCAGTACACGACGAGGTCCCGGCCCCGTGGCAGCTCTCCGAGGCGGCCCTCGAGCTCGTCGAGCGGCACGTTCAGGGCGCCTTCGACGTGCGCGAACGCGTACTCCTCGCGTGGACGCACGTCGACAATCACCGTCTCGTTGCGATGCAATAGCCTCAAGAGCTCGTCCGCGGACACCGCGCGCTCCGCGTCGCCGCGGCGCGCCGCCTCGAGCGCGGCCGCTTCGTCGAGGCACTCGATCGCCAGGCGCCCGAGCGCGTCGCTCAGCGCGGACACCCGCGGTGAGCTGAGCCGGTAGACGCGCCGCCGGCCCTCGCGTCGGACCTCGACGAGGCCGGCGCGTTTCAGGCGCTGGAGGTGCTGCGAGACGCTCGCGAGCGGTAGCCCCGTGAGCGCCGTGAGGCTCTCCACGTCTCGCTCGGCCTGGCCGAGGATCTGAAGCAGCGCGAGGCGATGCGCGTGCGACAGCCCGTCCGCGACGCGCGCGAAGCATCGAAAAAAAGCCTGCTGGTCCACCGTTGACAAGACGCGCTCCCGGACTAATGTTCAACGAGTTGATTGAATATCATCCATGCGGCCGCGGTCGTCAACCCCGCGGCGCTCGAGGCCTCCCGAGGTATGCCATGCACCGCCTCCTTCCGACCGTCGCCCTCGGCGTGACCGCCCTCGCCCTGTCCGCGCTCGGCGTCGCCTGCTCGACGCCCGAGCCCCCGTCCCCCGCCGCTCAGCGCGAGGTCGGAGGGCCTGCTCCCGTTCCCGTCACGGTCGCTTCGGTCGCGCAGGCTCAGGTCGAGATACACGCGCGGCTGCCCGCCCAAGTGCGCGGCGCGCGCGTGGCGGTGGTCCGTGCACGCGAGGGCGGGCGCGTCCTCGAGGTCGCGGTGCAGGCCGGTGAGCGAGTCGAGGAAGGCGCGCCGCTCGTCACCGTCGACCCTTCGGGCGCGCAGGCCGCGGTGACGGCCGCGCGCGCGCAGCGTACCGAGGCGCAGGTCGCGTGGGCTCAGGCGCGGATCGACGAGCGTCGCTACCGGAGCCTCGCCGAGCGCGGCGCGGTCAGCGCCCGGGAGCACGAGCAGATGCGCAACCGCCTCGATCGCGCGACGGCCGCGCTGCGCGCAGCGCGCGAGGGCGTCGACGCCGCGGAGGCGCGCCTTGGCTACGCCGTCGTGCGCGCGCCGATGGCGGGGCTCGTCACCGAGCGCCTCGTCGATCCCGGCGACACCACGCCGCCTGGCGCGCCGCTGCTCCGCCTGTCGGGCGGCCCGACCGAGGCCTGGGTCGAGGTGCCAGGCGCGATGTTCTCGCGGCTCTCGGAGGCGACGCCCGTCCGCGTCGACGCAGCCGGCCGGACGTATCCGGCGCGCGTCCGGCAGCTCGTCGGCGCCGCCGACCCGCGCACGCACACGCACCTCGTCAAGCTCGCGATCGAAGGGGACGATGTCCCTCCGGTCGGCGCCTACGCGACCGCCGTACTCACGCTCGGCACCGAGCCGCGGCTGACCGTACCCGCCGCCGCGATCGTGACGCGCGCGGGCCTCACCGGCGCGCTCGTCGTCGCGCCGGACGGGCGGGCGCGCTTTCGCGAGGTGCGCCCGTCGGAGCGCTCGGGCGAGCACGCGGTGATCGCGGCCGGGCTCGCGGGCGGCGAGCGCGTCGTCCTCTCGCCGGGGCCCGACCTCGACAACGGCGCCCCGCTCCGGGTGGAGCGCGCCCGTGACTGAGCCGAAGGACCACGAGCGCGAGGGCAACGCGACCGAGCCGCCCGCCGCGCCCGCCCCGG
>JAGQJE010000316.1 GCA_020430775.1 Myxococcales bacterium
CGCTCGATCAGGTGCGAGCCGACGGTTGGTTCGATGATCTCCTGCGGGACTCCGCAGCGATGCGGGAGCTGACCGACGCGCTCGGCTCGGCGACCGTGGCGCTCAGCGTGCTCGCGGGGCTGCACATCCAGTCGGTCACGTTCGAGCGCCGAGCGCCGGAGCACTCCGAGGTGGTGTTCAGCGTCGGCACCGCTACGGAGACCACGACGCTCCCGCTCGGCGAGCTTCGCTATCGGCTCGGCACCGCGCTCGTGTCGGCGGTGGTTCCGAAGGTCTCGCTGCCTGCGCAGTCTCCGCCGGCGGAGACGCTCCAGGCGTTCATCGGGCCGCCCTTCGTGCTTTTGGCGCCGGTGTTCGGCGTGCGGCTGCTCGAACTCCGCGTCGGCGGCTTCAGGCCACCGAGCGTCCTGCTCGACCTGACCGGCTCCCCCGAAGAGATCGACCTCAGCGACTTCCGTGAGCTCATCCGAGAGCAGGTGCGCGCCGAGACGCCGGAGCCGCCGACGAGCGGGCTCGTCATCGACCCGGACGCGGTCGCGCGGGCGAGCCGGGCCGCCGAGCGCGGCGACTGGGAGGGGGTGCTCCGCGAGGTGGGCCACTGGCCGGGCCCGGCGGCGATGTTGCTCCGCACGAGCGAGGCTCAGGAGATGGACCCGGAGGCGCACGCGCTGGTGGCCAAGGCGCTCGGGCTCGCGGGCGAGGCCTACCTGCACCAGGGCGCGAGCGACTGGTCCGGTGAGCTCTTTCGGCTCGGGATCCAGTGGTCCCATGACGGACCCGTCGCGGCGGACCTCTTCTACCGGCTCGGCGTGCAGAGCATGGACGCGCGCCGCTTCGGCCACGCGCTCGGGTTGCTGCGCCGCGCCCACGCGCTCGGCGCATCGGAGCGGGAGGTCGTGCAGCGGCTCGCCGAGTGTTACCTCGAGTCGGACAAGCCGCTCGCGGCGATGGCGTGCGCCCGTCGCGGGCGGAGGCTCGGGGTCACGACGGAGCACCTGCACGCGATCGAAGAGCGCGCGGCGGAGCGTCTCGGCGAGCCGTGGCGGCGCTTCGTGGCGCTGGTCGAGGGGGCGCCGGCACGGGCCACGTGATAGCCTCGCGCCGGTGAGGCCGATCGTGTGTATGCGAGGACGTCGCGGGGCGTGCCTGCTGGCGATCCTCGGGACGCTCTGCGTGGGCTGCGGAGGCTCGAGCGGCTCCTCCCATCAGCGGGACGCGGGCGTGCAGTTCTTGCCGGCGCCGCCCCCGACGCCGGGCGACAGCGGCTTTTTCACGCTCGGATGCCTCGACATCCCGTCCGAGCCGGCGACCGGTGGTGACTGCGTGCGGGACGCGGACTGCGCGGGCGACGCCGTCTGCGGCCTCGCGACCTCGCCCGCTCCGGTCGACGACGCGCGCGCGGTGTTGACCTGTGGTGCGCGCGCTTCCGGCGCGCCGCCGGGCAGCGCGTGCGAGGTCGGCGCCGACTGCGATCGCGGCATGTGCGTGGTCGCGGGTACGTGCGTCGCGGCATGCGCAACGGACGCCGACTGCGGCGCGGACGACTGGTGCCGACCGGTACACATCGAGCCGACGAGCGCGACGACCGCGCGCGCCTACGCGTGCGTCCCGCGCTTCACGCTGCCCGCCGACGTCCAGGTCGAGGCCGAGACCGACCTGACGATGGCGATCGCCGGACCGAGCGGGTCCGTCGACGGGCAGCTCAGCCCCACGACGGTCGATTTCCCCGGCGGCGACGGCCTGTACATCGCCGAGGCGGGCTGCGACGCGACCGCCATCGCGTACGCGCTCGAGACCAAAGACGCCCCCCCGGTGAAGCTCTTCGACCTCCTCGCCCTGACCAGCGGCGACACGAGCGACCGCCTGAACCCCATCGGCGTCATCGGCTCGCCCTCGACCCTGCTCATCCCGAACGGCCCGCTCTCGACGCCCTCGGACGCCGGCTACACCGTCAGCTTCGCCGTGGATGAGCGCACGCCCGTTCAGCTCCACGTCCTGCGCGGCGTGCGGGACGGCGGGAAGCTCGACCTCGACCTGTTCTACGTCGGGGCGGCCGGCCTCGCGCCCACGAGGGGCACGCCCCCGCCGGCTATCGCGCAAGCGCTCGAGACCTTCCGGCGGATCTACGCGCGCGCCGGCATCGAGGTCGGGCAAGTGCGCCAGCACGTCGTCCGCGGGGTCCTCGCGCTCCGCCTCGGGCGCATCACGGGCAGCGCGGACCAGGGCTTCCCCGGCTTGCCGGAACTCTACTCCCTGTCGGCCGGCGCGCCCGGGCCGTCGGTGTCCGTGTTTCTGGCCGACGCGATCGACGACGTCGCGGGCATCTCTGGAGGCGTGCCGGGGCCGCTCGGCGAGAACGCCACCGGCATCTCCGGTGTGGCGATCTCGACGCAGATCCACATCGCGAACGGCTTCGACCTCGGCGAGACCATGGCGCACGAGGTGGGGCACTACCTCGGGCTCTTCCACACGACGGAGTCCGGCGGCGAGGTGCTCGAGGCCTTGCCGGACACCCCCGAGTGTCCCGCCTCGCGCGACGCGAACCGCGACGGCCTACTGTCCGTCACCGAGTGCGTCGGCTTCGGCGCGGACAACCTGATGTTCTGGCAGCTCTCGCCGAACCAAGAGCGGCTGACCCCCGACCAGCTCCACGTCCTCGCCGGCGCGCTCATCCTGACGAAGCCCTGACGCGGGCGGCGAGCCATGAGCCGTCGCGCCGGCCGCGCGCACGTGCGGGAGGCGCGTGTGACCTGTGGCGTGCTACGTTCGAGTCGGTGAGAGCGTCGTCGGGGTTGCGCCGGGTCATGTGCGCGGGGTTGATCGTCGGAGCGGGCCTCGCGCTCGGCTGCGCGGATGACGCGCCGAGACCGGAGGAGCGCCCCCAGTTCATCACCGACGGGGGCACGGAGGACGCGCCGGACGCGGGCGCCGAGGTGTCGCTGGACGGTGGCGCGCCGGACGCGAGCGCCGAGGTGTCGCCGGACGGTGGCGCGCCGGACGCGGGCGCCGAGGCCTCGCCGGACGGCGGCGCGCCGGACGCGGGCGCCGAGGCGTCGCCGTACGGCGGCGCGCCGGACGCGGGCATCGACGTCTCGCCGGACGGCGGCACGCCACACGCGGCCGTGGCCGATGGCGCCGTCCACGCCTTGCACCCCCA
>JAGQJE010000317.1 GCA_020430775.1 Myxococcales bacterium
CCGGCGGCGCGCCCGCGTCGGCTTCGAGCGCCCCGGCGGCGAGGCGGCCCCGGCGCGAGTGAAAGAATATCGGCGTCCCCGCGGCGCCCGGCTCGAGCACGATCAGCGTTCCGGCGGCGGACACGGCGCGGTGCGCCGGCGCGTCACCGGGCTCGCGCGCGCCCGGGACGAGCAGCTCGACGAGGCGCGCCCAGGACGCGGCGTCGAAGCCTTCGAAGCGAACGTCGTCGGCGAACATCAGGGACTCCTCGTCTCGCGGTCGAAGGTGGCGGCGACCCTCGGCGCGGCCACTTGGACGCCCGCGCGATCCCGGTCAGGATGGACCGCGCGATGGCTTGGATGCTCAGTCGGTCCTACCTGATCTGCGCGTGCTGTGCGGCCTCTTTCGTCGCGGTGCCCGCCTCGACGCTCGCGCAAGGCGCGCCAAGCGCCGTCGTCGAGGCCGAGGCGCACGCGTTCGAGCCACCCCGGCTCCTCGCGCGCGACCCCTCGCGCACGCGACCGCCGCTGCGGCCTGAAGGCGACGACGAGGGCGCCGGCGCGGGCGCCGCCCGGGCGCAGCCCGCGATCGAGCTCGAGCCCAAGGCCGAGGGCTTTCCCCTGCCCGACGTCGAGCTCCTGCGCCACGGCACGGCCCCACGCGAGCGGCTCCGCTATGCGCCCACGCCGGGCTCCGTCGCGGAGATCGAGGTCGAGACGGGGCTGCAGATGACCGGGCTCGCGGGGGAGCAGCTCGTCGACAAGCCCATGCCGAGCACGATCGTGCGCTTCCGCCTCGGGCCGACGCTCCCGACGCCCGAGGGACACTTCGTCGTCCCCTTCCACGTGGTCGACGCCTCCGCCGCAAAGCGCGAGGGCGTGGACCCGGGTGTGCTCGATGCCGCGCAGAAACTCAGCGGCGCGCTCGTAGGCTTTCACGGGTGGTTCCGCTTCGATCCTCGAGGGCGCGTGAGGGCTGGCGCGTATGAGCTGCCGCCGACGGCCCCGCTCGCCGCGCGCCAGATCTTCCAGCGCGTGCAGGAGTCTCTGCAGCACACGCTGCTCGTGCTGCCGGACGCGCCCGTGGGTCTGGGGGCGCGCTGGGAGGTCCGCACGGACATCGGCAACGCCGCGCTCCCCTTGAAGCAGGTCGTGACCTACACCCTGCGTAGCGTCCGCGGCGCGCAGCTCGAGGTCCGCGGCGAGGTCGTGCAGACGCGCGACGAGGGCGCTGCGAGGCCCGGCGAGGAGGACGCCAAGATCGAAGGGACCGTGCTCGCGATGTCGTCCAAGGGGACCGAGACCCGGACCCTGCGCCTCGACGCGCTCGCGCCGATCACGTTCCGCTCGACGCTGCACACGGTCATCGCCGTGTGGCGAAAGAGCTCGCTGCTGCGGATCGGGCTCGACGCCACGGTCGACGCCCGGGCGGTCGCGCCCGCAGCGGCGTCAGCGGACTCGGGCGGGGGCGCTCCGGGCGGCCCCGCGCCGGCCGCGACGCCAAGCGCTACCGGGCGTCAGTGAGCCCTCGTCACCCGCCGCGAGCCTGTTATGCTCGCGCGATGAAACACCGTCGCTCGACGAAGCTCTGCCAGTCCCTCGCCGCCGCGCTCGCGCTGTGCGTCACCGCGCCGGCGCTCTCGCTGAGCGCGCAGGAGGCGCAGCCCGCGCCCGCGCCCGCGCAGCCCGCCGAGGCCAAGGTCGCCACGCCCGCGAAGCCCACCGAGGCCAAGGTGACCCCACCCGCGGCCCGGGTGAAGCTCCTGAGCGCCGGGGCAGCGCCGCGTCGCGTGCTTCAGTACGCCTTCCGCGCCGGCGAGACCGCCAAGGCGCAGATCGACATGACCGCGTCGGTCGGCATGAAGAGCGGCGGGCAGGAGATGCCGGCGGTCACGATGCCGACCATCCGCTACCTCATCGCGCTCGGCCCGATCAAAAAGACCGCCGGTGGCTTCCTCGTCCCGTGGCACGCGGCCTCGGTGAAGGTGACGGGCGACGCGAACCCGGAGGCCGCCAAGGCCATCGAGCCCGTGCTCGGGTATCTGCGCAAGATGAAGGGCACCTACGTCATGCGCCCGAACGGCGAGGTCGGCGCGACCACGCTCGACCTCCCGGCGGATGCGCCGGCCCAGCTCTCGAGCCAGGCGCAGGGCTTCCAGAGCAACCTCGGCCAGCTCACCTCCCAGTTCCCCGCCGAGCCGATCGGAGTCGGCGCCAAGTGGCAGGTCGCGACCGACGTCCCGGCCGACGAGGTGACGATGCACCAGACGGTCACCTACGAGCTGAAGACGCTGACCAAGAAGGGGGGCACGCTCGACGTGCAGATCGAGCAGACCGCCGACCCGAAGACCATCACGCGCGGCGACGCGACGACGAAGCTGAACTCGTACTCCGGCAAGGGGAAGGGCTCGCTCGACGTCCTCTTCGGCGCGCCGGTCGCACACTTCGACGGGACCATCGTCACCGAGATGTCGCTCGAGATGAGCCAGGGCGGCAAGACGCAGGCCATCGACACCCACTCGGCGATGCAGATGAAGATGAAGCCGATGGGGTCGGCGAAGGCCGCGAAGTAACCGCGCCCGGCCGTACCGCCGAGGCGGCGCGCAGCCGACGCAGGGCGGCGCCTCGGGCCGGCCACGAGCATGACCCACCGGAACACAGGCACGAGCGCGCGCTACCGACGCCGGACGCGAGCGTCTGCTGTCCCGATCACGTTGAGCGTGCGCGCGTGGCTCGACCAGAACGACACCGCGAATGCGACGTCCAGAGCGCAGGCAATCCTTGACTCGGATGACCCGAGCATTATGCTCCTCCGCTCCCCAGCGCATGGAGAGGCTTGTCCA
The DNA here is from genome assembly GCA_020430775.1 of Myxococcales bacterium. Taxonomy (GTDB): domain Bacteria; phylum Myxococcota_A; class Polyangia; order Polyangiales; family Houyiibacteriaceae; genus JAGQJE01. The sequence continues at coordinate 2,823 of JAGQJE010000317.1, forward strand.
TGAAGAAGAGCGAGTTGAAGCGCCTGCGTCAGATCCTCGAGGAGAAGCGCCGCAGCGTCATCCGGCGCGCCCAAGAGACGATGGCCCAGGACATGACGCTCGACGCCAATGAGCTCCCTGACGAGATGGACCTCGCGTCGAGTGAGTACATGCAGTCGTTCACGTTCCGTCTGCGCGGTCGCGACCGGGTCTTCCTCCGCAAGATCGACAAGGCGCTCAAGAAGATGGACACCGGCGAGTTCGGCGTCTGCGAGGAGTGCGAAGAGCCGATCGGCGTGAAGCGCCTCGAGGCCCGCCCCGAGACCGAGCTCTGCATCAAGTGCAAGGAAGATCAGGAGCGGCAGGAGCGCGACTTCGTCTGAAGGCCGGCGGGGTCCCGGAAACGGGGTCGGCCTCGGGGCCCTTCCCTGGCCTGGGCGGCGCGTCGGGTGGTCTGCCGGCTCAGCCCGCTTGCGCCGGCGGGGTGGGCTCGCCGAGGGCGACGTCGCGGTAGTGCAGGAACAGGCTCTGGGTGATGCTCAGGACCGGCACCGCGAGCAGCGCACCTGCGACACCGAAGAGGTGCTCCCCGGCGAGCAGGGCTAGGATCACGAGCACGGGGTGTACCTCGGCTGCGTCGCCCATGATCTTCGGGTTGAGGACGTTCGCCTCGATCTGGTGGATCAGCACGATCCACACGACCACCCAGACGGCCGTCCACCAGCCGACCTGAAAGCTCAGCAGCACCGCCGGCACCGAGCTGAGCAGCGCCCCGAAGATCGGGATGATGCTGAGCAGGGTCGCGATGAGGGTGAGGATCGGCCAGTACGGTAGGTCGAGCCACCAGAACCCGAGCCCGCTCAGCGCGCCGTTGATGAGCGCGATGAGGAGCTGGCCGCGCACGACGCCAGCCAGCCCACGATCGACCCGGCGCAGGAGCGCGTCGAAGCTCTCCCGCCGGCGCGGCTCGACGAGCGAGCGGAAGAAGCGGAGGATCGCCGGCGCGCTCGTGACCAGATAGGCCGACAGCATCACCATGATCGACGTCACGAAGACGCCGCGCACGACCGCCGCCGCGACGCTCCGGAGGGTCTGGAGGACCGTCGCTGCGTGCTGTTGGGTGTGCTCGGTCACGCTGCGAAGGGCGTCGCCGAGCGTCCCCGCGAGGTCGAGGTCCTCGGTGCTCTCGGGCTGCTGCGCGTGGACGATCACGCGCTCGCCCTTGCGCTCCACGACGAGCCCGTTCGAGGGCAGCAGCACCTCGTAGCCGCCGCGCCCGCGATCGATGGGCTTGATCCGGATGGACCCGTTCGACTCTCCCGGCGCAGGCGGCCCCTGCTCCGGGGGCGGGGTGTCCGCGGGCTCCGCGCCCGCCCGCTGCTCGTCGGCGCGCTCGCTCTGCGCGGCCTGGCCCATGGCGGACTCGATTCGGTCCTCGAGCGCTGGGATCCAGTGGTCGCGGAAGCGGGCGACCTCCGCAGGGAGGGCGCTCGCGAGCTGCTGGACCTCGACGAAGAGGCGCGGGATGCCGACCGACGCCCCGGCGCCGACGAGCCCGAGCAGCGTCACGTAGACTATGAAGACGGCGGCCCAACGCGGGAACGACCGCCCCCGATACGCGACGCGCTGGACGCGGTTTATGACGGGCGCGAGGACGTAGGCGACGAGGACCGCGAGGAAGAAGGGGAGCAGGACGCCGCGGAACGCGATCGCCGCCGCGACGAGCAGGGTGCCGCAGACGACGAGGAAGACGCGCCGTTGCCCCACGGTAGAGCCCCGCTCCTCGGTCGCCGGACGCCGCCTCACGAGCGGTCGCGTCGAGCGGTCCGAGGTCGCGCGGCGCGTGTCGTGCTCGGTCACCCGCGACGGCATAGCACGCAACCGCGCCTGCCGTGCATCGCCCGCGACCGATGCTCCGCTCCGCGGTCGACGCGGCGCGTCGCGGCGCGGCGCATCGCGGCGACGTTCTCGCCAAACGCGACGCGGCCAGCAGATCGGTGTCTGCTGGCCGCGCGGCGCTCGTGGCTCAAACCGCCTGGCGGTCAGGCCCGCGCGAGCGGCTACTCCTCCTCGCGGCTGTCGCCGCTCTCGCTGCGCTCGTCGGCCTTGATGGCGCCGGCGATCTTCCCGAGCTTGCCGGCGAGCGCGTCGCCGAACGTCGCGGACGCGCGACCGCTCGGGCCGACGGGCCGGCTCGGGCGCTTGGCGGGCTCCGCCGAGAAGCGCATCGACTCGTCGACCGCCTGGTCACCGACGCTCTTGAACGAGAGGATGAGGCTGCGCTCGTTCGGATCGACGCGGATGATCTGCGCTTTGATGATGTCCCCTGCCTTCAGGACGTCCGACGGGTCGGTGGCGATGTCGTGGCTCAGCTCGCCGCGCGGGATGCGTCCCTCGACGTGCTGCTCGAGCTCGACGCGAGCGCCCTCGTACTGGTCGACCGACACGACGCGCACCTCGAGGACGGTGCCCTCGGTGTAGCGCGTGGGCACGTACGTCCACGGGTCCTCGTAGAGCTGCTTGATGCCGAGGCTGACCTTCTTGTCCTCGTTGTTGATCGACAAGATGATGGCCTCGACCTCGTCACCCTTGCGGTAGACGTCGGCGGGGTTCTGGATGTCCTGCGTCCAGCTCAGGTCCGACTTGTGGACCATGCCGTCGACGCCGTCCTCGATGCCGACGAAGACGCCGTACTCGGTGAGCGAACGGACCTTGCCACGGATGATGTCGCCGGCGTTGTAGCTACGCGCGAAGAGCGACCACGGATCCGGCTCGAGCTGCTTCAGGCCAAGGCTGATGCGCTTGTTCTGCACGTCGACGTCGAGGACGACGCACTCGATCTCCTGGTCGATCTCGAGGATCTTCGACGGGTGCTTCGGCTTGGTCCAGGTCATCTCGCTGACGTGGATGAGCCCCTCGATGCCGCGCTCGAGCTCGACGAACGCGCCGTAGTCGGTGAGCGAGACGACCTTGCCCTTGACCTTCGTGCCGGCGACGTACTGGCCGGCCGCGTGGTTCCAGGGGTCCTCCATCGTCTGCTTGAGGCCGAGCGAGACGCGCTCTGTGTCGGCGTTGTACTTGAGCACCTTGACGGTGACCTCGTCGCCGACATCGAACATCTCGGACGGGTGGTTGACGCGGCCCCAGCTCATGTCGGTGATGTGGAGCAGGCCGTCGATACCGCCGAGGTCGACGAACGCGCCGTACTCGGTGATGTTCTTGACGGTGCCCGTCACGATCTGCCCCTCTTCGAGGTGCTTGAGGGTCTCGGCCTTGAGGCGGTCGCGCTCGCGCTCGAGCAGGACGCGCCGCGACAGCACGATGTTGCCGCGCTTCTTGTTGAACTTGATGACCTTGAAGTCGAAGGTCTGGCCGAGGAGCTTGTCGAGGTTGCGAACCGGGCGCAGGTCGACCTGCGAGCCGGGCAGGAACGCCTTGACCCCGCCGCGCATCGTGACCGAGAGGCCGCCCTTGACGCGCTGCGTGATGGTCCCCTCGATCAGCTCGTCGCGCTCGCACGCGGCGCTGATCTCGTCCCAGACCTTGAGCTTGTCCGCCTTCTCCTTCGACAGCATCACCAGGCCGTCGTCGTTCTCTTTCGACTCCACCAGGACGTCGACGCGGTCGCCCGCGTTCGCCGAGACCTTGCCCGTGCCGTCGATGAATTCGCCGAGCGGGATGACGCCCTCGGACTTGAAGCCGATGTCCACGACGACCGCGTCGCGCCCGACCTTGATGATGGTGCCGGCGACGATGTCGCCCTCTGCGAGCCGATCCGCTTCGGTCTGCGTCGCTTCGAACAGGTCGGCGAAGCTCTCGGACTTCGCGGCGGAAGCGCGGGCTGCCGCGGGCGGCTGCTTCGGGGACTCGGGCTGAGGTTCCGTAGGGGTGGTGTCGGTCATAGAAGTTCGCATGCGCCGGGGTAGGCCCCGATCGCGTGGTCCAGCTCTGATAAAGGCTAGGGGTCGAAGGACTGCGCCTCTCCGGATTGAGAGGTGCAGGAGGCGGGGGTAGCAGCGCAGGGACAGAGTGTCAAAACGACCCGCGCGCCGGCCTGTTCTTTGAACACTCGGGGTCGGGTACTAGGTCACTACGCCGCGGCTCCATCACGCTGCCGCCGCACGGAGCCTCCATGCCGCAACCGCCGTCGCCCACTTCCCGCGCATCCGCCCGCCCCGCCCGCGCAGCGGTCAGCCTCGCCGCGGCGCTCCTCGCCGGCTCGCTCGCCGCGGGCTGCGGCGGCGGGGTCTACGTGGACGAGTGCTCGCCCTCGAGCGCGCCCGCCGAGGCGACGCTCGAGGGCGGGCCGATCGCGGCGACCTGGTGGACCGGCGACGACCCCGTCGTCGGCACGCTCACCCTCGATGTCTCGGACGAGGGCTGCGGGCTCACGGTCGAGACCGACGCCCCGTGGGTCGCGGCGTCCTATGACGAGCACGCACGGACCGTGCGGGTGTCTGTCGTGCCTGACCGCGTGACGAGCGGCACCTTGCGAGCACACGTCCTCGTCGTGGGCCCGGACCCACGGACGGGCGAGCTCGCCTCGATCGCGAGCGCCGAGGTCGAGGTGAAGGCGCTGACGGCCGGGCCCGCGGACGCGCGCCGCCACGCCCTCGTCTTCGGTCTCGACGGCTTCCGGCCGGACGCCATCGCGGCGGCCGACACGCCGAACCTCGATCGCCTCTTCTCGCACGGCTCCTCGACGCTGAAGGCGAGCACCCAGCTCACCGGCGACACGTTCTCCGGGCCCGGCTGGGCGTCGATCCTCATGGGGGTCGAGGTCGCAAAGCACGGGATCGTCGACAACGACTCGAACGCGCTGCTGGCGCCGCACCCGGACTACCCCACCATGCTTCAGCGCGCCCATGACGCCGGCCTCGACGTGCGCGCCATCGCCTCGTGGGCGCCCCTGCTCTTCCTGGTCGAGACCGACATCGCCGAGCGCACCCCAGCCGCGAACGAGGCGGCGGTCGCGCCGGACGCCGTCCTGGCGCTGCAGGAGCACCCGACGGACCTGCTCTTCCTGCACTTCGACGCGCTCGACCACGCCGGGCACGCGACGGGCTTCGGTCCGAGCAATCCGGACTACATCGCGGCGCTCGAGGCGACGGACACCCGGATCGGCACCGTCCTCGATGCGGTCTACGCGCGGCCCGACGTCGCAAACGAGCGGTGGATGTTCGTCGTCGTGACCGACCACGCGGGCGAAGGCACGATTCACGGCCCGCGCGAGCCGATCTTCCGGACGATCCCGCTCGCGTTCTCGGGGCCCGGCGTCCCCGACGTGGACATCGACGGCGCGAGCCAGATGGACGTCTACCCGACCGTGCTCGACTTCCTCGGCGTGAGCCCCTCGCCCGACTGGGGCCTCGACGGAAAGGTCGACGTCACGGTGCCCTGAGCGCGGCTCGGCGCGCCCTGAGCGCCGATCAGCCCATCGCCGCGTGGACGAGCCCCTCGATCCGCGCGAGCACCTCTTCGAAGCCGAGGCGCGTGCTGTCGAGCACGACCGCGTCGTCCGCCGGGCGCAGCGGCGCGACGGCCCGGCCCGCGTCGGCCGCGTCGCGCGCGGTGATGCGTGCGAGCACCGTGTCGTAGTCGGCGGCCTGGCCCCGCGCGCGCAGGTCGTCGACGCGCCGCCGGGCCCGCTCCTCGTTCGAGGCGGTGAGGAAGACCTTCACCTCGGCGTCGGGGAACACCACGGTGCCGATGTCCCGCCCCTCGAGCACGACGCCGCCGGCCGCGCCGAGGCGGCGCTGCAGCCCGAGCAGCGCGTCGCGGACCGGGGGGTGCGCGCTCACCTCGCTCGCGCCCTGGGCGACCTCCTGGGTGCGGATCTCGTCGGAGCGGTCGCGCCCGTCGATGAGCAGGCGCGGCTCACCGGCGCGACCGCCCTCGCGACCCGCGCTCGCAGGCTCGAAGCGCAGATCGAGCGCGCCCGCGAGCGCCCCGAGCGCGGCGGCGTCGGACCAAGGCACCCCGCGCTCACGCGCCGCGAGCGCGACCCCGCGGTAGAGCGCGCCCGTGTCGACGAGCACGAACCCGAGCCGCTCCGCGAGCGCACGCGCGGTGGTGCTCTTGCCGACCCCGGCGGGGCCGTCGAGCGCTACGACGGGCCGCGCGCGTGCGGCGCTCGACGGCGGGCGGGTCACGAGGCGACCTCTTCTTCGTCGACGCTCGCCCCGAGCCGGCGGAGCAGCCCCGCGAAGCCCGGGAAGCTCGTCTCGACGCACTCGACGTCGTCGACGATCGTCTCGCCGTCCGCGACCATCCCGAGCAGCGCCGCGCTCATCGCGATGCGGTGGTCGCCGTGGCTGCGCACGCGCGCGGCGTGCAGCGTGGCGCCGCCTTCGATGATGAGCCCGTCCGGCAGCTCCTCGACGTTGCAGCCGAAGTCCGCCAGCGCCCGCGCCATCACCGCGATGCGGTCGCTCTCTTTGACGCGCAGCTCGGCCGCGTCACGGATCTCGGTGCGGCCAGTTGCCACGGCGGCGAGCGCGCACAGCACCGGCACCTCGTCGATCATGCGGACGAGCAGCTCGCCGCCGACCACCCGGCCATGCACCGCGCCCTGCGCCACGGCGTGCTCGGCGATGGGCTCATCGCCGGCGGCGAACCCCTTCGGCGTGGTCTGCACGGGCGCGCCCATCGCGCGCAGCGCGTCGAAGAAGCCCGTCCGGGTCGGGTTCGCGCCGACGCCCTCGATCTGCAGACCGCTGCCGGGGACCATCAGCGCCGCGGCGATCAGAAACGCGGCGCTCGACGGGTCGCCCGGGACCTCCCAGTCGAAGGGATCCCAGCCGTGCGGCCAGTCGGCGTTGGGATCGAGCACCGCCATCGAGCCCTGGGTCGCGAGCGGCACGCCGAGCGCGATCATCATCCGCTCGGTGTGATCGCGGGAGAGCACGGGCTCATGGATCGCGGTCGGGCCGGCGGCGTACAGCCCGCTCAGCAGCAGGCAGCTCTTCACCTGCGCGCTCGCGACCGGCATCTCGTACTCGATCCCGCGGAGCTGCTCACCTTCGACGAGCGGCGCGATCGAGATGGGCGGGTACAGCTCGTCGCTCGACGCCCCCGCCTTGACGTTCGGCCCCGGCGCGCTGCCCGCGATGTGCGCGCCGCGCGCGCGCAGCGGCTCGATGACGCGCCCCATCGGCCGGCGCGTGAGGGACGCGTCTCCGACCATGCGTGTACCGAAGCGCTGGGCGCTGAGCAGGCCCGCGAGCAGGCGCATCGTGGTGCCCGAGTTGCCGCAGTCGACCACGCGCTGCGGCATGCCAAGCCCGGTGAGGCCGACGCCATCGACGACAGCCGTCGAGCCGTCGATCGCGACGCCGACGCCCATCGCGCGGAACGCTTCGGCGGTCGCGCGGTTGTCGAGGCCCGCCGACAGGCCCGTGATGGTCGACCGCCCGCGCGCGAGCGCGGCGAAGATGAGCGCCCGGTGCCCGATCGACTTGTCGCCGGGGACACGGAGGCGGCCCCGGAGCGGGCCGGCGCGGCGGATGCGGTAGCGCTTCATGCGGAGTCTCGGGTACGGGCCAGGGGGCGCGCCCCGGGGGCGCAGGGTACGAGCGATGCGATAGCAGGCGGCCGCGGGCGGTGAAAGCGCGCGTTGGCCCGGAGGCCGCCGGCAGGAGACCTCAGGCGAAGTCGACGACGCCGGCGCCCTGGCGGACGACCTCGGGCGCCGGGCCGGTGAGGTCGACGATCGTGCTCGGCTCGAGGCCGCCCCACCCCGCGTCGAGGACCAGGTCGGCCTGACCGAAGTGCTCCATCAGATCGTCCGGGTCGTTGTACTGGTGCCCGTCCACGCTGGCCGAGCTCGACACGATCGGGCGCCCGAGCGCCTCGAGCAGGGCGAGCGCAACGGGATGGCTCGGGACGCGGATGCCGACGGTCTTGCGGTGGCGCATCACGTTCTTCGGGACGCCGCGAGCGGCCGGCAGGACGAAGGTGTACGGGCCCGGCAGCAGGCGCTTCATCGTGCGGTAGGCGTGGTCGTCGACGACGGCGTAGCGCGCGATGTCAGCGAGGTCCGGACACACGAACGAGATCGGGTGGTCCGGCTTCATGCGCTTGACCTGATAGACGCGCTGGACCGCCTTCTTCTGCATGATGTCGCAGCCGACGCCGTAGACGGTGTCGGTCGGGTAGACGATCACGCCGCCGCCGTCGAGCACCTCGACCGCGCGGCGTACGAGCCGGCCCTGCGGGTGCGTCGGATGAATCTCGATGCGTTGCGCCACTGGGTGCTCCTTTCGTCAGACATCTTCGCACCAAGCCGCGGCAAAGCACACGCACCGCACGCACCGCACGCGCGGTCGCGGCCGCGAGTGGGCCGATCACGGTCGGTGCGGGCCCTCAGCCGCGCCCGTGCACGAGCCGCTTGCGCGCACCGTCCGCGAAGCACACCTCGATGGCGCTCTCGTCGAGCACCTGTTCGACGCGGCCGAGGCCGAACTTCGCGTGGTCGACCCAGTCGCCCGCGGCGTACGAGCGCTGCATCGCGTAGGGGCTCGCGACGCGCCGGCCCTGATCGATCTCTTCCGCCGTGGGCCCTGGGGGCTGCGCGGGCTTGCGCGGCTTGCGGGGAGCGCGTGGCTTGCGCGCGCGGGCCTGCTCATCGGCGTCCTGGCGACGCGCGGCGGCCCTCGGCGGTGGCGCCACCGGCTCGACGGCCTCGGCCTGCCCCCGCACCCGCGCGGCGGCGGCGCGGTACACGCGCCCGTCCGGCTCGCACACGAGCACCTCCTCGACGACCGGCTGTCGCCCGTCTCGGGCGCACTCGTCCACGTAGCGATTCGCGCCCCGCACGACCGCCGCGAGCCGCGCGTCGCGGGGCGCCTCGTCCGGCCCGTGGCCGAGGGCCGGGATCGCCACGCGCAGCACGTTGCGGGCGGCGGCGAAGCGCAGGCCCTCGACGACGGCCGCCTCGATGGCTTCGAGGCTCGGCGCCGGCGCGCGCGTGGCGCCCGACTCCGGCGGCCGCGTCGCGAGCCACAAGAGAAAGTCGCAGTGCAGCCCACCCGGATGCACGCGGCACGCGCCGGGCACGGGGAGGTGCGCCTCGGGCTGCTTCTTCAGCTCGACGTCGAGCGCCCGCTGCAGGCCCTCGCCGAACTCACGCGCGAGATCACCCTCCGGACCGGGACCTGGCCAGAGCTGCATGTCGGCGGCTCCGTCGAAGAAGAGCGCCCCCACGCGCTGGCGAGAGGGCAAGTCGAAGACCGAGGCGCGAACAAAGCTGACATCCATCGCGCACGGCCATAGCAGCCCGCGGCGGCGCAGGCGACCGAGCAGCGCGGCGGGGCGGGAGCGGGAGCGGGGACGGGAGCGGGAGCGGGAGCGGGATCGGGCGCGGGCTCGGACTCGATTCGTGGGAAGTAACTCGGGGTCTGGGGCTGCAAAGGATCGACTTGAGGGATCGGGGATGCGATCGTCGGGGCATGTTCATGTCGACGTCGCGGCAGCGTGGCCTGTTCGAGCAGGA
>JAGQJE010000052.1 GCA_020430775.1 Myxococcales bacterium
AGCGTGATGACCGGCGGATCGCCGAGCTCAGGGATTTCGAGGCAGATCGGGAGGGCCACGTTCGTCTCCTTCAAATGGGGGCGGCGATGGGCCGGACGACGCGGCCGCCGATGGTGATCTGCGTGCCCTCGATGCTGATGGCGCCGACCGCGCGTAGCGTGAGCGCCGTCGTCGCCTGCAGGGTCACGGTGTTTTCCTCGGCGTCGAAGACGAGGTGGTCGCCGGTCTTCTTGTTGGTGAGCCGGAGCTTCCGCCCGCCGCTCGTCTCGTCGAGCTCGACGCGAAAGGTCTGCGTCGCGAGCACGCGGTTGTCGGGCGGGTTCTTCTGAGCTTCCTCCGGCACCTCGCTCTCGCCGTTCGGCTTCCCCCAGTGCGCCGCGAGGTAGTACGGCGCGTCGACGTTGCCCTGGTTGAAGAAGACCGCGACCTCGGCGCCCTCCTCGGGCACCGCGAAGAAGCCCCGGTCCTTCGAGCCGCCGCCGCTCGTCCCCAGCGGCCACGCCCACGCGCTCTCGGGCTCGAGCACGCCCGGGATGCAGACGCGCACGCGACCGAGTTGCTCCTCGTCGTCTCGCTTGGTCACGTAGCCCACGTACATACCGAGGAGCCGCGAGTCGTGCGTGTGGATGTCGTCGTCGAAGGTGCTCATCGCGTGGCTCCTCAGTACATGCGGCTGACGCCGGCCTCCGGGTCCTCGACGCCGACAACATTGCCGTCGTGCCGGTACTCGACGACGGTGCGGCCCGTCTCCGGGTCGACGCGCTCGAGCTCGGTCACCGTGCTCGTGCCCGTCGCCGGTGTCGTGCGGTTCGGCTCGCCGCCCTGCGGCTGCCCTCGTGCGTTCGGGCCCGCGCCTCGGCGAGCGCCGGTGCCGTCGCGCGTGAGCTTCAGGTCGACGACGTAGCCCGAGGACGAAATGACGTGCTTCGCCTCGGTCACGTAGTACTTGCCGGAGAGCAGGCTCGAGATGCCGCGCACCTCGACGACCTGCTTTGCGCGCAGCGTCGGGTCGCCCACCACCTGCAGCGCGAGCTTCACCGTTTCGCGTTCGGCGCGGCGGAAGCGCGCGGCCGACTCGCGCTCGGCGGCAGCCGGCGTCGGCGCGGAGGTCGGATGCACGCTGGTCGTCGCGTTGCGCTCCTGGAGCGAGGTCTCGCCGGTCTCGCGGTCGACCACCTCGAGGACGTCGCTCAGCGTCGCGCGCTCGACCGTGGCGCTCGTGGCCGCCGACTCCACCGTGGTCTTGGCGAGCGGATCGCGCCCGCGTACCTCGACGCGGCCGGCCCGTCGCTGGAGATCGCTCTCCACGCTGACCGAGATGATGTCGCCGCGCCCCGGGTCGGAGAACCACGTCAACACGTGCTTTGGCGCGCTGGCCTGATCGCGCGAGCGCCAGTGAAAGCCCGTGTCGTCGACGAAGTACTCGTACTCCTCGCGCGCGGCGAGGCGCCGCAGGAAGCGCGCGTCGGTCTCGGCGCTCTGACTGATCGTGTCGAGCACCTCGCCGGTGTCCTCGACGTCGAGGAACTCACCCTCGTAGCCGTGCTCGGCGGCGATCTCCCGCACGACGTCGGTGCGTGACTTGTTCGCCCAGGAGCGTGTCTTTGCCTCGCGGTTCATCAAGACGCTCGTGGCCTGGCCCTCGATGGTCAGCGTCTGGAAGCCCTTGAGCTTCTTCACGACGACCCGACGCGGAGGCGCCATGTTGCCGGGGTAGCCCCAGGAGACCTCGAGCGTCGCGCCACCCACCAGCTCCGCGCGCTCGAACAGCGCGAGGTCGAAGTTGTCGAGCTGGAGCGAGACCTGGTCGGCCTTCTTCTCGGCGTCCTCGTAGGTGAAGGCGATGATGCGCCCAGCGAGGTCGAGCGGCTCGCCGCTCGGTGCGC
>JAGQJE010000318.1 GCA_020430775.1 Myxococcales bacterium
GCACGACCGACTCCTTCAGCTCACGCGGGTACATCCGATGCGTCTTCGTTCTCATTTTCTCAGCCTCTACTCGCCCCGGGGATCTCGGTGGCCGACTTTAGGCGACAACTATCCTGACGCAGGGGGGACTCGGTCACGGACTCGGACGCGGACTCGGTCACGGACTCGGACGCGGGAACGGGTGCGGGCACGGAGACGGGATCGGTCACGGGCACGGACTCGGACTCGGACTCGGACGCGGGAACGGGTGCGGGATCGGTCACGGGCTCGGGCGCAGGCGCGGTCACGGGCTCGGGCACGGACTCGGGCACGGACTCGGGCTCGGCCACGGACACGGGCGCGGGCGCGAACTCGGACGCTGGAGTGGGGCCGTGGATGCCTCCTTTTCGGGGCCCGTCGAGGGTGCCGTCGTGCTCGGGTGCGTCAAGGCCACAGCCGCGGCTGCGCCGCGGTCGCGGGCGTTGCCCGCGAGCCTTGACCCACCCTGCGCGCGACGGCGGGTGGCGGGGCCTTCTCGAAAAGGAGGCTTCGATGACGACGTACGAACTGACCGTAGACATGGTGCGCGCGATGCGGCCGGTGCTCGAGCGCATTGCTCGGCAGGACCCAGACCTTGCGCGGCAGCTTCGGCGGGCCGCCGCCAGCGTTCCGCTCAACGTGGCGGAGGGCTTGCCGTCGCGCGGGCGCAACCGCGGGGCGCACCTACAGCGGGCGCTCGGGTCGGCGCGCGAGTGCATGGCGTGCCTCGACGTCGCGGGCGCGCTCGGGTACGCGAGCGACACGCTGGTCGCAGACGCGCGGGCGCGGGTCGATCGCTGCTGCGCGGCGCTGTGGTGCCTCGTGCATCGACCGCAGTGGTAGCGGTCGCGACGCCGGCGGCTCGGGTCACTCCGGGTCGCCGGCTGCAGCGTGCGGTGTCGGGCACGGACGTCGGGCATGGGGTCGGGATCGGGTGAGGGATCGGGCACGGGCACAGGCACGGGATCGGGTTCGGGCTCGAGTTCGGGCACAGGATCGGGCACGGGCACGGGCTCGGCCCGGTCAGGGCCGCGGGTGCAGGAGGCGGTAGGTCATGGCGCCGACGCGGTCCACGAGGGTGAGCGCCGGGTCGGCCGCGTCGTGTGAGACGTATCCCCAGGTGCGTGCGACCCGGAACGCGGCGCGCGTCTCGTAGGTGGAGCCGAGCGCTGATTCGAGGCGCAGCCGGCGGTTGCCCGCGCGGTGGCCGGTGGATTCGGCGAGGTTGAGCGTCACGCTCTGTGCGGCTCGCCTGAGTTGGTCCGCGAGTGAGCGGTCATGCTGGGCAATACGGCCGACGAGCGGCGCGATCGCTTCGAGCATGGAGTGAGAGAGTTCGAGAGCGCGGAGGGGTTGGTTCGTCCGGGTCATGCCCCCCCAAGGCGCAAGGGGCGTGACAGCCACTGCTGGCGCGACCGTTGCGCCGCTCAGGGCTGGCCCGGACGAACCAACCCCGGAGCGCGGGCGGCGGGCACGGCCTCGGTCTCGGCCTCGGTCTCGGTCTCGGGCTCGGGTTCAGGCACAGGTACGGGTTCGGAGTCGGTCACGGGTTCGGGATCGGGCACGGACGCGGACTCGGTCGCGGACTCGGTCACGGTCACGGTCACGGACACGGACACGGACTCGGACTCGGACTCGGGCACGGGCGCGGGAGCGGGCGCGGGAGCGGGCGCGGGCTCGGGAGCGGGCGCGGGCGCGGGCGTCGGTTCGGGGGCGGGGGCGGGGCGGGCCGTCGGCGCGCGGAAGGGGCGTTCGTGTCGGTCAGCGGTCGGGATCGTCGGGGGGATCGAGGTGGGACTCGAGGGTGCGCACGAAGTCGCGGGCCGGGTGGTGGCCGGCGCGCTTGAGGAGCTCGTTGCGCGCGGCGACCTCGAGGATGACCGCCATGTTGCGGCCGGGGCGGACCGGGATCTCGAGCACCGGCACCGGCACGCCGAGCACGTCCTCGGTCTTGTCGTCGACGCCGAGGCGGTCGTAGCCGACGTCCTGCCGCTCGCTCGCAGGCGACAGGTCGACGAGGAGCTGCACGTTCTTCTCGTCGCTCACGGCGGGCGCCCCGAAGAGCTCGCGTACGTTGATGATGCCGATGCCCCGCACCTCGAGGTGGTAGCGCAGCAGCGGCGGCGAGCGCCCGACGATGTAGTCGCCCGGCATGCTCGACAGCACGACCTGGTCGTCGGCGACGAGGCGATGGCCACGCTCGAGCAGGAAGAGCGCGCACTCGCTCTTGCCGATGCCGCTCGGGCCGCGGAGCAGCACGCCCATGCCGTGGATGTCGATGAGCACGCCGTGCACGGCCTGCGTCGGCGCGAGGATGCGGTCGAGGACGCGGTGGATGAGCTGGATCGTCCGGCTCGAGCGCGGGTGCGCCATCGCGAGCGGGGTGCCGGTCCGGGCCGCGGCCTCCACGAGCTCGACGGGCGGCCGCACGCCGCGGGTGACGACCACGAGCGAGAGCGGACGCCGAAAGAGCATCTCCGCCCTCGCCCTCCGGACCTCGGGGGCGAGCGTCTCGAAGTAGCTGAGCTCCGTCTCCCCGAAGATCTGGACGCGCGTCGGGACGAGCCCGTGCTCGTGGCCGACGAGCACCAGGCCCGATTTCTGGATGCGGGGGTGGTCGATGGGACGATCGAGCCCGTCCGCGCCCGCCACGAGCTCGACGATGCGGCGCAGCACCGGCTGCGACAAGAGGGCCCGCACGGTGGTGCCGCCAGGGGCGTGGAGGGTGGGTGCGTCGCTGTCGTTGCTCGACACGGGCGCCATCATACGCCCATACGCCATCGGCGCCCGGTTCGCGGTCCCGCGCCTCTAGGACGCGGCTTTCGGCGCCGCGCCGCAGATCGTGAGGACCTGGTCGGCGTCCTTCGCGGTGAGCAGGCGCTCACGCACGTCCGCGTCGCGGAGCGCCTTCGAGACCTGCGCCAGGGTCTGTAGGTGCGCCCCGGGCTCGTCCTCGGGGCCGAGGATTCCGACGAAGATCCGGACGGGCTGCCCGTCGACGGCGCGAAAGGGCACCCCACTCGGGTGGATGGCGATCGCCGCCTGCGGCGCCGCGAGCCCTCCGACGCGCCCGTGCGGCAGCGCGACCCCGTGGCCGACGCCGGTGCTCGCGAGCATCTCGCGCTTCAGCAGCGCGTCGTACACGCCCTGGCCGTCGAGCTTCGGGTCGGCCGCGGTGAACAGGTTGGCGAGCGCCCGGAGCACCCCGTCCCGATCACTCGCCCTGAGCGAGGTCGTGATGCGGGCCGGGTGCAACAGGTCTGCGAGCATGAGGTCCCGGGGCCTGCTAGCGCAACGCGTAACCCCACGCAAACGCCACTTCGTTCTCCTACTCGGACTCCGGGGCGCGGACGGTCTCTTGGGCGCGCCGCTTGCGGTCGGTGAGCGCCGCCTTGCTGTCACGAACCTGCCGGTCGATCTTGTCCATCGCGAGATCGATCGAGGCGTACATGTCCTCCGATTGCTCGTGACCGGCGTAGCGCTTGCCGTCCGCGACGACAGCGACCTCGGCCACGTGCAGATGCCGCTCGGTCGAGAGCGTCACCTCCGCGTGAAGCGGCACGCGGAGGAACTTCTGAATGCGCGCAACCTTCTCAGACGCGTAGCTCTTGATGCCGTCCGAGGGTTCGAGATTGCGGAACGTAAAGCTGATGCGCATCGGACCTCCTGGTGATCACGAGGGACCACGCACCGAACTCGAGTCGGGCTCGGTACGTGGAGAAAGCGTAGCAGACCGGCGAACGCCCCGCTCCGCCCCGCGGAGCTCGGCGGCCGGCGGGTCGCGTGGCGTGCGGCGGGCCGAGGGCGCGACGGAGGCGGCCGGCACGCAGCGGATACGAAGCGAGCACCGGCGGCCAGGGGCGCTCGACGCCGCCATCGTTCGACTCCGCTCGTGTCTCGCCTCGGTTCAGCGTGGTCTCCGCCGTCGTTAGAAGTACTTTTTTCGCTTCGATGAACTCAAAATACCCAACGCCTCTCGGTATTTCGCGACGGTGCGTCGGGCGATCTGAATGTCGCCTTCGGCGAGCATCTCGACGATCGCCTGGTCCGAATAGGGCTTCTTGGGCTCTTCGTTCGCGATGATTTTTTTGATCGCTTGTTTGACGCTCTCGGACGCGATGTCGTTGTGGTTGTCGCGCCTGATAGCGCTGTTGAAAAAGAATTTCAGCTCGAAGATCCCGCGCGGTGTGTGCACGTACTTGTTGCTGGTCACGCGCGAGATCGTGCTCTCGTGCATCCCGACCTCTTCAGCCACGTCGCGGAGGATCATCGGCTTCAGGTGCTCGATGCCCTTCTCGAAGAAATCCCGCTGCTTGTCCACGATGCACTCGGTGACCCGCACGATCGTCTTGCGGCGCTGGTCGATGCTCCGGATGAGCCACTGCGCGCTGCGGAGCTTCGACTGGATGTACTCCTTGGCCTTCGGGTCGTCGGACATCGCCGCCCGATAGAACCCGCTGATCTTCAGGCGCGGCATCCCGTCGTCGTTCGCCACGACGTAGTACTGATCCCCGACCCGATGCACGTACACGTCGGGCGTGATGTAGCGAGGCTCTTCGCTCAGGAAGTTCCGCCCCGGGCGCGGCTCGAGCTCCGCGATGACCTGCGCGATGTCGTACACCTCCTCGACGGTGCACTCGAGCGCCTTCGCGATGGCGGCGTAGTTGCGCCGCTCGAGATCGCCGAGGTGCTGCTCGATCACGGCGAGCACGAGCGCGTCCATCTCGAAGTGCTTCGCCTGCACGAGCAGGCACTCCTCGAGAGAGCGGGCGCATGCGCCGATCGGATCGAAGCGCATCAGGATCTGGAGCACCTCCTCGGCGTCTTCCGGGTCGAGCCCGGCCTCGTCCGCGAGGTGCGGGACGATCTCCTCGGGCGCCGTGCCGTCGATCTTGAGGTAGCCGTCGTCGTCGAGGTTGCCGAGGACCAGCGCCGCGAAGGCGCGCTCCTCGTCGATCAGGTCGCTCATGCGGACCTGCCACGCGAGGTGATCGACGAGATCCTCGCCGCGGCTCAGGGTAGCCTCGACGCTCGGCTGGTCCTGGTCGGCCGCGATGCGGGCGGACGGCGCCGGCCCCTGCAGCGCCTGCGACTCGAGGTAGCGCTCCCAGTCGATCTCGGCCTTTTCGCCCTGCGCGGGCTCGTCCCCCGTGGACGCGCTCGCCGTCTCCGGAGCGGGCGCAGGCGCGGACTCGCCCGTCTCGTGGACGTCTTCGAGGACGGGGTTTTCGAGCAGCTCCTCTTGCACCATCTCGGTCAGCTCGAAGCGCGACATCTGGAGCAGCTTGATCGCCTGCTGCAGCTGCGGAGTCATGACGAGCTGCTGCGTGAGCTTGAGCTGCTGCTTCATCTCCATGCGTGTCGTTCTCCGGGCTGTGACGCCCCTTCGTGCTACGCGTCCGTGCGGGGCCTTCCCAAGGGAGTATACACGCAGCGTCGAACGAAACGCGATCGCCGGCCGGTCCGAAGGAGTGATGCGCGCCGCGAGGCCCGGCGGGGCTAGGCGCCGCGAGCGCAGGCGCGGTGGCTCGGCGCCGCTCGGACCCCGCGCGCCGCGCACCAGGGCCGCCGCCGGTCGAATAAGCCCGGCCGACGCCGTGTTGGCGGAGAGAAGGCAGCCGGGGCCGCGCGCGCTCTCCTCCCCACCCTCCCCCCTCTCTCTCTCTGCGCGCGCGAGCCCTCTCCTGCCTCCGCTTCGTCGTGCCCGCGTTCGGGGACAACGACCCACGCCCTGCCGCCCCCTCACGAGGACCGAATGACCACCGACGTGCGCGCCATCGACGACCTGGTTCAACGCGAGAGCGCCTTCCTCGACCCGATCCGGGAGGAGGTCCACAAGGTCGTCGTCGGCCAGGAGGCGATGATCGAGCGCATGCTCATCGGCCTGCTCACCGGCGGCCACGTGCTGCTCGAAGGCGTGCCCGGCCTCGCCAAGACGCTCGCCGTCAACTCGCTCTGCGCCGCGGTCGCAGCGAAGTTTCAGCGCATCCAGTTCACCCCGGACCTGCTCCCCGCCGACGTCGTCGGGACGGTGATCTACAACCAACGCAGCGGCGACTTCACCGCGAAGAAGGGCCCGATCTTCGCGAACCTCGTCCTCGCCGACGAGATCAACCGCGCACCGGCGAAGGTCCAGAGCGCGCTGCTCGAGGCGATGCAGGAGCTGCAGGTGACGATCGGCGAGGAGACGCACCGCCTCGCCGCGCCCTTCATGGTGCTCGCCACCCAGAACCCGATCGACCAAGAGGGCACCTACCCGCTCGCGGAGGCGCAGGTCGACCGCTTCATGATGCACGTCCGCGTCGGCTACCCGACCCGCACCCACGAGCGCGAGATCATGGAGCGCATGAGCGAGCGCACCCTCCTCGGCGAGGACGGCACCGCCCGCGCGGGCTCGCTCGGCGTGCGGGCGGTGACGACCCCGGAGCAGCTCCTGCACGCGCGGCGGGTCATCGGGCAGATCTACGTCGACGAGAAGATCAAGGACTACATCATCGACATCGTGCTCGCGACGCGCCGGCCGCAGGAGGCCGGCCTGCCGCGCCTGCGCGACTTCGTCGCCCACGGGGCGTCGCCGCGCGCGTCGATCGCGCTGAACGTCGCCGCGAGGGCGCACGCGTTCCTGCAGCACCGGGGGTACGTGACGCCGGAGGACATCAAGGCGGTCGGGCCGGACGTGCTGCGCCACCGCATCATCCGCACGTACGAGGCCGAGGCCGAGGAGGTCTCGAGCGACGAGATCGTCAAGCGGGTGTTCGACGCGATCGAAGTGCCTTGACCGGGACCGCGCACGACACCGGCGCGCGCGCGCGCGGCGGGCCCGCCCCTGAAGGAGACCGCGGATGATCCCCCGAGAGCTCGTCAAGAAGCTGCGCAAGATCGAGATCTACACGGCTCGGCTCGCGCAGGAGCAGCTCGTCGGCGGCTACCACTCGGCGTTCAAGGGGCGCGGGATGGCCTTCAGCGAGGTGCGCCCGTACGCGGCAGGCGACGACGTGCGCTTCATCGACTGGAACGTGAGCGCGCGCCTGAACGAGCCCTTCGTCAAGATCTTCACCGAGGAGCGTGAGGTCACCGTGATGCTCCTCGTCGACCTCTCAGCGAGCGGCCGCTTCGGCACGGTCGGGGGCCCGAAGATCTCCACCGTCGCCGAGATCGCCGCGACGCTGGCGTTCAGCGCCATCAAGAACGGCGACCGGGTCGGGCTGGTGCTCTTCACGGACCGCGTCGAGCGCTACATCCCGCCGAAGCGGGGCCGCTCTCACGTCATGCGCGTCGTCACCGAGATCCTGAACGCGCGCCCGAAGGGCCGGGGCACCGACATCGCCGGCGCGCTCGACTTCCTCGGACACATCGCGCACCGCCGCACGATCGCCTTCCTCGTGAGCGACCTCATCGCGAGCGGCAGCTACGAGCGGCCGCTGCGGACGGCGGCTGCGCGGCACGACCTCATCCCGATCCGCGTGACCGACCCGAGCGAGGAGCGCCTCCCGGACGTCGGCGTCGCGCTGGTCGAGGGGCTCGAGACGGACGAGGTCGTCGAGGTGGACACGAGCGACCCGCGGGTGCGCGCCGCCTTCGAGGCGCGCGTCGAGCGGGAGCGCGCCGAGCGCCAGGCGCTCTTCCGTAAGCTGCGCGTCGACTCGGTCGAGGTCCGCACCGACGAGCCCTACGTGAAGCCGCTCGCGGATCTGTTTCGGATGCGCCGCCGGCGGATGGCGGGGTTCCGATGAGCCCGCCGGCGCGACACGAGCCGAGCGGCGCTCGCCGGCGGCCGGCGCACCCGAGGCGCGCGGCGTGGGCGTGGGTCGCCGGCGTGGC
>JAGQJE010000319.1 GCA_020430775.1 Myxococcales bacterium
ATGACGCCGAAGCTGTCCGGCGATGGCGGCGCTGTTCGAGCCATCGGGTCGCTGCCGCTTTCTGGAGGTCGCTTGCCGTACGGTGGAGGGTGGTCGCAGCGGATTTGAGCGACGCCGTGTGGGGCTTGCGAGGAAGATCTGATGTTTGAGGGCGCTGAAGAGCTGCTGGATAAGATTGCGCTCGGCGAGGATTCCGTGCTCGAGCTCAAGGAGGTGCGCTTTGCGGGCGAGCGGGTGAGCGCGCCGCACCGTGACAGCCTGGCCGATGAGCTTGCGGCATTTGCGAACGCTCGCGGCGGCGTGTGTGTTTTGGGCGTGGAGGACGGCACGCGGCGGGTCGTGGGAGTCCCGCTGGAGGGACTGGACGCCGCAGAAGCATTCGTTCGGGCCATCTGCAACGACTCGGTCCAGCCGCCACTCATGGCCGTCATTGAAAAGATCATGCTGCCGACTGGACTTGGGACGGAGGTCCCTGTGATCAGAGTCGAAGTGCCGAAGAGCCTCTTTGTCCACAAGAGCCCCGGGGGATATCTGCATCGCATCGGTAGCAGCAAGCGCGAGATGACGCCCGACTACCTGGCGCGGTTGTTTCAGCAGCGCAGCCAGGCGCGGCTCATCCGCTTCGACGAGCAGGTGGTGCCGCGCGCGACCCTCGCGGATCTCTCCGTTCCGCTGTGGGAGCGCTTCCGTACCTCGCGTTCGAGCACGGAAGCTAGCGAGAGTCTGCTCAACAAGCTCGGTTTGGCGCGGCGCGACGAAGAGGGGACGCTCCGGCCGACGGTGGCCGGCGTGCTTGTCGCCACCGAGGACCCGCGACGCTTCTTGCCCAACGCGTTCATCCAGGCGGTGGCCTACAAGGGCACGTCGGCGACGCCCGCCAACCCGACGGCGGTGTATCAGCTCGACGCGGCCGATCTAACCGGGCCGATCGACCAGCAGGTTGCGGACGCCTGGCGCTTTGTGGCGCGGAACATGCGAATCGCGGCTACGAAGGCGGCAGGTCGCATCGACATTCCTCAGTACGACCTCACGGCGGTGTTCGAAGCGCTTGTAAACGCGGTAGCGCATCGGGACTACGCCATTCATGGGTCGAAGATTCGTCTTCGGATGTACGCCGACCGTTTGGAGCTCGCTTCGCCAGGCGCGCTTACCAATACGATGTCCGTCGAGAGTCTCGCCTTTCGACAGTCTGCGAGGAACGAGGTGCTGACGAGCCTGCTGGCACGCTGCCCGATACCGGCGAGCCTTGGGAGCCTCGACACGGACCGCGGCGCGTTGATGGATAAACGAGGAGAAGGCGTGGGCATTCTTCTCGACCGTAGTGAGAAGCTCTCGGGGCGACGGCCTGAGTATCGGGTGGTCGATGACGCTGAGCTGGTGCTGACCATCTGGGCCGCGCCTGGAGGCGTTTAGCGGGCTGCGGTAGGCGAAGTTGCCCTTGGAGTCGGTGTGGCCGACGACGTAGATGGCGTCGAGCGCGGGTCGCTTCGCCTGGTGCCGTCCTCTAAGAACTCGCTCGCCGCATCGTCCTTGTGCTGGGCGGGGCGGGGGGCATAGGGTCGGTGGGTGTCGCGCTGTGAGGGCGCGCCCTTCGGGAGGCTGTGATGACCCGTCCGATCTTCGTCGCGTTGGTCGCGACGAGCCTGTTCTCTGCCGCGGCGCTCGCGGGCGGGGGGTTTTGGCAGACGCCGACGATCCACGGGGCTGGGAAGATCCACCCGGCGCCGAAGGCGGCGTATCAACCGGACCCGAAGGGCACGTACAAGGCGGTGTTCAACCTGCGCCACTTCGGCGACAAGCCGACGCAGGTGAGCTCGTCGCTCGAGCACGTCGCGCGCGCGGTGAACCTCTACGTGCAGGCCGGGGTGCCGCTCGCGCACCTGAAATTCGTCGCGATCGCGTCTGGGCCGGCGACGCCGGTGGTGCTCGACGACGCGCACTACCGCAAGAAGTACGGCGTCCCGAACCCGAACCTCCCGGTCATCGCGCAGCTCCGAACGGCGGGCGTCGACGTCGCGGTCTGCTCGCAGGCGCTCGCCGAGCATGACCTCGAGCCGAAGTGGGTCGACTCGCACGTGACGGTCGCGCTCTCCGGCCTCACGACGGTCATCGACTTGCAGCAGCAGGGCTACGCGTTCGTCCCGCAGTAGGCAGCAGGCGGTCTACAGTTCATCGAGAGGAGGCCCCCCATGCGTGGTTGGTTTGGTCGAGCGGCGGTCGGGGCCGTCGCGTGCATGATGGCGCTCGAGACGCACGCCGCGGCGCAGGACGGCTTCCTGCCGCCGTGGAACCCGCCGCCCGAGGGCTTGCAGTTCAGCGTGCCGCCATTCGACGCGGTCGCGGACCTGCACGGCGACATCAACGACCCGCAGCTCGTCGTGTTCTTTGCCGGCAACCAGTTCATGGTGGTGCACGACCTCATCGCGGCGTTCAAGCGCGCCTACCCTCGCTACCACCGCGTCTTCGTCGAGACGCTCCCGCCGGGCATCTTGGCGAAGCAGATCGAGGGCGGCGTGCTGGTGATGGGCAACCTCCGCATCACGCTGAAGCCGGACATCTACACGGCCGGCAAGGGCGCCATCGCGACGCTTCAGAAGGCACACGGCTGGTTCGCGCAGACCGTCGACTACGCGCGCAACCCGCTCGCGATCCTCGTCGCCAAGGGCAACCCGAAGCACATCGAGGGGCTCGCGGACCTTGGCCGCCCGGACGTGCGGGTGAGCATGCCGAACCCCAAATGGGAAGGCATCGCGAAGCAGATCGAGGCGAGCTATCGCAAGGTGGGCGGCGAGGCGCTCGAGCGCACCATCATGCAGACCAAGGTGAAGGCGGGCACGACCTACCTCACCCGCATCCACCACCGCGAGTCGCCGCTGCGCGTGCTGCAGGGCAAGTCGGACGCGGCGCCCGTGTGGTCGACGGAGGCGTACTTCGAGCAGCACATCCTTCATCACCCGGTCGAGACGATCGCGATCCCGGAGGCCGACAACTCGGTCGCGACCTACACGGCGACGCGCCTCGAGCGGGCGCCGCACGCGCGGGCGGCGAAGGACTTCATGGCCTTCATGCAGAGCGCCGCCGCGCAGGCCGTGTACCGAAAGCACGGCTTCTCGAGCGCGCCGCGATGAGCGCGGGCACGCGCGGGTGGGCGCTGCTGCTCGCCGTGATCGGCGCGCTCGCCGTGTCGCGCGCGTCGCGTGCCCAAGATGCCGCGGCCATCACGCGCGAGGGCAACGGTAAGGGCGCGCCGGCGTGCGTCACCTGCCACGGGGCGGACGGGGGCGGCCAGGCCGCGGCGGGCTATCCGCGGCTCGCGGGCGTCGACCCGGCGTACCTCCAGGCACAGCTCGACGCCTTCGCGACCGGGACGCGCGACAACCCGGTGATGGCGCCTATCGCCTCCGCGCTCGACGAGGACGAGCGTGCGGCGCTGGCGCGCTACTACGGCGCGTTGTCGCCACCGGCCGCGCTCGCCGAGCCGCGTGCGACGGAGCCTGCTGCGGACAGCGCCGGCGCGGTGCTCGCGACGCGGGGCGACTGGAGCCGGGGGGTGCCGGGCTGCGTGCAGTGTCACGGGCCTGACGGGGTGGGCGTCGGCGCGAGCTTCCCGCCGCTCGCGGGCCAGCCGGCGTCGTACATCGAGGCGCAGCTCCGCGCGTGGCAGCAGGGCACGCGGCGCAATGACCCGCTCGAGCTCATGCAGCATGTGTCGAAGGCGCTGAGCGCGAAGGACATCGCCGCGGTGGCCGCGTGGTTCGCGGCGCAGCCGCTGCCTTCGGCCGGGGGGAAGCCGTGAGCGGCCGCGCGACGTCCGTGATCACGGTGGCGACGCTCGCGCTGCTCGCCGGCTGCACGAAGCCGTCGGCGCGCGACGCAGGCGCGGCGCCCTCCCCCGGCTCCGCGGCGCCTGCGCCGAGCGCGAAGCACGCGGAGGCGCCGCGTGCGCCGAGCGCACCCACCTTCACGCCACCACCCCAGTCCGCGATACCCGGCGGGCCCTTCGGCGACGCCGTGCGGCAAGGCCGCGCCATCTTTACGGACACGCCGACCTACGCGAGGGCGTACGTCGGCAACGTGCTGAGCTGCAACAACTGCCACCTCGACGCGGGCCGGCTGCCGAGCTCGGCGCCGCTCTGGGGCGCGTGGGGCATGTACCCGAAGTACCGCAAGAAGAACGGCCACGTGAACACCTTCGCCGAGCGGCTGCAGGGCTGCTTCCGGTACAGCATGAACGGCACGGCGCCGCCGCTCGGCAGCCCGGAGCTGGTCGCGTTGCAGGCGTATGCGCGGTGGATGTCGGAGGGCGCGCCCGTCGGGGTCAAGCTCGCGGGCGCCGGCTACCCGCGGGAGGACTTCAGGCCGCCCGAGCCGCCGGACTACGCGCGCGGCGAGGCGGTGTTCAAGGCGAAGTGCGCGCTCTGCCATGGCGCCGACGGGCAGGGGCAGCAGGCGGGCGGGCGCTACGTGTTTCCGCCGCTCTGGGGCCCGCGCTCGTTCAACTGGGGCGCCGGGATGCACGAGCTACACAAGGCCGCCGCGTTCATCAAGGCGAACATGCCCTTCAGCCGCGGCGGCACGCTGAGCGACCAAGAGGCCTGGGACGTCGCGCTCTTCATGGACTCACACGAGCGGCCGCAGGACCCGCGTTTCACCGGCGACGTCGCCGAGACGCGCGCGAAGTACCACGACACCCCGATGTCGCTGTACGGCACCGAGGTCCACGGTCACGTCCTCGGCTCGCCGTCCGCCGAGTAGCAGCGAGCGCTCGGGAAGAGCGTCGCGCCAGGGCGCGGGGGCGTTTGACCGGCCGCGCGAGCCGTCTCTATAGTCCGGCGCCCGATGGACCTCAGCCACTTGCCCGACGCGCTCCAGCCCGTCCTCCACGACGTCGAGCGGTTCCTGCTGCACCTCGACCCGCGGGCGCTATACGGCGGCGGGGGCGCGATCGTCCTGCTCTGCGCGCTGCTGCTCGTGCTGCTCGTGCGGCGGCGGCATCGGCGCGCGCTGCCGCCCGCGGTGGAGCCGACGGTCGACGCGCACCCGGAGATCGCGCCCGGAGCGCCCGAGCTCGAGGTGCCGCGCCCGCCCGCTGCGGAGGCCCCATCCGCGCCTGCGCCGGTCGCGCCCGCGGCCCCTGCGCCGTCC
>JAGQJE010000053.1 GCA_020430775.1 Myxococcales bacterium
CCCCGTCGTGCCGTACATCCCTGCCAGCTCCCCCTCCGCTGACAACAAGATCGGCAAGAGCTGCTCGGCAAAGTGATGCGCCCACGAATCCCGTAACCGACGGCGAGCCCTATCCGCCAACGTCATCTCCTGCACGAACAGACCACGCAGCCGCGACGTCGACATGAACATGCCCCGACGATCGCATCCCCGATCCCTCAAGTCGATCCTTTGCAGCCCCAGACCCCGAGTTACTTCCCACGAATCGGGATCGGGATCGGGATCGGGAGCGGGAGCGGGAGCCGGGTCGGGATCGGGATCGGGAGCGGGAGCGGGAGCGGGGGCGGGATCGGGAGCGGGGGTGGGCTGTGTCGCGCGGTGAGGCGCTCGGCGGGGCCCGCGCGGCCGTGCGAGGTGGCTCAGGGCGCGGGGGTCGCGCCGAGCGCGGTGAGGCGCTCGGCGAGGCGCGAGTGGGTGTCGTAGCTCACAGCGTTGCGGACGGCTCGCGCGAGCGCGCGTGGATCGCCGAGCAGCACGACGAGGCGGCGTGCGCGAGTGACCGCGGTGTAGATCAGGGCGCGCGAGAGCAGGATGAAGTGCGAGGTGTGCAGCACGATGACCACCGCCGGAAACTCGCTCCCTTGCACCTTGTGGATGGTGCTCGCGAAGGCGAGCGTCAGGTCTTCGAGGTGCTTCGGCTGGTACTGCACCTCGCGCCCGTCGATCGTCACGAAGACCGACGGGCCCTCGACGTGCGTGACCTCCCCGAGGTCGCCGTTGTAGACGTCGCGCTCGTAGTCGTTGCGGAGCTGCATGACCTTGTCGCCCGGGCGAAACGGCCCGGCGCGCCGTGAGGTCGACCCGTCGGGCGGCGCAGGGTTGAGGGCCTCCTGCAGGCGCGCGTTGAGCTGATCGACACCGGCGGGGCCGCGCCGCATCGGGCTCAGCACCTGCAGGTCGCGCTTCGGGTCGAGGTCGTACGCCTGTGCGGCCCGCTCGATGGTCGCGAGCAGCTTGTCCTGCAGCTCCTCCGGCGTCCTCGCCGGGATCATGAAGAGGTCGCCGTCGCCGCGGGTGCCCGCTGGCGTCGCCTCCGGCATCCGACCGTGCAGGATGGCGTGCGCCCCGCGCACGATGGCGCTCTGCTGCGCCTGCCGGAAGACCTCCCGGAGGCGGATCGTCTCGACGACGCCGCTCGCGATGGTCTCGCGCAACACCTGCCCTGGGCTGACCGGCGGGAGCTGGTCGACGTCACCGACCAGTACGATGGACGACGCGCTGTCGACGGCGTTCAGGAGGCTCTGCGCGAGGCGCATGTCGAGCATGGAGGCCTCGTCGACCAGCACGAGGTCCGCCTCGATGGGGTTCTGACGGTCGCGGCGGAAGCTCCCGTGCGCCGGGTTCCATTCGAGCGTCCGGTGGATGGTCTTGGCCGTGAGCTCGGTCGTCTCGGCGAGGCGCTTCGCCGCCCGCCCGGTCGGCGCGCACAGCGCGACGCGCCGCCCGAGCGCCTGGTGGGCGCGCACGATGGCGCGCACGGTCGTGGTCTTGCCGGTGCCCGGACCGCCCGTCAGCACGAGCGCTCCCCGCAGAAGTGACGCCGACACGGCCGACCGCTGCGTCTCGGTCAGCGCGTCGTCGTGCGCCTCGCTCAGGGCGCGGGCCAGGTCGGCGGGCGGCTTGCGCGGACGGGCGAGGTCGACCAGCCGCTCGGCGACGTCGAGCTCAGCCCTGTACAGCGGCGGTGGGTAGAACGCGCCGCGGTCCTCGATGACGACGCCCCGCGCGGTCAGCGCCGCGAGCGCGGGTGCCATGAGGCCGCGGGGCACGTCGAGTGAGTCCGCGCCCTGTTCGAGGTCTTCGAGGGTCATGAAGACGTGACCGTCGTCCGCCGCCGTGCCGAGGAGATGGAGCGCGGCGCCTGCAGCGCGGCGTGGGTCGTCGCTCGCGATCTCGAGCGCGCGACCCATCTGGTCGGCCGTCTTGAAGCCGACCCCGCGCACCTGCTCGGCGACCATGTACGGGTCGTCCGAGACGACGCGCGTCGTGTCGTCCTCGTAGCGCTCGCGGACTCGGCGGGCGAGGGCGGGGCCGAGCCCGAGCCCGTGCAAGAACGCCATGGTCTCGGCGTCCTCCCGCTTGGCGCGGATCGCCTCGGCGATGGAGCGCGCGCGCGCCTTGCCGATGCCCTCGACCTCGCGGAGCTTGTCCGACTGCGTGGCCGCGACCTCGAGCACGCGATCGCCGAAGCGCTTGACCAGCCGCTGCGCAGTCTCAGGGCCCACCCCGGGGATCGCGCCGGAGCCGAGGTAGCGGACGAGCCCCTCGGTCGACGTGGGTACCAGCGGAGAGAACGCGCGCACCCGGAGACGGCGGCCGTACCGCGGGTGCTCGTGCCAGACGCCGCGGAGGCGAAGCATCTCCCCCGGCTCGCTCCGGCCCAGGTCACCGACCGCGACGAAGTGCGGCGTGTCCTCCCTCGCCGGCGTCCGCGACATCCGTAGGACGCTGAAGCGCGCGTCCTCGCTCCGGAAGGTGACCGAGTCGACGACCGCGTCGATCACCTCCTCGCCCGGTGCGTTGGGAGCGCGCGTTTCCGCCACGCACGGCTTGTAGCAGGCGGCAGGCGCCGGTGTGAAACGCCCCGGCGCAGCGTCGACGTGTGACATGGGCCTTCGCGGGCGGCGTTTCGACGGTCAGTGTGCGCCGGCCGCCGCGGCGGCCTGGTCCTCGCCACCGTCGGTCCCCGGGGAGCAGCCGATGGGGTTCGGCGCGAAGGTGCCGGCCTCGCCGCTGCGCCCGTCCTCGACCACGCGAACGAAGCAGACGCCTGCCCCTACGCTCGCGAAGGCGGGGGCCGCGCTGACGCGGCGCCCGTCCGCGTCGCGCAGAAAGAGCGGTTCGCCGCTGTTCGAGATGCCGCCGGAGGCGAGCGCGCTGCCGACGCGCACGAGCGGCGTCCCGTCGGGCACGGGCGCGTCCTGCGCCGACGCAGGGTCGAAGGCGTCCGCGACGAGCAGCACGCGCGCGCCGGCGGGGACGACGAAGGAGCCCATGACGACGTCGCCGACCCGGTCCGGCGTGTCGGAGATCGAGAACCCGTCGAGGTCGACCGGGGTGTCGCCGGCGTTCCAGAGCTCCACGTACTCCTGGCGCGGCTCGGGTCCCGCGGGGTCCGACCGCACCTCCGTGATGTAGAGCTGCGCGAGGCCGGGGTCGGCCGAGGCGGCGACCTCGAAGCGCTGCTCGCGGCCCGCGAGGTCGACGATCCGTAGAGTCGTCGCTCCGGAGCCGTCCGCGTCGGCCGACCCCTGCTTCGGCGGGAGCGGGCTCGTGAGCGCCACGGCGCCGCGCGGCGCGACCTGAAACGCCGGG
This sequence comes from Myxococcales bacterium, assembly GCA_020430775.1. Classification (GTDB taxonomy): domain Bacteria; phylum Myxococcota_A; class Polyangia; order Polyangiales; family Houyiibacteriaceae; genus JAGQJE01. The sequence continues at coordinate 3,355 of JAGQJE010000053.1, forward strand.
TCCAGCGCCATGCCGTCGTCGCGGCCGAGCCACGCGCGGACCGGGCCGGCGGCCTGCGCGCGGACCGTCACCGTCCGCTCGTCCACGCGGACGCAGAGCGAGCCGAGCGCCTGCTCATCGAGCGCGCAGCTCAACGGGAGCAAGCCGACCGCGCCGGCGCTGTCGTCGGTGGCGGTGCGGAAGGTCAGCGACAACGGGCCCGGGGACGCCCCCGTGCGATCGCGGAGCGCGGGGTCGAGCGAGACCTGATAGTCCGTCGACCTCTGCAGCGGCCCCTTCGGCCGCAGCGCGAGGCAGCTCCCTCCGCGCCAGCCGACCTCGGCGCAGTCGATGCGCTCAGACGTCGCCGCGATGTCGGCGCCGTCGGCGGAGCGCAACCGGAGCGCTGCGCTGCCGAGCACGATGTCGTCGAAGCGGACGGCGATGAGCGGCAGGTCCGGCGGCGCGCCGAAGGTCGAATCACCGGGCCAGGTGTCCGTGACCACGGCGCCGGCGTCCTTGCTCGCCACGGTCACCGCGAGCGTGAACGGCGCGGAGAGCGTCCGGCCGCGTGAGTCCGATGCCCACGCGCCGACCCCGAGCGTGTAGCGCGCGCCGAGCGCGAGCGGTGCGACCGGGCGTAGAACCCAGCCGCCCGCCGAGGGTGTGACGGTCGCGGGGATGAGACGCGCCACGCGCGCGGCGGCGAGGGGCGGGCGCTCGAGATCGCTCGCGAGGTCCTCTTCGGGCGGCCCCTCGAAGAGGAGCAGCCACGCGGGCTCGCCGGCGACGAGGCTCGGGGCGTCGACCTCGAAGATGGGGCGCCGGGGTGCGGCCTGGGCGGACCAGGGAGCGCCGACCGCGTCGGTTACCGTCGTGGCGGCCACGAGCGGCGGTCCCGGGTCGCCCGGTCCGGCGTCGGGTGAGGTCCCGGCGTCGAGCGACGGGGGGAGGCCGGCGTCGGGTGTGGCGGCGAGGGGGGAGCCGAGACACCCCGCCGAGGCGGCAGTCAGCGCGGCGGTGGCGAGCAGGGCGAGAGGGAGGATAGGGCATCGCATGGTGCCCCCGTATCGGGCGGTCCGGGCGGGCCGTTGCGTGCGCGCCGCGAAAAAAGCGGCGGGCTCGGGAACCCGACTGCTTGGATTCCCGAGCCCTTCAACCGCAGACCCACCCTACAGGTCGAGGACCGCGACCCCCTCCGGTGCGCGACCCCCCTCGCGTCAGGGCGTCCTCCCCTGAGCGCCCATCGTTCGAGGTGAAACCGTCTCTCCTCCTGCGTCGTCCGACGCGCCGTCCGAGTCGTGTGCAGGAGCAGAAAGCGTGCCATGAGTCGATGTCGCTCCCGGCGTCACTTGGATCGTGTCCCGGCCGCACACGCCGCAAAATTGCGTTCACACAGCCTCAAGGTTGCTCGGCGACGTGACGAAAATCGGAATCCGCCGCCAACCCATGTGACGTCGAGCGTCACCCCAGCGCCGCCGCGCCCCAGCGCGAGCGCCACCCGCCGCAAAAAAAAAAAAAGCCCTCCGAGAGTAGATCCGTTCTTCACCGATTCTGTTGAGGGTGCAGATTTCTGAATGAAAATGCTCCGAGGGTAGATCTGCTTGTGGGTTGTTTCGCTGTCGACGCAAAGTTCCGGAATGTGCGGGGCGTCCCTTTCGAGGGTGGGCGGCGTCTCGGCGACCTGGTCCGCTGCCGCTGACGGCCGGCGCGCCGGGACGTCTTTTGCGCGGACGTCGGGGCGCTGGTAAGTGTCGACGTGCCCGGTTCGCCGCAGCCCGCTCGCGGGGCTGCGGGCGGGTCGTCCGGCGACGCCGCGTCGCGCGCCCCGTTGGTTCGAGGCCCCGCTGCGACATGTGTCAGTCCACCCCTCCGGTCCAGCGTTCGTCGAGACGCACCCCCAACTCCGTTGGCTGCGACCTGCGCCGCACCGCTGGGTGGGCGGGCTGAGCCATGGTCAGGTTGCGTGCTCCGATCGTGCTGGCGTCGGCGTCGCCCCGCCGCCGGGAGCTGCTCGCCCATATCGGGATCGAGGTGCAGGTCGCCCCCGTGGCGATCGACGAGCGCCCCCTCTCGGGCGAGCCCGCCGATCAATACGCGCCTCGCGTCGCCGAGGCGAAGCTCGAGGCCGCGCTCCGGCGGGAGGCGTCGACCGCCGGCCCAGCACCCTTCGTGCTTGCGGCGGACACCACCGTGCTCCTGGACGGCGCCATCTTCGGTAAGCCGCGCGACGACGCTGACGCCTCCGAGATGCTTCGCGCCTTACTCGGGCGCTCCCACCAGGTCGTGACGGCGGTCGCGGTCGGACGGGTCGGGGAGGGTCTGCTCGCGGCGGAGTCGGTCGCGACGACCGTCGTCATGCGGGCGCCGGCGGACGTCTCGGAGCTCACCCGCTACGTCGCGCTCGGCGAGGGCCGAGACAAGGCGGGCGCCTACGCGGTGCAGGGCGTCGCGTCCGGTTTCGTCACGTCGATCGTCGGCTCCTACTCGAACGTGGTCGGACTACCGGTCGCCGAGACCCTCGGCCTGCTGCGGCGCGTAGGGGCGGTCAAGGCTTGGCCTTGATGAGGCCGCCCGCGTCGGCGGCATGAGCGCGTTGGCCCGCTTCACCGCGTGGCGCCACCGAGCTCCCGCGAGCGCTCGGTCGCGGCCTTGACCGCGTCCATGACCGCGGCCCGCAGCCCGCCCCGCTCGAGCGCGTGGACGCCGGCGATCGTCGTCCCGCCCGGGCTCGTCACCTGGTCCTTGAGCTGCGCCGGATGGGCGCCCGGCGCGAGGGCCATCGCGCCCGCCCCGCGGACGGTCTGCGCAGCGAGGGCGAGCGCCGTCGCGCGCGGGAGGCCCATCTCGACGCCGCCGTCCGAGAGCGCCTCGATGAAGAGGTAGACGAACGCGGGGCCGGAGCCGCTGAGCCCCGAGACGGCGTCTATCAGCCCCTCGCCGACCACGAACGTGATGCCGACCGCGTCGAAGAGCTTTCGCGCGAGGGCGAGGTCGTCGCCGGTGGCGTGAGTCCCCCCCGCGAGGGCCGTCGCGCCGGCACCGACCAAAGCGGGGGTGTTCGGCATGGTGCGTATGACGCGGGTCTCGGGCGGGAGGCCCGCCTCGAGCCGCGCGAGCGGGACGCCCGCCGCGATCGAGATGACGAGCGCGTCGGGCGTCAGCGCCTCGGAGAGGTCGGCGAGCACGTCGTCGATGATCTGCGGCTTGACGCTGAGCACGACGACGTCGGCGCCGGCGACGGCCTCTACGTTGTCGGCGCTCGTGCGGATGCCGTGGGCCGCTTCGAGCTCGGCTCGCCGCTCGTCCCGCGGCTCGGACGCGACGATGTCGCCCGGAGAGGCCACGCCGGCCCGAATGAGGCCCTCGATGAGGGCGCCGGCCATGTTGCCGGCGCCCATGAACGCGATCGTCTCGGTCATCGGCGGCGGTTTTATCACGCCCGGCGGCGGCCCTGCGCTATCACAGCGCAGATGCATCGCGGTCTTCACGAGATCGTCGGAGCGATCGGGCGGTGGCGCGAGGACGCTGCTCGCGCGCGGGTCACCAGATGGCGCGGTCGCGCGGACGTCGGCGGGGACGATGAGGTCACCGTCGCGGAGCGACACGCGGGGCTCTGTCGCGACGAGGCGTGGGAGCTGCTCGGCGCGGCGGCTCGCGAGGGCGCGGCCTCGCTCGAGGTGCTGGGTGCGACGCGCGCACACCTCGCCGACGCGATGCTCGAACGCGCGCTCGCGCCGCATCGTCGCGCGCTGCGCGCCCTCGGCAGCGAGCGCGACGTGCTCGACCTCGGCGCCGAACGCGCCACCGGGCGTGGGGCGATGGCGGCGGCCCTCGACGTCGGACCGCGCGCGCGTCGGCTCGCTGCGACGCGGGCGCTCGACGCCGCGCTCGAGGCGACGGCCGAGGCGGCGCTCGACGCTGCGGCGCGCGTGAGGGAGCGTCTCGATGCGCGCGCGCGGGAGACCGACGTCGTCCTTCGCACCGCAGCGCCGGCGGTGGCCCCTCTGGTCCCGACACCCCGCGCGGGACGCGATCCGAACGCCGCCGACGGTGACGGTGCGGCGCTCGCGAACGAGGCGCGCGTGTTTCTCGACGGCACCGACGCCGCCTATCGCGAGGCGCTGCGAGGCGCGCTCGAGCGCTTCGGGTCATCGGCCGGGCGGCACGACGTGACCCTCGCGGCGCTCATCGAGACGCTGAGGGCGCCCACCTTGGACGGGCTCTTCCCTCGGCGCGCGCGGTGGCGCCGCGCGGCGGATCTCTGGGCCACGCTGCGTTTCGAGCGGGAGCTGCAGGGGTCGCTCCGTTCCGAGGCTGCGACGTGTGAGCTGTCGCCGCGGGCGCGCGTCGCGGCCGTGCGCCCGCCGGTCGAGCTGCGCCTCGCCGCGTCTCCGGTCGAGCTCGGTCTGGTGTCCGAGCTGAGCGCAGCCGAGGCGACGGCTCGCGCGGTGGCGATGGCGGCCTGCGCCGCGGCGCTTCCCGCGGTGTTCGCGCATCCCGTCGAGGCGACCGCGGCGCGGGCGTTCGGCGCGCTCGCCCTACAGCGCTTCGCCGACCCCGGCTCGTGTCGGCGGACACTCGGAGGCGCGGGCGGTGACGACGTGCAGCGCGCCGCCCAGTTGACGTCCCTCGCTTACCTCTTCGAGCTGCGCGAGGCGGCCGGTGTAGTGTGCGCGAGCGCGTCCGGCGGGCTGCGTGCGCTCGATCGCGTCGAACACGAGGCGTTCGCGGCCACCGGCGTGTCTCTGCCGCCCGGCTACCTCACGCTCCGCTGGCGCGTCCCGAGCGCGCTCGGCGCGTGGTGCTTGCACCCCGGCGCGCGCTACCGAGCGCTCCGCGGAGGGCTGGTCCTGTGGGCGCGGCTCCGCGACCGCTTCGACGAAGACTGGTACCGGAACCCGCGCTCGGCGGAGGCGGTGCGAGCGGGGGGCTCGCGCGGCGGCGCGCTCTCGGTCGAGGGGTGGCTCGACGAGCTCGGATCGCCGACGAGGCAGGCCATCGAGCTCGACGGTGACGAAGAGTTCGGCGATCGTGCGAGCGACGTCGAGCGAGGGCTGGCGCTCGCCGGGCAGGCGGCCCGGCGCGCGGTCGAGCTGCTCGCGGGCTAAGGGCTTGCTCGAGACGCGACCTGCTCGCCGGATCGCCGGCGGGCTGCCAACCCGCGGCGTGCGATCCATGTGTTCGCGTGCCACTGCGAACGAGGCATCATGACGCAAGACTCCTACAGCGCGCGACGCGCGAGGCTCGCCGAGGCGATGGGCGACGGCGTCGCCATCGTCCCCGCGGCACCGGTCGCCATCCGCAACAACGACGTCGAGCACAGCTACCGGCAGGACAGCGACCTCTACTACCTCACCGGCTTCGAGGAGCCGGAGAGCGTCCTGGTCCTCATCGCCGAGGGTGGCGCCCCGCGCGCGGTGCTCTTCGTCCGCCCGCGGGACCCCGAGCGGGAGGTGTGGGACGGGTCGAGGGCCGGGGTCGAAGGCGCGGTCGAGCGCTTCGGGGCGGACGAGGCGTTCCCGATCACCGAGCTCTCGGAGCAGCTCCCGACGCTGCTCCTCGATCGGGCGCGGGTGTTCTATCGACTCGGTCGCGACCGCGCGTTCGACGAGCGGTTCATCTCGGCGCTCGTGACGGTGCGCGGGCGCGCTCGGAGCGGCGTCATCGCGCCGCGCGAGCTCGTCGACCTCGGCGCCGTGCTGCACGAGCAGCGCCTCGTGAAGGGTCCGGAAGAACTCGAGGCTATGCGGCAGGCGATCGCGATCAGCCGGGAGGCGCACGCGGCGGCGATGCGCGCAGCGCGTCCGGGCGCGTACGAGTACGAGGTCGAGGCGGCCATCCTGCAGGCGTTCTACGCGGGCGGGAGCGCCCGCCCGGCGTACGACAGCATCGTGGGCTCGGGCCCCAACGCCACCGTGCTGCACTACCGGTCGAACCGCCGGCGCATGGGCGACGGTGAGCTGCTGCTCATCGACGCCGGGTGCGAGTTGGCGTACTACGCGAGCGACGTCACGCGGACCTTCCCCGTCGGCGGGACCTTCAGCGGGCCGCAGCGCGCGATCTACGAGCTGGTGCTGCGCGCGCAGAAGGCGTCGATGGCGGAGGTACGGCCAGGCGGCACCCTCGACGTGGTGCACGACGCCGCCGTCCGGGTGCTCACCGAGGGGCTCATCGAGCTCGGCCTCATCGAAGGCGACCTCGACGCCGCGATCGAGGAGAAGCGCTATCGCCCGTTCTATATGCACCGGACGTCGCATTGGCTCGGGATGGACGTACACGACGTGGGCGACTACTACCGCGACGGTGCCCCGAGGCCGCTCGAGCCCGGCTTCGTGCTCACCGTGGAGCCGGGCCTGTACATCGCTGAGGACGCCGCGGTCGACGCCCAGTGGCGCGGCATCGGCGTGCGCATCGAGGACGACGTCCTTGTCACGACCGACGGGTTCGAGAACCTCAGCGCCGCCATCCCGAAGACGGTCGACGACCTCGAGGCGGCGGCGCGCGCCTGAGGCTTTGTCACGGGGTGATGTCGGTCCGAGCGCTCAGCCGAGCTCGTCGGCGCCCGCCGCGCGAAGCGCGCGCTCACGTTCGGTCGGCATCTCCCCGCCCGTGTAGCGCGACCAGTAGTCCTTCAGCGCACGGCCGATCTTGTTGCTCAGCAATACGACGCCGAAGAGGTTAGGCAGCGACATGCCGAGCAGCAGCAGGTCGGAGAAGTCGAGCACGTTGCCGAGCTTCAGCACCGAACCGAGCACGACGAAGACCAAGAAGAGCGCCTTGTAGATCACGGACGTGCGGGTGCCGAAGAGGTAGGCCCAGCACCGCTCGCCGTAGTAGCTCCACGAGATCATCGTCGAGTACGCGAAGAGGAAGACCGCGACGGCGAGCACTTCGGGGAACCACGGCAGGACCGTGGCGAACGCGTTCGACGTCATGACGACGCCCTCGGCGGCCGGGTTCTTGTAGGCGCCGCTGATGACGACGACGATGCCGGTCATGGTGCAGACGATGACCGTGTCGATGAAGGGGCCCAGCGAGGCGACGATCCCCTCGCGGACAGGCTCTTCGGTCGACGCCGCCGAGTGGGCGATCGCAGCGGAGCCGACGCCGGCCTCGTTCGAGAACGCAGCGCGCTGAAAGCCGGTGATGAGCACGCCGGCGATGCCGCCGTACGCGGCCTTGGGCGCGAACGCGAGGTCGATGATGGACATCAGCGCCTCGTGCGCCTCCTTGAGGTTCGCTGCGATGACGATGGCGCCGGCGATGAGGTAGACGCCACACATCAGCGGGACGACGTACCCGGCGACTACGCCGATGCGCTTGATGCCGCCCAGGATGACGACGCCGACGAGGATCGCGAGGATGATCCCGTAGGCGAGCGCGCCCCCGCTCCCGAGGAAGATGGGCAGGTTGTTGGCGACCTGGGCGTAGCTCTGGTTCGCCTGGAACATGTTGCCGCCACCGAAGCTGCTCACGACGCAGAGCACCGCGAACAGTCCGGCGGCGAACGCACCCACCTTGGGCATGCCGAGGTCTGTGAGGCCGGCCCGGAGGTAGCGCATCGGCCCTCCGGAAATGTGACCGTGCTCGTCCACCTCCCGGTAGATCTGCCCGAGGGTGCACTCGGCGAACTTCGAGGACATGCCGAGAAAACCGGCGAGCACCATCCACAGGACCGCGCCCGGACCGCCGACGCCGACGGCCACGGCGACGCCGGCGATGTTGCCGAGGCCGACGGTCGCCGACAGCGCGGAGGAGAGGGCCTGGAAGTGGGAGACGTCGCCGGTGTCGCCGGGTCGGTCGTAGTCGCCGCGGACCACGCGGATGGCGTGTGTGAAGGCCCGCAGGTTGATGAACCGGAAGCGCAGCGTGAAGAAGACGGCCCAGAGGATGAGCCAGCACACGATGAAGGGGAGCTTCACCTCATGCGGCTCGCCGTTGTCCCAGAAGGCCACGTCCCAGAAGAGAACGGAGGCGATGGGGTGGACGACGTGCTCGCCGAAGCCGTGGTCGAGCTCGCGGAAGAACTGCGCGAGCGCGCCCGAACCCGCCATCTTCTTGGGCATCGTCTGCGGGTGCTGAGCGATCGCGGCTCGCGTGACGGCGAGCGTGAGTAAGGCCGCGCCCGAGGCGAGCCAGGCGGGCCTTCGGAGAGCGGAGCCGCGGGAGGTCATGGGCCGCGACGATAGCAGCGCCTCCGCGGGCTCGCGAGTTCACCGTGCGCGCGCTCCCTCAAGGCCAGGGTCGAGGTCGGGAACGGGAACGGGAGCGGGAGCGGGTGCGGGAGCGGGAGCGGGTGCGGGTGCGGGTGCGGGTCGAGGGCGGGAGCGGGAGCGGGGTCGGCGTCGGGAGCGGGGTCGGCGTCGGGAGCGGGAGCGGGAGCGGGGTCGGCGTCGGGAGCGGGAGCGGGAGCGGGAGCGGGAGCGGGAGCGGGAGCGGGTCGAGGGCGGCGGCACGGGCGATCAAGCCGGGCGCGCAAACGACGAGAGGCGACCCGTCTCCGGATCGCCTCTCGTCTGTGGTCGGGCCCCGTGGGCCCTTGTGCGCGCGTCAGCCGGGCCGACTCACGCGCGCTCGCGGCAGGGTTCCGCTACGGGGTGGCGGGACCAGCCGGCGTCGGCCAACCGGAGCACGCCGCGAAGGCCGGCCCGCAGTTGGTGTTGACACAGGAGATGCAGCCGGGGCTGTTGCTGTCCGCGCCGCACGCGCTGATGCAGTTCGCCACCGTGCAGGCGGTGACGCCGCCGTAGCAGTCGGCGCACTCGCTGCTCAGCCCGGGGTTCGCCTGCAGGCAGCTCGAGACGCAGCCCGAGTTCGGGATGAGGCCGCAGAAGCGACCGGAGCCCGTCGCGCACGCCTTGAGGGACGCTTCGAGGTCCGTGTTGCCCGCGATCGTCGCGTCGTTCGGGTCGTTGAGGCAGGCGCCGGTCGGCAGGTCGTGCGTGCAGACCTTGTAGTTGCCGATCGCGCCCGCGCTCGCGACGTCCACGTAGATGTGGAGGACGTCGCCGGCCGTGACGGCCACGGGCCCACCAGTCTTGGTCTGGCCGATGGCCACGATGCCGGTATCGGAACCCGGGACGAGCGTGCCGGGCACGCCCTCGAAGGCGCCGCTGTCGTAGACGCCAGCCGCCTCGATCGCTCCGCCACCGGTGTTGGTCAGCGAGATGTTGAACGAGCCGTCGTGCGGCGCGACGAAGTGGATCGCCTCGTCGCCACCCGAGAGGGGCCCGGCGAGGTTCACGTCGTTGCCGTCACCGTCGGTGACCGTCCCCTCGTAGCAGGCGTCGAGGCCGATGACCGGTTCGGGCTCGATGCACGCGGTGAACGAACCGGTGCCTGCGCCGGTCTCGTCGCACACCTCGATCGTGTAGTCGCCAGCGGGGAGCACGGTGGTAGGCGTGCTGCCCGAGCCGGCCACCGGGACGGTGCCCGTCTGCTCGATGGTCGAGCCGCCCTGCTTGATCTTGCCGCGGGCGAGCAGCGTGCCACCGAGCGGGTTGGTCACCTGAAGCTTCAGCGTGGTGGTATGGCCGAGGTGCAGCGTACGGCTCCGGCAGTCGTCACCGACCGGGAAGAGCGGGATCGTGTCGGTGAAGCAGGCGCCCGGGTTGACGTAACCCGGCTCCTGCTGACACGTGCTCGAGCAGCCGTCGCCGTTGGCCGTGTTGCCGTCGTCGCAAGCCTCACCGGAGTCGATGATGCCGTCGCCGCAGACCTCGAGGGTGCAGTTGGGGCGACAGCCGGGGCCGCCGTCACACTGCTCGTTGCCCGCGACGATGCCGTCACCGCACACCGCGTGGCACGTCGAGGGCGCCCCGGAGCACTCGTAGCCGGGCTCCACCTGGCAGGTCGACGAGCAGCCGTCGCCGGCGACGGTGTTGAAGTCGTCGCAGGTCTCCGGGCTCAGGACGAGGCCATCGCCGCAGCGCGGGCCGCAGACGGACGGCTCCCCCGAGCACTCGTAGCCGGGCTCGACCTGGCAGGTGCCGGAGCAGCCGTCGCCGCTCGTCGTGTTGCCGTCGTCGCACTGCTCGCCGGTGTCGTGGACGCCGTCGCCGCAGACCGGGTTCGCGACGCAGGTGCCGCTGCCGTCGCACATGCCGGCGCCGCCGTTGCAGGCGGTGCCCGCCGGGACGCCCGTCGTGCTGCAGCCGGTGGCGGGGTTGCAGCTCGCCGCCGTGCACTCGTTGCCGTCGTCCTGACAAGTCACGGCGGTGTTGACGCACACGCCGTTGGTGCAGGCGTCGTTGGTGCAGACGTTGGTGTCGTCGCAGTCCGAGTTGGTGAGGCATGCCGGGTTCGGCGTGCAGGTGCCGCTCTGGCAGGTGCCCTGGCCGCCGTCGCACGAGGTCCCGTTGGCGACCTGCATGAAGCCGCAGCCGCTCACGGCGTTACACGTCGGCGCGGTGCACTCGTTGGTGTCGTCCGGGCACTGGATGGCCGTGTTGTTACACACGCCGCTGTCGCAGGTGTCCGTCGTGCAGGCGTTGGCGTCGTCGCAGTCGGCTGCGCTGGTGCACTGCGGAGCCGCGGTGCCGCAGGTGACCTCGAGGCTCACCGACAGGTCGCAGCTCGGATCGCCGTCCGAGATGACCACGGTGAGCGTCTGCGTGCCATCCGCGCCGCAGGTGTACTGGGTCGCGTTCGCGGTGGGGGCCGAGAAGCTGCCGCTCGTCGCCGTCCACGAGAACGTGAGCGCGTCGCCGTTCGGGTCCGACGCGACGGCCTCGACATCGGCCGTGCCGCCCGAGGCGATCTGCTCGGGGATGACGGAGGTGGTGTTGATCAGCGGGCAGAGGTTCTGGCTGATGACGTTGAAGTCGCCGTCGATCTCGACGTCGCCGCGAGGCTCGTCGGGCGTCGTGCCGCAGTCGAGGTTGACCGTGACCTTGGTCGTCTGGTTCTCGAGCACGTCGGTCGTGGCAGAGCCCTCGCAGATGACGTTGCCGAGGCTGTCATACGCGCGGAGGGTGATGGTGCGGTTCGTACCGGCGGGGATGCCCGTGATGAGCGCCCAGACCGGGGGGTTACGGCCGGTGACGACCGGCAGCGAGCCGCTGATCGTCGAGAAGTCCGACCCGGAGATCTCGTACCGGACGCTCTGGACGTCGACGCCGTTCACGTCGAGGTTGAGCCGCATGGCGCCCGCGCTCTCGGTGCCGCCCGCTCCGGTGCTACAGCCGACCAGCGTGGCCAAACAAAGGGCGCACAAGGCCCTCACAAAAGTTCGCATCTGAAAACCTCCCTCACGAGCCGCCGCGGGAATGGGGCTCGATAGTCTCCTCAGCGTCCTGGTTTACGGGGACGCGGAGAGATGGTCAATAGTCCACAAGGGTGAATCGGCGACGAATTGTCGCTAAAAACAAAGGTTTCTCGGCGTGGCGCGTGCGGTGATGTGGCGAAACGACGCATGCGTTCGTCAGCGCGCGGCGTGCGGCTGGTTGCGTCCTCGCCGGCGAGCCGGGTCGGGGGCGTGAAGGCCCGATGGCGGCTTGGCTGCCGGTGGATCGGCGCTGACGGTAGGGCGGTTACGACGCGTCGCCGTCGTGCGGGGTGCCGCCGTCGTGGACGCCGCCGTCGTGCGGGGTGCCGCCGTCGTGGACGCCGCCGTCATGCGGGACGCCGCCGTCGTAGACCCCGCCGTCGTGCGGGGTGCCGCCGTCGTGGACGCCGCCGTCGTGCGGAACGCCGCCGTCATGCGGGGTGCCGCCGTCGTGGACGCCGCCATCGTGCGGAACGCCGCCGTCGTGGACGCCGCCATCATGCACGCCGCCGTCGTGCGGAACGCCACCATCCGTCTCGGTGCCGCCGTCATAGACCCCGCCATCGGGCTCCTCGCCCTGACAGGTCAGGTCGAACGACTCGGTCTTGTCGCAGGACGGATCCCCGTCTGACACGCGCACAGTCACGCGCTGCGGCCCGGGTGCCGTGCAGTAGTAGTGCGTCGCCTGGGCGGTCGGGTCGTCGAAGTCGCCGTCCGTCGCGGTCCAGTCGTACACGAGCGGGTCGCCGTCGGGGTCCGTCGCGATGAGCTCGACGTACGCGCTCGACCCGACGGCCAACGACGTCGGGATCGCCACGCCGGACTGGATGAGCGGGCAGGCGTTCGCAGGGTTCAGGGTCCCGTCGATTTCGATGGAGCCCTCGTGGTCGGAGCTGTCGCCGCAGGTCACGCGCATGCGCCTCGTGCGGTCGCAGTCGGGGTTGCCGTCCGACACGCGGACGGTGAGGACCTGCTTGCCCGACGCGTCGCAGTGGTAGTGCGTGAAGGGCGCGGTGGGGTCGTCGAAGTGGCCGCTGGTGGCCATCCACGCGTACGAGAGGTCGTCGTGGTCGCGGTCGCTGGCGACGACCTCGACGTAGCTGCTGCCGCCCTCGGGGATGTGCCGGGGAATCGTGACGCTCGAGTGCAGGCTGGGGCAGTGGTCACCGTCGACCAGGTCCCCGTCGACCTCGATCGACCCGTCGTCATCGTCACTAGGGCCGCAGACTAGGATCACGCGGATCTTCTTCACCTCTCCGTGGCTGAGGGCGAACGTGACCTCGCCCCGGCAGATGATCTCGCCGTTCGGTCCGTAGGCGCGCAGGCGGATGTGGCGCTCGGTGCCCGGCGGGATGTGCGAGATGAGCGCCCAGATCGGCGGCACGCGGTGCGGGACGAGCTCGAGCACGCCGCGGATCGGCTCGAGGTCGCGCGCCCAGACCGTGTAGCCGATGTGGTCGATGCGGCGGTTGTCGAGTCCGCTCAGCTCGAGGCGGACGTTTGAATCGCTGAGGTGGAAACCGCCGCCGCAGCTCGCGACGAGCGCGACGAGCAGCGCGAGCGTCCCGAGACCGCATCCGCGCCAGACGGCGGCACGTGCGCGACCGGTCGGTCGAGGAGGTCCGCCGAGGCTCATGGCGTCACCGGGGAGCAGACGGCGCCCACGTCGCAGAACTCGTCGTTCGCGCAGGTGGTCGCGCCGCAGGGCTCGGGGTCCGGGCAGACGAGACCGAGATCGCGCGTGCTCTCACATCCCGGCTGCCCATTGTCCACTGACACCGTGAGGGTCTGTGGCCCGGGCGAGGTGCAGTGGTAATAAGTGTCGTTCGCGGACGGATCGACGAAGTATCCGCCCGTCGCCGTCCAGCTCACGGTGGGCGTCGTGGGGCTCCCCGAGCTGGTGACGGAGACGCCGATCGAGCCTCGTGGGAGCACCTGCACGCTCGTCGCGTCGATGGTCGGGCACCCCGGCGGGCGGATGGTCAGGTCGCAGTCGAGCTGGACCGTGACCTTCGTCGTGTCGTTGGCGACGATGTCCGTCGGCACCGACGAGCCTTCACAGAGGGTGAAGCCCCCGCCGTCGAAGGCGCGCAGCGTGACCACGCGGCCGACGCCCGCCGGCACAGCCGTGACCAGCGCCCAGACCGGGGGCGTTCGGCTGTCGTCTACGGCGAGCCGCCCCTCGATCGTCGTGAAGTCCGGACCCGCGATCTCGTAGCGGACGCTCTTGACGTCCGTACTGCCGACGGTGAGGTTGAGCTGGAGCGTGCCTGGATCGGCCGAGGGGCCCGCGACCGCACCGGGAGTGGCCGTCCCGGCGGCGCAGCCCGCGACGAGGCTACCGAGGGCGAGCATCGCGAACGCACATGCGCGGACCCACGGCACACCGCCGCGTCGAGTCCGCGACACCGCTTCTGGCTTGCGGCTTGGGCGCGAGCACGTTCCCACAGTGACTCTCCTCGTCATCGGCCCCGCGCGGCGCGAGCCTCGGCCTGCGACGCGACGGCTGCAACTCTCCTCGCGCGGCTTCGGCGCCTCTCCCAACGCACCGAACCCGCATCCATATTAACGAATATCGGGAAACTGGCTGACCCGCAATCACCTAAAAGGGTGAATCATGTCGTTTTTTTCCACGCTGCCTCAGCGCCGCGCGTGGACGAATGCGAGGAACACCGGATCAGTCGCGACAGTGAACGTCGTGGCCTGGCCTTCGAGGTTGACGTTCGTCACGACGACCTTGCCCTCTTCGGACGAAACCAAAACCCGACCGTCCCGGCCGATGTCGATGTCCATCAGCGAAGAGGTCCCCGATGCCATGGATTTCATCGACTTGCCGTCGAGGTCGAAGAGGTAGATGAGGTTGTTCACGCCCGCGCCGAGGATTGTGCCGTCGTCGCGTACGGCGATGGCGCTCACGGCACGGTCGAGGGATATCGCGCCGACCACGTCGCCGGATCTCGGGTCTTTGACGGTCACGGTGCGCCCGTCGCTCGCGAGGACGTAGAGCTCGTCGCCTGGGCCGACGCTCACGTCGATCGGTCCGCCCACGGGGACCGACACGTGCGTCGCGTTGCCGCCGTCCAGATCGAACCGGGCCAAGCCGCTCGGTGCGCCTGCCCCCGGCGTGACCATATCGGTCGCGTAGACATGGTCGCCGGCGAGCGCGATGCCGCCGAAGCGAGGATCGTCCGCGCGGGTGCTCCATCCCGCGAGCGCGTGGTGCGTCCACACACCGGTGATCGGATCGAGGATGGACAGGCGCGGCTCGAGCGTGCCGTTGTACACGTAGACGCGACCGTCCGGGCCCTGGACGAGGTCGCGCGGGACCTCCTGCGCTTCGTCGACGGGGCGCGGGATCTTCAGCCGACAGCTCTCGACCAGGACTGCCCGGAGCTCGTACTCGACTAGTTCCCCGCCCACGGAGACGACGAATGAAGGCTCTGCCGGCGCCTCGCCGCGAAGGGCGCACGCGCGCTGGGTCCCGCCGTCCGGCGGGCCAGCGTCGGGCGTGCCGCCGTCGATGCCGGCGTCCGGGGTCCCGCCGTCCTGGTGGCCGGCGTCGACCGGGCCGGTGAGGTCGCCCGGCTTGTAGGTCAGGCAGCCCGCGCCGCAGCAGAGGACCGACGCGGCCACAGCGGCCATGAAGGCGCGGGCGATGCGTTCGGTCGTGCGCCGACCGGCGGCGGGCGTGGTCGCGCGGGCGGCGGAGGCTCGGCTCGGGTGGTTAGGCAAGACGGGACCATTGTTCGGCACACCCGCGCGGGACGCCAACCCGGCGGCAGGCGCGGTGCGGCGGGCTCCGGGCCACGCCGGCGTCGGCGCCGTGGATTGACACCCTTTCGCTCCACGACTATCACGGTGCCCATCGTCGGTGTAGCCGGGGCGCCGCGCTACGCAGAGCGCGCTTCGACGACCGGTTCCGAGACGATGGAGCAGGCTCGATGTTCTCGAACTACCTACCGCTCTTCATCATGCTCGCGGTCGCCGTCGGGCTCGCGGTCGCCGTGTTCACCTTGACCTCGGTCCTCGGCCCGAAGCACCCGACCCCGGAGAAGATGATCCCGTACGAGTCGGGCTCCGAGACGACGGGCGCGAAGCACCTCCGCCTGAGCGTGAAGTTCTACCTCACGGCGATACTCTTCGTCGTCTTCGACATCGAGGCGGTGTTTCTGTACCCATGGGCGCAGATGTACCGCGACCTCGGGTGGTTCGGCCTCGCCGAGATGGTGCTCTTCCTCGTGGTGCTTGGCGTGACCTTGGCGTATGCGTGGCGAAAGGGAGCGCTCGAATGGCAGAAGTAACCGTCGGCGGCGGCAACGAGTCGTTCTTCACCACTCGCTTCGACGCGCTGCTCGCCTGGTCGCGCAAGTGGTCGCTGTTTCAGTATCCGTTCGTCACCGCGTGCTGCGGCATGGAGTTCATGGCGACCGCCGCGCCTCGCTACGACATCGCGCGCTTCGGCGCGGAGGCGCCGCGCTTCAGCCCGCGGCAAGCGGACCTGCTGTGGGTCGTCGGCACGATCAGCCAGCGGCAGGGCCCGGTCCTCAAGCGCATCTACGAGCAGATGGCCGACCCGAAGTGGGTCATCGCGTTCGGGACGTGCGCCTCGTGCGGCGGCTTCTACGACAACTACACGACCATCCCTGGGACCGACAAGATCATCCCGACCGACATCTACATTCCCGGCTGCCCGCCGCGCCCGGAGGCCGTGCTCGACGGGCTGATGCTGCTCCAAGAGAAGATCACCAAGGGCGATCGCGAGCCGGTCGTCGTGCCGCCGCGTGAGGCGCCGAGGGTCGCGCAGGTGCGCGTGGGCCGGCACGAGGGTGCGCCGCGCTCGGAGCACGACCAGTGAGCGAGGCCGTCGTAAAGCGGCTCACCGGGGCCTTCGGTGGGCGTGTGCTCGAGAGCGAGTCGTTCCGCGGCGACGAGGTCGTGACCGTCGGCCCGAAGGACTGGGTCGAGGTCGCGAAGTTCCTGCGCGACGACGATGAGACGTCTATGGCGCAGCTCGTCGACCTGACAGCGGTCGACCACCCCGAGCGCGAGCCCGATGGGCCTCGGTTCGACGTGCTGCTGATGCTCCGCTCCATGAAGACCGGCGCGCGGATTCGCCTGCGGACGCGGGTCGCCGACGGCCAAAAGCTCGCCTCGCTCTGCGCGGTGTGGCCGGGCGTGAACTGGGCCGAGCGCGAGGTGTACGACATGTTCGGCATCCCGTTCGACGGGCACCCGGACCTGCGGCGCATCTTGATGTACGAGGAGTTCGAGGGGCACCCGCTCCGCAAGGACTACCCGATCGAGCGCGCACAGCCGTTGCTCCCCTACCGGGAGATCGAGGGCATCGACAAGCTCGAGCCCTTCGGCGTCGAGGAGGGCCAGCCCTTCGCGCGCTACCAGTGGGAGGAGCGGCTCGCCGGTGGTGACCGCCAGGTCTCGCCGGCGATCGCGTACCAGCAGCGGCAGCGACGCGCGCTCAGTGACTCGCAGGCGGCGGAGCTGCTCAAGCGCCGGCTCGAGGCCCGCGCCGCGGCGAAGCGCGCCGCCGAGGCTGCGTCCGGCGAGGAGGCGAAGCCGGACGAGTCGAAAGGGAAGTAGCGATGGAACCCGCCGACGAGCTCTTCATCGAAGGGGACGACGCGCTCGAGCTACCGACCGAGCCGATGCGTCTGAACATGGGCCCCTCGCATCCCGCGATGCACGGGACGATCCGCATGGTGCTCGACCTCGACGGCGAGCGGCTCGTGAACGCGGACGTGCAGCCGGGATACCTGCACCGCGGGTTCGAGAAGTCGTGTGAGCGCGGGACCTGGGCGCAGGTCTTTCCGTACACGGATCGCCTCAACTACGTCTCGCCGATGCTCAACAACGTGGGTTTCGCGATGGCGGTCGAGAAGCTGCTCGACATCGAGGTCCCGGAGCGGTGCGAATACTACCGCGTCATCCTCGGCGAGCTCGCGCGCATCTCGGACCACTTCACGTGCAACGGCGCCTCCGCCATGGAGCTCGGCGCGTTCACGCCCTTTCTGTGGCTCCTGAAGGTGCGCGATTGGGTGTGGGACATCCTCGAGCGCGAGACCGGCGCGCGGTTGACCCACAGCTTCGGGCGCATCGGTGGCATGGCGAAGCCGCCCACCGGTGACCTCAAGCAGAGCGTGCGCGACGTCATCCCGGAGGTGCGCAAGGTCGTCGACGAGACGGAGATCCTCCTCATCCGGAACCGCATCTTCCTCGACCGCATGGTCGGCGTGGGCGTCCTCGAGAAGGACCGGGCCATCGCGATGGGCGTCACCGGCCCGGTGCTGCGCTCGACCGGCGTCGCGTACGACGTCCGCAAGGACCACCCGTACTCCGTGTACGATCGCTTCGACTTCGACGTCCCCGTCGGCGAGGACGGCGACAACTGGGATCGCTTCCTCGTGCGCTTCGAGGAGGT
Source organism: Myxococcales bacterium (assembly GCA_020430775.1). Taxonomy (GTDB): domain Bacteria; phylum Myxococcota_A; class Polyangia; order Polyangiales; family Houyiibacteriaceae; genus JAGQJE01. The sequence continues at coordinate 21,039 of JAGQJE010000053.1, forward strand.
CCGCCAGTCGCTGCGCATCCTCGAGCAGGCCGTCGAGCAGATGCCGGACGAGGGGCCCGTCTGCGTCGACGACCCTCGCATCGTCCTGCCGGACAAGCACGAGGTCTACACGACGATCGAAGCGACGATCGCCCACTTCAAGCTCATCATGGAGGGCATGAAGCCCCCGCCGGGCGAGGTCTACAGCTTCATCGAGGGCGGCAACGGCGAGCTCGGGTTCTTCATCGTGTCGGACGGGAGCGGTACGCCCTACCGCGTGCGAGTGCGGCCGCCGTGCTGGTACAACCTCCAGGCGGCGCGGGGCATGCTCGTCGGCGGCATGATCCCGGACATCATCCCGACCTTCGGCTCGATCAACATGATAGGCGGCGAGTGCGATCGATGAGGCGCAGGCCCGCGGCGTTCACGCCGGGCGCGCGCGGTCCACAGAGGCACTAGGAAGACGAAGCGCAGATGCCTACGTTCAAGCTCAACGGCCAAGAGATTCCCTTCGAAGAGGGGGACACGGTGATCCGCGCCGCTTGGCGCCAAGGGATCGAGATCCCCCACTACTGCTGGCACCCAGGGCTCCCGGTCGACGGCAACTGCCGGATGTGCCTCGTGCACATCGAGAGCGGCCGCCAGATGGCGATGCCCATCCTGAAGTTCGACTCGAAGAAGCAAGAATACGTCCCGGACACCAAGGCGAAGCTGCAGATCGCCTGCCAGTTCCCGGCGTCCGAGGGGCTCGAGGTCTCGTCGGTGAACGCCGAGGTCAAGGAGGCGCAGCGCGCCGTGCAGGAGTACCTCCTGCTGAACCACCCGGTCGACTGCCCGATCTGCGACCAGTCCGGCGAGTGCAAGCTGCAGGACTATTACTACGCGCACCAGTTCGCGCTGAAACGCAAGAAGACCGAGATCGTCCACAAGCCGAAGGGGGTTCGCTTCGGGCCGACCATCGTCTACGACGCCGAGCGGTGCATCATGTGCACGCGCTGCATCCGGGTCTGCGACGAGCTCGCGCACGACCACGTCCTCGACAAGCGCGAGCGCGGCAACCACGACGAGATCGTCCTCGCTCCTGGCCGCGAGCTAGACCACAAGTACACGCTCATGACCGAGCTGGTCTGCCCGGTCGGTGCGCTGACGAGCCGCGACTTTCGCTTCAAGGCGCGCGTGTGGTTTTTGAAGCGCGCGCCCGGCGTATGCAGCGGGTGCGCCACCGGGTGTAACACCCACATCGACTACGACCCTCGGTACGGCAAGGTCTACCGGCTCTACCCGCGCGACAACCCGGACGTGAACAAGTTCTGGATGTGCGACGACGGGATGATGACCTACCACCATCAGCAGGAAAACCGCGTGCTCGCCCCGACGATGGGGCGCGGCGTCGAGCGGGTCGCGATCGGGCGTGAGGACGCGATCGCGCTCGCGGCCGGTCGCCTGGCGGAGGTGCCGGTCGACAAGCTCGCCATCGTGCTGAGCGCGCAGCACTCGAGCGAGGACAACCTCGCGCTCGCCGAGCTCGGCCGCAAGCTCGGCGTCGAGCGCTTCTACCTCGCCGCGCTCGGCGGCTGGGAGGGCGACGACACCCTGCGGCACCCGGACAACAACCCGAACCGCGCCGGCGCCGTGCGGGCGGCGGGTGGACCTCTCGAGCGCACGGTGCGGGACCTCGTCGACGACGTGCAGCGCGGCGAGGTCCGCGGCGTGCTCGCGCTCGGGTGGGCGAGCGCCGCGGCCCTCGAGGAGCTCGCGCCGCTGACCGAGCTGAGCGCCTTCGTCTCGCTGACGACGCACGTCGGCGCGTTGCCGACCGCGGCGGCTGTCGTCCTGCCGGTCACCGACTCGTTCGAGATGCACGGGACCTTCGTGAACGCCAAGGGCCTCGCGCAGACCTTCAAGCGCGCCATCCCGGCGCCGCCGGGCGTCGAGCCGGCGTGGAAGACCCTCGTCGAGCTGGGCGCGGCGATGGGCCAGAAGCTCCCGTACGACACGCTGCAGGACGTGCGGGCGGCGATCGATGCACAGACCAAGGGCGTGACCGCGGCCGCGGGCGCCGCGGAGGCGACGGCCTGATGGACCTCTCGACCGGCCAGCTCGTCCTCGCGACGATCCTCAAGATCCTCTTCATCCTGCTCGTGGTGGTCGGTGCGTTCGCACCCATCCTCATCTGGGCCGAGCGTCGCCAGAGCGCGATGATGCAGGACCGGCTCGGCCCGACGCGCGCGAACCTCCGCCTCTTCGGCAAGGACATCCGCCTCGCGGGTTTGCTTCACCCGCTGGCCGACGCGGTGAAGTTCATCTTCAAGGAGGACTTCGTCCCCCCCAAGGCGGACCGCTTCCTGCACTCGATGGCGCCGATCATCGCGCTCGTTCCCGCGGTCGGCGCCTTCGCCGTCATCCCGTTCGCCGACACGATGTTCTGGGACCACCTCGGCGACGTGCTCCCGCGGACGGGGCCCGTCAGCGGCCCGCAGATCGCGATGCAGGTCGCCCCCATCGACATCGGCATCCTGTTCTTGTTCGCGATCACGAGCACCGGCGTCATCGGGGCGGCGGTGGCCGGGTACGCTTCGGACAACAAGTTCTCGCTGCTCGGTGGCGTGCGCGCCGCGAGCCAGATGGTGAGCTACGAGGTCGCCCTCGGGCTCACGATCGTCCCCTGCTTCATGATCTACGGCAGCCTGCGGCTCGAGGACATGGGCGCGTGGCAGGCGAGCCACCAGACGTGGGGGATCTTCTCGCTGCCGATGACCCTCGCGTTCATCCTCTTCTTCACGGCGTCCATCGCCGAGTCGAAGCGCATCCCCTTCGACCTACCCGAGGGTGAGAGCGAGCTGGTCGGCGGATACCTCACCGAGTACTCGGGCATGAAGTTCGGCATGTTCTTCATGAGCGAGTTCGTCGAGGTCGTGGGCCTCGCCGCGCTCGCGACCGTGCTCTTTTTCGGCGCGTGGGACGTGCCCTTTTTGTTCCGAGACGGCTTCGACCTGCCCGGCTCGTGGGGCTTCACGATCCCGGGGACGGCGATCCTCATCGGTGACCGCTTGCCCGTCGTGCACTGGGGCGTCCTGTTGATCCAGGTCATCGCGTTCCTCATCAAGATCATCGTGCTGATCTGGTTGCAGCTCATGATCCGCTGGACGCTGCCGCGCTTCCGATACGACCAGGTGATGATGCTCTGCTGGAAGGGGCTGCTGCCGCTCGCGCTGCTCAACATCCTGTTCACCGGTGTCGTCGTGCTCGCCCCTGGCGCGCTCGCCGCCATGAAGTTCCTCGGGATCGTGGTCCTCATCGCCTGCGGGTATGCGCTGTCGCGGGTGGATCGCCCGCTGCCGCTGCCGACCCCGGCGTCCGACCTAGAAGGGGCGAAGGTTCCGACATGACCGTAGGCGTGAAAGTCATCAAGAAGGGGGACATCACCCCGCTCGAAGAGGCCTACGTGCCCGAGGTGGCGCGGGGCTTGAAGCTCACCATCTCGCGCTTCTTCCAGAACACCGTCGGCAAGCCCGAGAACTCCGCCATCGACACCGTCAAGTACCCGGAGGAGAAGCGCCAGTATCCGGAGCGCTTCCGCGGGATCCACCGCCTGACCCACCGCGCCGACCACTCGCCGCGCTGCGTCGCGTGCCTGTGCTGCAGCACCGCGTGTCCCGCGCAGTGCATCTACATCGAAGCCGCCGAGTACGAACCGGACGACCCGCGATACGGCTACGAGCGCTTCCCGAAGGTGTTCATCATCGACGAGCTGCGCTGCATCTTCTGCGGGTACTGCGTGGAGGCGTGCCCCTGCGACGCGATCCGCATGGACACGGGGATGCACATGCCGCCGTCCACGGAGCGCGGGCACTTCATCTACGACAAAGAGACCCTCATGTCGTTCCCGGGCGCGGACGGCTCGTACCGCAACGCGAACCCGCGCAGCGAGCCGGGGGAGGACGCGTTTCCGGGCATCGACCGCGAGCGCGGCCACTGATCGACGCGCCCCCGCGCTCCCGACGCAGGGGAGGGTCGGGTGCGGGATCGGGATCGGGCGCGGGCACGATTCATGGGAAGGAAGGCGGTTTTTTTGGTGGGTCGGCGGACGGCGGAGGCGGCCGGGCGCATCGGCGGCGCGTGCGAGAGGTCTCGCGCCGTTTCGTCGATGGGATCGGCTCTGGGCCGTTCG
>JAGQJE010000054.1 GCA_020430775.1 Myxococcales bacterium
CGCCCGACCATCGTCACCTTGAACCCAGACCGCATCGTCGACGTGCGCGCCAAAGCCCCCGCAACGGCCGCCTAGGACCGACACCCGCACAATCACCCGACCCGACAACTACCTTGACGAGCGCCGAGTCCGCGTCCGTGACCGAGTCCGTGCCCGATCCCGCACCCGTGCCCGATCCCGCACCCGTGCCCGATCCCGCTCCCTGGGCCGTGCCCGTGCCCGATCCTGAACCCGATCCCGTTCCCGCGCCCGATCCCGATCCCGATTTCGATCCCGCACCCGAACCCGCACCAGATCCCGCGCCCGCGTCCGATCCCGCGCGGGCTCCTCTCGGCGGCCTCCCACGCGGAAACACAAGTGGGGTCGCCTGCGACGGTCCCCCCTTGGTACCTTGGGCGAGGCAGCGTGAATCCGCGATACGAAGTCGGGCCCTATGAGGTGCTCCGCAGGCTCGGTGCCGGCGGCATGGCGGAGACCTTCCTCGCGCGACGCGAGTCGCCGCTCGGCATCGCGCAGTACGTGTGCCTGAAGCGTGTGCTCCCGGCGTTCGAGCGCGACCGGGAGATCGCGCGCTTGTTCCTTCGTGAGGCACGGATCTCGTCGCGGCTCCGCCACGGGAACATCGTTCGCGTCCTCGACTTCGGCGAGACCGACGACGCCGTCCCCTACCTCGTGCTCTCTCTGGTCGACGGTCTCGATCTGCGCACGCTCCTCGCCGCGGAGCAGGGACGCGGCGAGCGGCTCCCGGCCGACGTCGTGCTCTACATCGCCGGAGAGGTCGCGGCCGCGCTCGACTTCGCGCACGCGATCGGCGCGGACGGGATCACGCGCGGCGTGCTGCACCGCGACGTCTCTCCGTCGAACGTGTTGCTCGACCGAAACGGCGACGTGAAGCTCGGCGACTTCGGCGTCGCGAAGGCGGTGGGCGAGGCGGGCCTCACGGGCACCCGCGCGGTGCGCGGCAAGCTCGCCTACATGGCGCCCGAGTACGCGGAGCACGGCCGCTTCGACGAGCGCTCTGACCTCTTCGCGCTCGGGGTGGTGCTCTACGAGTGTCTCGCGGGGGAGCGGCCCTTCGACGCGCCGAACGAGCCGCGGTTGATGGAGCTCATCCGCGAGGGGCGGTTCGTGCCGCTCGGGGCGCGTCGCCCGGAGGCCCCAGCCGCGCTCCGTGACGCGATCGAGCGCCTGCTCCGTACCGACCCAAGCGCGCGCTTCGCGACCGCGCGCGCGTTCCTCGACGCCCTCGACCCTTGCCGGGTCCCCGTCGGCGGCCGACGCGAGCTCGCCGACCGGGTCTGCCGCGAGCTGCCGCGCTCGCTCCTCGACACCCTCCCACCCGCGCCTCCCGAACGACCCGCTGCGAAGGAGCGGGGGACCGACCCCACCGCCGCGCTCCCCGGGCGCCCCGCGCCGCCCGACCCCGACCCGCAGCCGTCCGCCGCGCCACCGGACGCCGAGACCCGCACGCGGCGCCGCGAGCGCTGACGGCTTCGCCCGGCCCGTCGAGCGGCCGAGTCGGTGCGCACCGCGGACGCGGCGGAGAACCCTGGAATGAACCGCGGAGCGGTGCGCGTGAGACCGACGAGGATCGGCGAGGACCGCGCGAGCGTGACGATCGTCGCGTAGCCTCCGGCCGCGCTTGGCTGGCCGGGGTTGTTCATGCGGCGCGTCGCTGAGAGCATCATCGCCGGGAGTAGACTTCTATGTGGGACGCGATCGGCGACGCGCTGTGGCTTTCCTTGGCCATGCTCTGGCAGATATTTTGGGGCCTCGGCCTCGGCTTTACGCTCGCGGCGATCATCGAGCAGATCGTCCCGAAAGACACGATGGCCGAGCTGCTCCCCGACGGCGGTCCGCGCTCCCTCGCCATCGCGAGCGGATTCGGGATGGCCTCGTCCTCGTGCTCGTACGCCGCCGTGGCGATGGCGCGATCCATCGTGCGCAAGGGAAGCGATTTCACGGCCGCGATGTGTTTTCAGATCGCCGCCACCAACCTCGTGATCGAGCTCGGCCTGCTCCTGTGGCTGCTCATCTCATGGCAATTCGCGGTCGCAGAATTCGTCGGCGGCGCCCTGATGATCGTCCTGCTGGGCCTTGGATACGCCTGGTTCTTGCCGTCGTCGCTTCGGACGCACGCCACGCAACAGGCGCGAGGCGACGCCAAGGGCTCGATGGAAGGTCACGCCGCCATGGCGATGGGCGAGCGCTCCGGCTCTTGGAGGTCGCGCCTGATGTCACGGGATGGCTGGGTCGCGATCAGCCACTCGTTCGTGATGAACGCGACGATGGTCTGGAAGGACATCGTGATCGGCCTGCTCGTCGCCGGCGCGCTCGGGGCGTGGGTCCCCAGCTCGTTCTGGAAAGCGTTCTTTTTCGACGGAGGCAACCCGTGGCTCGTGGCGCTCTGGGGCGCGGTCATCGGGCCTCTCATCGCGATGGCGGCGTTTACCTGCTCGGTCGGGAACGTGCCGCTGGCGGCTGTGCTCTGGAACGGCGGCATCAGCTTCGGCGGCGTGGTCGCGTTCATGTTTGGCGATCTCATCATCCCGCCGCTCCTGAACATCTACCGGAAGTACTACGGCGCAAAGCCGATGTGGTTCTTGCTCGGGAGCTTCTACCTGACGATGGTCGTCGCGGCGCTCTGCGTAGATGGGCTCTTTACGCTCGCGGGGCTGGTCCCCGAGGCGCGAAACGCCACCGAGGATCTGGCGCATATCCGCTTCAACTACACGAGCGTCCTCGACATCGTCTTCGGCGTCGTCGCGCTCACGCTCGTGGTGGTGTTCGTGCGCACGGGCGGGCCCGCGATGATGCGGCGCATGGGCGATGACGGCGACGACGACGGCGACGCGGCTGAGGGGGCCACCTCGTGAAGGGGTGCCGCCTGGGCCTCGCCTCGTCGCGAGGCGCTTACCTACGACGCCAGTATGTCCCGCCCGACCCCGACCCGCAGCCGTCCGCCGCGCCACCGGACGCCGAGACCCGCACGCGGCGCCGCGAGCGCTGACGGCTTCGCCCGGCCCGTCGAGCTGCCGAGTCGGTGCGCGAGCGGACCGCTAGAGCTGGCCCATCACCCACTGCACCCCGAGGCTGCTCACCGTGACGGCGACCCACACGCCGAGGCCGAGCACGATGGGGCGCGCCCCGGTCGTGCGCATGCTGCGAAGGTTCGAGGACAGGCCGATCGAGGTCAGCGCGACGACGATGAGCGCCTCGGCGAGCAGATGGAGCGCGGGCTGGATCGCGACCGGGATGAGCCCCGCGGTGCGGACCCCAGACGCGACCAGGAACCAGAGGATGAACCACGGGAAGATCTTGGCGAGGTCGACACGATGCGCTGCCCCGGCCGACCGGGCGGCGCGCTTTTGCGCCATGGCCGCGCCGACCGCCAGCGTCAGGCAGACCGGGATGATCAGCGTCGCGCGCGTGAGCTTGACGATCGTCGCGTAGTCGCCGGCGGCCTGGCTGTAGGTGTAGCCCGCGGCCACGACGGACGACGTGTCGTTGATCGCCGTGCCCGCCCACAGGCCGAAGCCGAGGTCCGACATCTGGAGCAGGTGCCCGAGCAGCGGGAACAGGAGCACGGCGACCACGTTGAACAAGAAGATCGTCGAGATCGCGAAGACGGTGTCCTCGTCGTCCGGGCGGATGACGGGCGTCACGGCGGCGATGGCCGAGCCGCCGCAGATCGCGGTGCCGACGCCGATGAGGATCTTCAGCTTGTCAGGCACGCCGAGCCACCGGCCGAGCAGCCACGCGCTCACGAAGGCCGCGCTCACCGTGACGACCGTGACGGACAGCGACTCGAGCCCCGTCTTGACGACCTCGGTGAGGCTCAGGCCGAAGCCGAGGGTGATGATCGACCACTGGAGCACCGTCGCCCCGCCGAAGTGGATGCCCGGGCTGAAGCGCTCGTCCGGCGCGAGGAAGTGGCGCACGGCGATGCCGAGCGCGATGCCGAAGACGGGCGCACCGATCACGGGCGCGAAGCGCCCGAGCACCATGGCGACCGCAGCGATGCCTACCGCGAGCGACACACCCGGCAGGCGGCTCGGGCCGCGCCGGGCGGCGACGGCCGCGCGGGGCGTGGCGGTTCGGGCGGTGGCGGAGGTCGAGGTGGAGGACGTGGTGTGCATGGTGGCTCCCGTTGGGCCCTGATCGTGGAGCCACCATGCGATTAGGAAAAACTTGAAGTTATGATTCGATGTATAAGGTTCGCTGATGATCAACATCACCCCGCGACAGCTCGAGGTGTTCGTCCAGACGGCGCTGCTTGGCACGGTCCGCGCGGCCGCCGAGGCGGTGCACCTGACGCAGCCCGCCGCGAGCATGGCGCTCGCCGAGCTGGAGCGGCAGCTCGGCGCGCCCGCCTTCGACCGCGACCGCGGCCGGCTGCACCTGAACGCGCGCGGGCGCGAGCTGCTGCCGCTCGCGCAAGAGCTGCTGGAGCGTTTCGCGGAGCTCGGCCGTCTCGGCGCAGAGCGCCCCGGTGAGCTGCACGGCGAGCTGCGCATCGGCACGAGCAACGCCGTCGGGAACTACCGCGTCGGCGAGCTGCTGGGGCCCTTCGTCCGCGAGCATCCGAGCGTGGCGATCCGGCTGCGCGTGGCCAACACCGACGCCATCGCCGCCGGGATGCTCGACCACACGCTCGACGTCGGCTGCGTCGAGGGCCCGGTCGCCCACGCGCTGCTCGACGTGCGCCCGTGGCGCAACGACCGGCTCACGGTCTGCGCCGCCGCGACGCACCCGCTCGCGCGCAAACGCCGGCTCCGACCGGCGGACTTCGAGGGCGCGCGGTGGGTGCTGCGCGAGCCCGGCTCGGCGACGCGTGCCACCGCGGAGCGCGCGCTGGCGCAGCTCCCGCCCGGTCAGACCGTGCTCGAGCTCGACCAGATCGAGGCGATCAAGCAGGTGGTCGTGGCGGGGCTCGGCATCGCCTGCCTGCCCGAGGCGGCCATCACCGACGCGGTGGCGGCCGGGCGGCTCGCGGCGCTGAAGACGCCCTTCCTCGATCTCGACCGCACGCTCTCGGTGCTCGTGCACCGCCGGCGCTATCGCGGCGCGTTGCTCGACGCGTTCCTCGACGCGCTCTGAGCGCGCCCTGGTCTGTGCGCGCGCGTGCGGTAGAACGCGACATGACCTCTTCGAGCCGGGACGCGGCGCTCGCGCACCTCGAGCGCCACTTCGACGACCACCTCGACGCGCTCCGAGCGCTCGTACGGATCGGCGGCGTGTCTGCCGAGCCGCCGCCGAACCCGACGCTCGCGAAGAGCGCCGCGGCCGTCGTCGCGCAGATGCAGGCCGCCGGGCTCGAGCGGTGCCGCGTCATCGAGGTGCCCGACGCGCACCCCTACGCCTACGGGGAGTGGCTCGGTGCGCCGGGGGCGCCGACGCTCTTGCTCTATGGCCACCACGACGTGCAGCCGGTCGGGCGCCTCGACCGCTGGGAGACGCCACCCTTCGAACCGACGCCGCGCGCGGACGGGCGCCTCTACGGGCGCGGCGCCGTCGACGACAAGGCCGGCGTGATGGCGCACGTCGCCGCGTGCGCGGCGTGGCTGCGCGGCCCGGGCGCGCTGCCCGTGAACGTCAAGCTCATCGTCGAGGGCGAGGAGGAGATCGGCTCGGGGCACCTCGAGGCCTTCCTGCAGGCGCACCGGGAGCTCCTGCAGGCCGACTGCATCGTGCTGACCGACACCGCGAACCTCGACGAGGGGGTACCTGCGCTCACGGTCTCGCTGCGCGGGATCGTGGCGGTCACGGTCGAGGTGCGGGCGATCGAGCGCCCCCTGCACAGCGGGATGTGGGGCGGGCCGGTGCCGGACGCGACCCTCGGCCTGTGCCGCGCGCTCGGGGCGCTCGTCGACGCGGACGGTCAGGTCGCCGCGCCCCTGCGCGCGGGCGTGCGGCCGCCCGATGACGCGGCGCGCGCGCGCCTCGAGGCGATCCCTTTCGACGAGGCACGGTTTCGCGCGGACGCGGGGCTCTTGCCAGGCGTCGAGCTGGTCGGCGATGCGTCCATGCCCGTCTACGGGCGGCTCTGGCGCGAGCCGGCGCTGAGCGTGGTCGCCCTCGAGGCGCGCCCGTTCAAGGGCTCGACCAACCAGATCGTCGAGTCGGCGCGCGCGCGGGTCAGCGTGCGCACGGTGCCCGACCAGGACGCCGCGGAGGTGGAGGCGGCGCTGGTCGCGCTCCTCCGAGAGAACGTTCCGTGGGGTCTCGAGCTCCGCGTCACGCCGGAGGCGAGCGCGCGCTGGTGGTCGACCGTCCCGGACGGGCCGGCGTTCGACGCCGCGGCGCGGGCGATGGCGGCCGGCTACGGGCGCGAGGGGTTCTACATCGGCTGCGGCGGCACCATCCCCTTCGTCGAGCCCTTCGCGAACGCGTTCGGCGGGGTGCCGGCGCTGCTCACGGGCGTCGAAGACCCGCGCTGCGCCGCCCACGCGGAGAACGAGTCGCTGAGCGTTCAGGATTTCCAGAGCGCCGCGCGCACGGCGGTGCACCTGTACGCCGAACTCGCCACGGCGCTCGACCACCGGGCCTGACGCTCGCCATGCCGGCCGCGCCGGCCGCGCCCGCGCCCGCGCCCCGGCAGCGGCGCCTGCGCCGCTACGCGAGCTTTCGGTAGATGCCGACGACGACGCCGAGGATCTGGGTGCTGCGCCAGTCGTTCTTCGGGACGAGGATCGGCGCCATCTGCCGGTTCGCGGGCTGCAACCGGATGTGGTCCGCCTCGGGGTAGTAGTACTTGCAGGTCGCGTCGTCGCCGACGAGCGCGACGACGATCTCGCCGCGGCGCGCCTCGAGCTGCTTTTGCACGAAGACGTAGTCTCCGTCGAAGATGCCGGCGTCGATCATCGACTCCCCGAAGATGCGCAGGCCGAAGACCTCCCGCCGGCCGCCGAGCAGCACTCGATCGATGCGGACGGTGTCCTCCGGGCTCTCGATGGCTTCGCTGAGCGCGCCGGCGGCGACCCGCCCGACGATCGGCACCTCGACGAGCCCGTCGTCCGCGCTCGCGAGCGGCGACGCCGGGCGCAGTGACGCGGTCACGCCCTCACCGTCCGGCTGCGCGATGAGGCGCAGCGTCCGCGACTTCATGTCCTCACGCGTGAGGTAGCCCTTGCGTTCGAGGGCGCGGAGGTGGTCGTTGACGCCGTTCGTGCTGCGGATGCCGAGGTGGTCGCCGATCTCGCGCAGGGTGGGCGGGAAGCCGCGCTCGTGGATCGACGTCGAGATGAAGTCGAGCACGGCCCGCTGGCGGTTGGTGAGCTTTTGCATCGCGCTGTCTCCCGCGCTGGTCGGCTGGCCGGGAGGGCACGCGGGGCACCTGCGCCGGTGCGAGCGACTCCCAGGGCGTGCACCGCGCCGCACACGATGTGGCGACACATACTGAATGGATGCACCCCTGAACAGGAGAGTACGTGGGGCGAGGTAGGTTGTCAAAAATCGCTCCGTCCCTTGGGGCCCTCGCCGGGGGCGTCCTGCGCAGGAGGCCGCGCTGCGTCGCTCGCGGCCGCGGCGGCGTCCGCCGGGTCGCCGCGAGCGTCCGCCGGCTCGGGCGCGTCCGGTGGCTCGGGCGCGTCCGGCGGGGTGAACAGCTCTCGCAGCGCCGCGATCGGGTCGAAGCCGAGCCACTCGCCGAGGGCACCCTCGCGCAAGCTCGACCGGGCGAACGACAAGAGCGGCGCGAAGGCGCCCGCGAGGTCGGCCTCTTCGAGCAGCGCGGTCGCGTGCTGGGCGGCCGCGCGGACGGCGTCGGCGCCGAGCGCCACCCGGACGAACGCCGGCATGGGCGCGATGACGACGTCTCGGGAGGCGACCTGGGCGGCCCAGGACCGCGTTCGGGTGCCCGGCTGCGCGCCGCGGTGCAGCAGGCGATCGAGCGTCACCCGCCGCGCGAACACGCCGACGTGCACCGGGCCGATCGCACGCGCGATGGCGTCGACCATGACCCGATAGTCACGCCGGAAGTCCCCACCGAAGGGGCCGGTCCACTCGCTCAGCGCGACGGGGCCGACCACCCGATCGACCCCCCGCGGGCCCTGGTGGAGCGCGACCGCCGTGTAGACCTCACCGTCCTCGAACGCGACGAACGCGGCGACGTGCCGGGGCGGCAGCGCGAGCTCGAGCGCGGTCCGGAACGCGCCCTCCGGCTCGCGGAGCAGGAGCCGCAGCTCGCGGGGCCACGCGCGCACGGCGCAGGCCGCCTC
>JAGQJE010000320.1 GCA_020430775.1 Myxococcales bacterium
TCAGCCGCCACTGCGCGACCAGCTCCGCCCACTCCGCCGAGCTACGCCGGCGTCGCTTCGTGCTCATGCCCCCGACATAACCCCCCAGCACCGCCCCGCTACAAGGCGGCCCGTAGGAGGCTTACGGCGAACCCGCAATGACGGCGCCCGCGCGCTCGAGGCCGTCTACGTCTTCCCGCTCGGCGCCATCGACTCGCCGAGCCACCCGGTCAAAACGCACCTCACCGACACCGGCGCGCGCGTCGAGCTCTCGCACGCGCAGGCCCGGATGGATCGGGACTTCGTGCTGCTCATCGAGCCTCGCGACGCGAAGGCGCCCACCGCGCAGGTCGCCCGTGGGCCGGACGGCGCCAAGTACGCGATGGTCACCTTCCTGCCCGAGCCAGGTCGCGCCTCGGCCCCGCGCGACGTGGTGTTCGTGCTCGACTGCTCGGGCTCGATGCACGGCGAGTCGATCGAACAGGCTCGGCTCGCCCTCGAGCTCTGCGTCCGCGCGCTCGACGAAGGGGATCGCTTCGACATCGTGCGCTTCGGCTCGACGCACGAGCGCCTCTTCGGCGCGCCCCGCCCCTTCGACGAGGCCACGATGGCGGAGGCCATCCGCTACGCTCGCGCCTCGGAAGCGGACCTCGGCGGCACGGAGATCCTCGGGGCGCTGCAAGACGTCATCCCCTCCGGCCCGCCGGACGAGGCCCGGCCTCGCGCCGTGCTCGTGCTCACGGACGGGGCGGTCGCGAACGAGACGGACGTCATCCGCCTCGCGGCGGCCCACGCCGAGTGCGTGACGATCTTCCCGCTCGCGATCGGAAGCGCCGCGAGCCACTACCTCACCGAGGAGCTCGCGCGGGTCACGCGAGGCCGCGCCGAGACCGTCTTTGCCGGCGAGCGCATCGAGCCGAAGGTCCTGCGTACGTTCGGGCGGATTCGCCAGCGCGGCACCAGGGCGCACATCGAGACGGGCGACGCGCGCGTGACGCTCGCGCCGGCCGAGACCCCTCCCGCGGTTCGCGGCGAGCCGCTCACGGCGCTGCTCCGCCTCGACGAGGGTCACACCGACGCGGTCGCCCTCGTGTTGGAGGACGAGCGGCTCACGGTGCCCATCGACCTCGAACGACCGGCCGAGGGCGGCCCGATCCCGACCCTGTGGGCACGCGAGCGCATCCGCGAGCTGGAGCGCACGCTCGAGCGCCCGAGGACCGGCTCCCGCGCCGAGCAACGACAGGAGGACGCCGCGCGCGCGCGGCTGCTCGAGGTGGCGCTGGCGCATCAGCTCTCGAGCGCGATCACGAGCTGGGTCGCCGTCGTCGAGCGGGCGCCCGGCGAGCGAGCCCACGGCGAGCCCGAGCGGTGTCGCATCGCGCTCCAGCTCCCGCGCGGCAGCTCACCGACGCCTAGCGCAGCGACGCGAGGACGCCGCCGTTTGACGAGAGAATCTTCGGGCCGAGATGCTGTGGCCGGGCGCTTCAGTCTCCGTGCCCATTCGAGATGCCCAGAAGCCGCGCCGAGAAGTCGTTGCTCGAGCCAAGGGCATGCAGACGCAGGAGCTGGTCGTGGACGTCAGAGCGTTCGTCGTAGCGCTCCCGAACGGTACGCCACGACAAGGAAGCGAGGGCAGACATCGGCAGGCAAGGTATCGGCGCTCACCGGCGCCGTCACGCGACCTCGCGCCATCCACCCCCGCCGCAGCGCGCGAGGCACACCGGGCAGCGACTCGCGTGCTTGTCGCGAGGTCGCACCCGCACCACGAAACCGGGCATACCCTCCCGCTCCCGGACCTCTTCGATGACCGCCGTCTCGACACCGAGCGCGCGGCCCAGCACTTCCTGCTGCGCATCCCGCCACGCCCTCATCCTTGGACCGCTGAACAGCCCACGCGTGCAGGAAGGCGGGGTGCGCGCCTAATTCGTCCACTGTTGTGCCAGGAGAGCCGGACTCTTGCGAGTCGTCACCGAAGAGCGTTACCTCGATCGGTTGGGCCACCGCCGTCAGGTCGGGCTAGCGCTTACTAGCGCCTAAGCGCAGCGACGCTGCTGCAACCTCGCCGTAATGTACCGACTCAAGGCGTGGAGCATGCATCATAGCGGATGTTGATCCATGGTTTGTCAAAGTGTAAGTCACCGTATGTATCATCAGACCCTACGACGATCTTGGCGAGATCCTCTGCGGCGACCACCTTGTGCAGCGTGTTCGACTCTCTGTCCCAGCTACACCAATCCATGCACCCGCTCTTGCTCTGTCGATTGCACTGGTAGCTGGGATCGTCGACCGACGGCATGATGTAGTCGCCCTTGGCGGGCACCGATACGTCGACGCCGTTCTTGTGAATCTCGAGCGCGTCCACGTAGACACAGATGTTGCACGGCCAGAGGTGGTCCGGCGGAAAGAGCTGCGATGGGTCGCCCTCCTCGGCATGAGGTTCCGGAGGCGGCGACGCGGACACGTCATTGTCCCGGGCATAGCACTGCGCAAAATAGGCCTCGGTCTGGTCCTTGTCGGTGGCTGTGGTCGTCCACGTCTTGAGCGCCTTAAGCTTGCCGTCGGTCACCTCGCCCTCGGAGACCGCGAACACGGCGGGCATCGCCGCATGCTTCGTGAGCTCCGGGAAGTTCACGGGGAAGTGAGGGTTGATGTCTATGATTTTCACCTCTCCCACGGGCCAAGGGAAGGGGTCTGGATGGCGGAGGGATCACGCGGCGCGCTTTGTGACGGGCTCGACGCGGGCGGTGTAGTCGCGGCGGCGTAGGGTTCGCATGGCGACGGGGAGGCGTTTGTTGAGGAGGTGGGTTCGGCA
>JAGQJE010000321.1 GCA_020430775.1 Myxococcales bacterium
ACGGGAAGATGCGCGGGCGGACCTTCAGCCCGAACGTGCAGGGCATCGAGGCGAAGACCATCGCGCGGCTCGAGCAGCACGCGCCGCGGCTCGCCAAGGTGAAGGTCTACTCGGGCGACTACGCGCCGGTGGTCCGCCGCTACGACGGGGCCGACACGGTCTTCTTCCTCGACCCGCCGTACCCCGGCTACAACGTCGACGTCGGCGAGTCCGAGTTCGACGAGGAGCGCTTCTTCGAGGTGCTCAAGGCGCTCGAGGGCAAGTGGCTCATGACCTACGGCGTCCGGGGCAAGCTCCCCGGGCTCCTCAAGGACGCCGGCTTCCACATCAAGCGCATCCGCACGCCGCGGACCATCGGGGCGATGCGCGGCGTCGGCGGGCCCTCGGTGCTCACCCAGCTGCTCGTCGCGAACTACAAGTTCGTCGAGAAGCACACGGACGCCCACGCCTGGCTCGAGGACTGGGAGCCCGCGGCCGAGACGCCCTCCGCGCCGCCCATCGAGAAGGTCTGCCCGCTCCTCAAGGACCTCGACCCCGACGACGAGCGCTACGTGCTCGGCGTGGTCCTCGTCCCCGAGCGCGTCGACGCGCAGGGCGACGTGTACTCCCACGAGGAGGTCCGCCAGGCCGCCCACCGCTTCATGGAGGAGTTCGGCGGGCTGGGCCTGATGCACCAGCTCCGCGTCAACGACCAGGTCAAGGTGCTCGAGAGCTACCTCGCGCCGGTCGACCTCCAGGTCGGCGACGTGGCGGTGCCCAAGGGCACGTGGCTGCTCGCCGTGCGCGTGCAGTCGGACGAGCTCTGGGAGCGCGTGCGCGCGGGCGAGCTGACCGGTTTCTCGATCGGCGGCTCCGCTCGCCGCGTGCCCGAGCCTGCGCGCGCCGAGCCGGCCGACGACGCGCCCGCGGGCGAGCCGCCGGCCGCCGACTCGGAGGCCGCATGACCCAGCGACGCAAGGCCGACGGCCCCGTCAACCGCCTGCTCGACATCGTCGTCGAGGAGGTCTCGCTCGTGGACCGCGCGGCCAACGAGCACCGCTTTCTCATCGTGAAGAGGGACACGCCCATGGCCGACACCCAGACCGACACCGACGCCGCCGACGAGGCCGGCGACCTGAACGACCAGGCCGACGTCGAGGAGACCGGCGCCGATCCCGAGGACGCTCCCAACTCCAACGCGGACCCGCTGCTCACCACTGCCGTCGCGGCCCTCGAGGGGCTGACGAGCACGGTGGAGCTGCTCGGGTCGCTCGGCGCCGACCAGGCCGACGCCCGGCTCGCGCCGCTCGCGGCCGAGCTCAAGGCGACAGCGGAGGCGCTGCTCGCGAGGGCCGGCGTCACGTCCGCCGAGGGGAGCACCGAGGCCGACGACGAGGACGGCGAGGACAACAGCGAGCCCACGTTCGAGGCGCACCTCGCCGCAGCACGGGACGCCCTCGCGCAGCTCGCCAGCCTGACGGCCGCGAAGCCCACGCCCGCACCGGAGCC
>JAGQJE010000322.1 GCA_020430775.1 Myxococcales bacterium
AGCCCGCTCGCCCTCGACGCGCTCGGGGTCGAGCTGCTCGAGGCGCCCTCGCCGCGCAGCCTCGTGCTCCCCGGCACGGACTTCAGCGCGGCGACGTGGATGCAGGCGCGGGCGGTCGCCGGCGCGCGCCCCGACGCAGCGCTCTTCATTCCAGGCCTCGCGACCAACTCGTGGCACTGGCGCTCGCTCGCGTCGCACCCGCTCTACGACGGGCGGCCGCGCTGGGGCCCGGGTGCCGACGCGAGCGAGCGCCTCACCGCCGGCGCGCTCGAGGTCGCGCGCGGACGCGTCGACATCTACTACGAGCGCCCTCCCCGGCCCCTGCCGGACGCCCGCGTGGCGGGCGTCTACCTCGCGCTGCCGTCCGTCGTGGGCGCGCGCGACACCGGTCGCGCGAGCGCAGGGCGCGACGACAGCCTCGACGCGCGGCGCCTCGACTTCGTGTTGCAAGCCGCCCAGCGCCGGCCGCTCGGAGATCACGACGAGGCCGGCGCGACGGTGCGCGACGCCGCGTACGCCTACGCCCTGCGCCTGCTGCGTCGCGGCGACCTCGCTCGCGTCGGGCAGACGCTGCGGGCGTTGCTGTGGGAGCTGCCTCCGGGTGAGCGGGAGGGGATCCGCTTCGAGCGTCCGCTGCTGCGCGCCCCCGCCCCCTACGTCCTGACGCCTCGACGCGAGGCGCTCCCGCTGACCTTCGACGAGACCGTCCGCCGCGTGGCGACCCTCCTCGACGCGGCGGGCGCGACCGCGGCGGCGCGAGCCCTGCTCCGGTACACGGCCGCGCGCGGAGACCCGAGGGCGTTGCTCCAGCTCGGCTGGCTCGAGCTGGCCGACGGCGCGCCGGACGAGGCGCGCCGGGCGCTCGATGCGTTCGAGCGCGTCGCCCCGGCGTTGCGCGGCGAGGCAGCGTCGCTCGCCGCCGCGCTCTCGCCCAGCGCGCGCTGAGGCCCGCTCGCGTCGTCGGACTCCCTGCGGCTACGCATATGCGCGGCCGCCGCGGTATGCTCGCCGGCGTGAGACGCGAGCACCTCGGCACGCTGCTGCTCGGCCTGCTGCTCTTCGCGGGAGCGGCGTGGGCGATGCGCACGCTCCGCGTCCAGTCCATGGGGCAGTACCTCGCATCCCAGCGCTACGAGGACATCTACTACCTGCCCCCGAAAGAGTGGCTGCCGGTGATGAGCCTCGGCTATCGAGAGGCGGCCGCCGACCTCATCTGGATGCGCGCGCTCGTGTACTACGGAGAGGAGTTCGAGCACCAGGGGCAGGTCCGCCACGCCATCGACTATGCAGAGGCCGCGCTCGAGCTCGATCCCTACTTTCGCGCGGTGTACTCATGGATCCGGGTCGCGTCGGCGTACCACCCGACCGGCATCGCGATAGACGACATCCGCAGGAGCATCGCGATCATGGAGAGCGGCGTCGCGCTCTTCCCCGACGACGGGCAGCTCGCCTGGCAGACCGGCGCGCAGATCCTCTACGAGTACCTGCCGCAGCTCAAGGGCACCGAGCGCGCGAAGGAAAAGGCGCGGCTCCAGGCGCACGCCGAGGACTACCTCGATCGCGCAGCGCGGCTCGGCGCCGGCCCGCCCTGGCTCTCCATCACGAACGCCTCGCACCTGCTCCGCCTCGGCCAGACGAGCCAGGCGATCGCGCACCTCGAGGAGACCTACGGCCTCGTCCGCGACCCCAGCGTGCGCCAGCAGATCGCGATCCAGCTCTCGCGGCTCCGCAGCCAGGCCGCGTCGGAGG
>JAGQJE010000055.1 GCA_020430775.1 Myxococcales bacterium
CCGCGCCGAGCCCGAGCGCGAGCGGCGCCCCGAGCAGCGCGCGCAACACCTCACGGCGGCGCACCATCAGCGCCGCCCTCGCGCCGAGCGCACCGACCGCACCTGACGCGCAGAGCGCGCCGACTGAGCCGAGCGCGCCGAGTGAGCGGAGCGCGCCGTGCGCGCCGGCGGTGCCTGCGTCTTCAACCGCCGCCCCACTCGGCCGCGTAGTAGTGCACGAGCCGCTGGTTGTTCAGGACGTTGATCTCGACCGGCACCTCGGCCATGTCCGGGCTGAAGTCGAAGAGCCGCTGCAGGGTCCCGTCGTCGAGGAAGCGCAGGTCAGAGATGCGAAGGTGTTGGGGCGGGTCGAAGGGCGCCTTCTCGGCGAGCACGTAGCCCCACTCGCCGAAGCTCGGGACCGGCGCGTGGTAGGGGTGCACCGCGAAGCCCGCGGCCTCCATCGTCGCGGCGACGCACCAGAAGCTCCGCCGCGCGTCGAGCGGCGAGGTCGACTGGACGGCGAGCGCGGCCGAGTCCGTCATGATCCGGCGCACCAGGCGGTAGAAGCGGCGGGTGTAGAGCTTGCCGAGCGAGTAGTTGTTCGGGTCCGGGAAGTCGACGAGCACGACATCGAAGGGCCCCTCGTCCGCGTGGCGGTCGATCCACACCATCGCGTCGTCGTTCACCACCCGCACGCGAGGGTCGCGCATGCTGCCGCGGTTCAGGGCCACCAGCGGGCGGAAGCGTCGCGCGAGGTCGGTGATGGCTGGGTCGAGGTCGACGAGGGTCACCTGCTCGACGTCCGGGTATCGAAGCACTTCACGAAGCGCGAGCCCGTCGCCGCCGCCGAGGATCAACACGCGCGCGTGCGCGCGGGCGGCCGCGAACGCCGGGTGCACCAAGGCCTCGTGGTAGCGGTACTCGTCGCGAGAGTTGAACTGGAGGTTGCCGTTCAGCAGGAGATCGAGACCGCGCCGACCCTTGGTGACGACGATGCGTTGGTACGCGCTCTGTTCGGCGAAGACGATCGGGTCCGTGTACAGCCGCTGCTCCGCCGACGCCGTCAGCCGATCGCCGAGCGCGAAGGCGAGGCCGAGCGCGCCGATGAGCAGGATCGAGACGACGCGCAGCGCGACGCGGGGGCCGGGCGCGATGCGGCGGGCGAGCACCCAGGTGCTGAGCAGCGCGACCGCGGCGTTGGCGGCGCCGAAGAGCAGCGAGGTGCGGTTCAGCCCGAAGCGCGGCACGAAAAAGAGCGCGAAGAGCACTGAGCCGAAGAGCGCGCCGATGTAGTCGAAGGTCAGCACGCGGGCGACCAGGTCGCGGAAATCGAGCTCGCCGCGGAGGATGCGCATCAGCAGCGGGATCTCGAGGCCCACGAGCGTCCCGATGACGAGGAGGGTCGCGTAGAGCAGCGCACGAAACGACGTCGCGTACGCAAAGCCGGCGAAGAGGAAGGGGGCGGAGGCGCCGCCCACGAGCGCGATCGCGAGCTCGACCTCGACGAAGCGCCGGGCGAGGTCGTCGTCGACGAAGCGTGAGAGGTATGAGCCGACACCCATCGCGAAGAGGTAGACGCCGATGGTCGTCGAGAACTGCGTGACCGAGTCGCCGAGGACGTAGCTCGCGACGGTCGCCGCGAGCAGCTCGTAGACGAGCCCCGCCGTCGCGATGATGAGCACCGTGACGAGGAGGATGGGCGCGCGGAGCCGGTCGCTCGTGTTCGAGGGAGCCTCCTCGGCGATCGAGGCGTCGGCGCTGCGTTCGTTCGGTCGGTCGCGATCCGCGTCAGCCATGGACGGCGGCGGCGATGATGAGCGCGATGCCGATCATGGCCGCGCCGATCATGACGCCGAGCGCGATGTTCTGGTCGTCCTCGATCTCCTTGCGCAGCGAGAAGGGCAGCACCTTTGCGAGCACCCAGATCGTCAGCCCGAAGAAGATGACCCCGATCGCCGTGAAGATGATCGACGCGAGGACGGCGTTGCCGAGCGCGGCCAAATCGATGCCCATGTAGACTCCTCCCCCCGGTGCGAAGACAGCGCGATGATACACGCCTGCGCGCCGATGTCGCCGTCGACCGGGCCTCGATCGCGCGCGAGGGTCATGGCTGCCCGGTGGCCGTGCCCTTCGACCGTCGCAGGCGCCGCCGGATGAGACCGACGCCGATCGGCAGGAGCAGGAGCGCCACCGCGATGCCGAGCCCCACGCCGCTCCGCTTGCCGGTCAACACCTGCGCCCGGATCACGCCTGCGCCCGCGCCGCGGCCCTGCGCGGCGTCCGCGCCCGCGCCGACCGTCTCGTCGGTCGCCTCGAAGCCCGTCAGGCGGAGCCGGTAGCGCCCGGTAGGGACCGCGCTCAGGTACACGGTGCGTCCCGGGCTGCCGCGGCTGAACCGGACGACCGCGACGCGCGCCACCGCCTCGTCCGAGTCGACGAGCGACACCTCCGCCCCGCCTCGGTTCGCGGTGTCGTCCCGCTCGACGTCGACCGCGAGCACCGACGGGCCGTCGACCGCGAACTCGCCGCTGTACCCCACGTGCGCGGCGAGCTGCTCCTCGGAGGGCGTGTGCTCCGCCGTACGCACGGGGTAGGCGGCGACCGAGGCGAGCTGGCTCCCGCCTTCGAACACGCCGCGCGACCATCCGATGCCGACGACGACGAGCACCGCGAAGGTCGCCAGCGGCCACAGCGGCCGGCGGCGAGGGCTCGGGGCGTTGGGAGCGGCGGGACCCATGAGGGCGCTCACAGGTGCCGGGAGATGACCGCGCCCTTGCGGAGGTTTCCGAGGAAGATCTGCTCTTGGCGGGTCATCGCCGTGTCGAGGAGCTGGCGGAAGATGTCGTCGCGGACGGCGGCGTAGGGCGGCATGGGGTTGCCGCCGCGTTCGCGCTCTTCGAGCAGGAAGATGTGGTAGCCGGACGGGCCGCGCACCGGCTCGCTGATCTCCCCGGGAGAGAGCGCGAGCAGCGCGCGGTCGAGCGCCCTCGGCAGGTCGCCCTCCGAGAGCCAGCCGAGGTCGCCTCCCCCGTGCGCCGCCGCGGCGGCGTCGAAGCCCGCCGGCGTGAGCGCCTTGCGGACCGCCTGCGCCTCGTCGAGCACCTTGGCGACCTCCGTCGCGCTCGCGCTCTGAGGGAGCGGGAAGAAGATGTGCGCCGCGTGAAAGCGGAGCTGGCTGTTGCGCTTTCGCGCGAGCTCGTCGTAGCGCTGGCGGACGTCCTGCTCGCTGATGTTCACGCGGCTGCGCACGCGGTCGTTGACGACCTTCAGCCGCAGGAGCTGTGAGCGGACGTCCTCGCGGTACTGCTCGGCGCTGAAGCCTTGCTGCCGGACCGCGTCCCAGAACTGCGCGTCGGTCAGGTGGTTTTGCTGCTGGACGTTCTGGAGCGCGTGATCGACGTCGGCCTTCGTCACCACGATGTGTTGCTTGGCCGCGGCCTCGCGGATGAGCTCGTCGTCGATGAGCTGGTCGAGGATCTGGGCGTAGAGCTGCCGGAGGCGGCTCAGTCGCTCGTCCGGCGTCGGTGCGGACATCACCTGCGGCAGAAAGGGCAGCGATTTCTTGCGCAGGTCGCTCAGGAAGATGGCGTGGTCGTTCACGACACCGACGACGCGCTCGATGACGTCCGCGTGCGCGGCGCGCGGTGCGGACACGACGGAGGTCACCAGCGCGATGGAGAGCCCCGCGCAGCGCAGCACACGAACGGCGCGCAGGCGCATCCGCGGTACACGCAGGCGCGTCACTGGGCGCCGCCGCTCGTGCCGCCCGCGCTGCTGTTGGGCTCGCCCGCGTC
Source organism: Myxococcales bacterium (assembly GCA_020430775.1). Taxonomy (GTDB): domain Bacteria; phylum Myxococcota_A; class Polyangia; order Polyangiales; family Houyiibacteriaceae; genus JAGQJE01. The sequence goes on from JAGQJE010000055.1 coordinate 3,777, forward strand.
GACGTTCACCGTGACCGCCTCGACCGCCTTCCAGTCGACCTCGACGTCGGCCGCGTGCCGCAGCTTGTCGAGCAGCGCGTCCATCGCCGCCTTGCGGCGCTCGCGCCACAGGCGGTTGCGCAGGACCCGCTCCACCTGGTCGAAGCTGCGGTGCATCGGCGCGCGGCGTCCGGTGAGCTTGATGACGTGGTAGCCGCCGCCGGCCTCGATGACGGTCGGGTAGACGTCGCCCTGGTTCTGCAGCGAGAAGGCGGCCTTGCGTACCGCCTCGGGCGGCGCGGACTCGGCCTCGCCTTCGCCGGGCTCGAGCGAGAAGAAGCGCAGGTCGCCGAGTGAGAGGCGGGTCGCCGAGTCTTCGTTGTACTTGGCCGCGAGCTGGCGGAACCCCGCGAGTGAGGGATCGGCGAGCGCCTGCTTCAGCACCTTCTGCGCGGTCTTGCGGTCGGTCGTGAAGACGTCGCTCACGCGCACCTGCTCCGGCTTGTTGAACTCCTCCGGGTGCGCTTCGTAATAGGCACGCACCTGCTTCATGGTCACGCTCGACAGCGGGATCTGCTCGTCGATCTCGTGCTCGCGGAGCGCGGTGATGAGCGCGTTCTGGCGGCCGCGCACGACGGCTCGGCTCTGCATGTAGCCCTGGCGCTTGGCCTCGAGCGCGAGCAGCTCGAACTGAATGAGGTGCTCGAGCAGCTCGCGGCGCTGCTGCGGGTTGTTGAAGCGCGGGCGGATGTTGGGCGGCTGCTCGGCGATGTAGTGCGCGAAATCGCCGACCGTGATCGTCCGGTCGCCGACGGTCGCGAGGGGCTCGGCCGCCTGCGCTTGGGTCAGGCCGAACGGCAGCGCGCCGGCCGCGGGCGCCGTGGTGGTGTGCGCCGCGGGGTGGGGCGCGGTCGCGCTCGGGCCCGCCGACGGTTGCTGCTCGTGCTTGGTGCAGCCGGTGCCGCCACATGCGGCGAGCGCCGCGATCAACAGGGTCGCTGTGGCGTGGCGGGGCATGGCTCGTCTGCGCGTGGGTTCAAGCTCGCCCAGTCTCTCGCGGGTCGCTCGCCGGGCGTCGGCGGGACACAGCTAGCACGGAGGTCAGGGCCTATCAACGGTGTTCGGGCGGCGTGCTACCGAACGGTCGCAGGGGCGTGCAGTGGGACTTCGGTGCAGGCGCGCGCAAGGGGCGGGGTCGGGTTCGGACACGGGCACGGGTTCGGGCTCGGGCACGGTCACGGTCACGGGTTCGGTCACGGTCACGGGTTCGGGCACGGGTTCGGTCACGGTCACGGGTTCGGGCACGGGTTCGGGCACGGGCACGGGCACGGGTTCGGGCACGGGCACGGGCACGGGCACGGGCACGGGCTGGGGTTCGGGTTTGGGCGCCGACTCGGTCTTGGGTTCGGTGCCGGTGAGGGGCCGTGGCTGCCTCCTTTTCGGGGCCCGTCGAGGGCGCCGTCGTGCTCGGGTGCATCAAGGCCGCAGCCGCGGCGGCGCGGTCGCGGGCGCGGGTCGATCGGTGCTGCGCGGCGCTGTGGTGCCTCGTGCATCGACCGCGGTGGTAGAGGACGCAGGGCCGGCGGCTCGGGCGCGTCCGGGTCGCCGGCGGCGGCGCCACGTCGAGCACAGGCGCCGGCACGGGCGCCCGCACCGGGTCCGGCATCGGGGTCGGGATGCGCCGCAGGCGCGCGCGTCGGCGCAGGATCGAGCTCGGGCGCTGCCGCTCGGGTGGGGACTGGCGTGGGGTCGAGTAGGGCCGTGACTCGAGGTGTCTCACCGAGCGGAACCGCGCCCCGGAGGCGCCCAAGCTCTACCTCCCCGGGCGGGCGCCGTGGTACTTAGGGTACAGCCCATGGCTGACGCATCGCTTCCCCACGAAGATCGCCCGGGCTCGCCGGAGGCCGTGTTGACGCGACGGGAGGCCGCGGTCGAGCGCCGCGAGGAGGCGCTCGCGGCGCGGGAGGCCGACCTCGAGCGACGCCTCGCGCGCCTCGCGGCCCGCGCCGAGGCTTTGACCGCGGAGGAGGACGACGTCCGCGCGTGGAGCGCCGACCTCACCGAGCTGACGCGCGTGCTCCGCCAGGAGGCCGAGCGGCAGGGGCGGCCCCTCCCGAGCCTCGAGCGCGGCGCGCGGCCCGAGGCGCTGCTCACCGAGCTCGGCGATCGGGTGGTCGAAGGGGACCCCTATGAGCCGCTCGACGAGGGCTCACTCACAGAGATGACGCTCTCGGACGCGGTCGACGAGGCCTTCGAGGAGGCCCTCGCCGATCCCGGCACGGCCGCCGCTCGGGCGGTGGACGCAGGTCGCGCCGGGGCTCCCGACCAGAGCGCCCGCGGCGCCCGGTCGCCTGAACCCGATCCCGCGCAGCTCGCCATCACCGCCCGTCCTCCGAGCGCCGCCGCGGCGTTCGAAGCCGACGAGGTAGAGGTCGAGGTCGAGCTCGACCGGGCGGACGAAGGGTGCGCGGCGAGCGCCGAGTCGGCCGACGATGAGGCCGCGTTCGAGGTCGACGCCTGGGTGGAGCGCGACACGCCACCACCGTCGATCACTTATGAACTGGCCGCCGACGCCGAGCTCGACGAGCCCTTTCGAGGGGAGGCCGCGAGCGCGGCACCCGATGAGGTGCTGGCCGAGCCCGAGCCACCCGCGCGGATCACGCCGGAGGACACCGAGCTCGAAGAGGTCACCGACCCGCTCGAGCGCTTCGACGCGGAGCCCGAGCCCCTCCACGCGCTCCACCAGGGGGTCCCCATCTCGGGCGCCCTGCCGGAAGGCGTCGAGGTGCCCGGTCCGCTCGAGGCTCTCGGCGATCGCCAGATGTACACGACCTTCGCCTCCGGCGAGGTGTGGCTGTTTCTTTACGTGTCGGACGAAGCGAACGAGGTGTTCACCGGTCGGGCGATCGACCTGCTGCCGCAGCTCGTGCGCGTGGACGGGGTTCCGGTCGTGCTGCTGTCGCTGGTCGACTCCGGCCCGAGCACCCCCGCGGTCCGCCGCGTCGCGCTCGATCCCTTCGACCCCGACGCTCGCGGGGTGCTCGAGCTGCTCCGGGACGAGTGCACGGTCCGCGTGGCGGTCTTCGGTCCGGACGGCGCCGTCGAGCGCATCTTGCGTCTGACGGTGCCGAGGCGACGCAACGTGGCGCTGATCCTCGACCTCTGCGACCGAGGCCTCAGGCCCGAGGACGCGCCACACGCCGCGCAGGTGCGGACCCGTGCCCTCGACCAGCCGCCCCCCGTGGACCAGGACTTTCCGGTCATGGTCTACCCGTCGACCGCGGCCGTGAACGCCGCGGAGGCGCTCCACCGGATCGAGGCGGTCCTGCCGTCGGTGACGCCGGCGATGCTCGAGCGCGGGTTGACCGTGCTGGGCGCGCCCTTCGACGCGGTGCGGGACGGTGTGACGGCGCTGCTCTACGACGCGTTCGAGCACGGCGTGGCCGTCCCGGACCAGCTCATCGGGCGCGCGCGGCAGCTCGGCCTCGTCCCCCGTGAGGCGTCGCCCGTGCGAGCGCTCAGCGACGCGTTCGTGCGGAGCCTCGACCGACCCCACGGCCTCGACGCAAGCGAGATCGCAAGGAATTGGCGGCGGATGCTCGAGCTCGCCGAGTGGCGCGACGAGCCGCTCGACTCCCTCGGTCGGGCGCTCGCCGCCGTCGCGCTCGGGCAGCATGACGAGCCGTCCTCGCTTCCGCCGCGTCGTGGTCGCTAGAGCGCGCTTCGAACATGCTATCGTGGTCACCCGCCGTGGGGGGGAGGCCCCCGCCGGTCGACCGCCGCCGCGTCTCAGGGCAGGGACGAATTGAGCATGGACAACCCGCGCCCGCGCGCCTAGAACAACCCGGGGTTTGATGCGGATAGGGGTCTTCAGCGACGTGCACGCGAACATCGAGGCGCTCTCCGCCGTGATGGAGGCGTACGAGTCCGAGCGCATCGATCGCTACTACTGCCTCGGGGACGTGGTCGGGTACGGCGCGAGCCCGAACGAGTGCATCGATGTCGTTCGTCGCGTCGCGGACGTGACCATCCTCGGCAACCACGACGCGGCGGTCGCCGGGCGGATGGACTACTCGTACTACTACCAAGCGGCGCGGCACGCGCTCGACCTGCACGCGCACGCGCTCACGCAGGACAACATGGCCTGGCTCCAGGCGCTTCCCTACACCTACCCGGTGCCGGACGCGCCGCTGCTGCTGTGCCACGGGTCGCCGCTGCGGATCGAGGAGTTCGAGTACATCTTCGCGCCGGACCAGGCGCGGGAGTGCCTCAGCATCTGGGACGAGCTCGGCGAGCTCACGCTGATCGGGCACTCGCACCTGTGCAAGGTCTTCGCGCTCACGCAGAGCGGTAGGGTCGACGAGCTGCCGGCGGACGTCGTCCACCTCGAGCCGGGCGTGAAGTACATCGCGAGCGTCGGCTCGGTCGGGCAGCCGCGGGACTACGACAACCGGGCGAGCTACACCGTCTTCGACACCGACGCGATGACGTTCGAGTTCAAGCGCGTCGAGTACGACATCGAGCGGGCCGCCGCGCGCATCTTCGCGTCGAGCCTCGAGCGCAACTTCGGCCACCGGCTCTTCATCGGCGTCTGAGCGGTCGCGCGCGCAGCGCCGCGGACGCGGGTCGTGGGGTCACGTGAGCCCCACGTACCCGAGCAGCCCGTCCCAGGGGAGCGCGCCGTCCATGATGCAGTCGAGCGGCGGCGTCTGCATCGCGCCCACGGCGCACACGCGCGGCCGGAGCGGCGCCGGCAGGCGGCGCGCGAGAGCCGCTCGCGCCGCCTCGTCTCCAGCGACCCCGAGCGCCTTGAGGTGCGCGCCGAGCGGCGCGATCGCCGCTATCAGCGCGTCCGTCGCGGACTCACGCCCCTCGCCACAGCTCGCGACCGAGACGTTGCGGTGCCCTGGGCTCAAGCGAAGCGGCGTGGGCCCTTCGTAGCTGACCGCGTAGCCGTCGCCTTCGAGGAGCAGCCCGCGGGCGGCCGCGACGCCGCGCCACTGGAGCTGCGCGGTGGCCGCCGCCGGGCCCAGCGGACCGCGGGGCAACCTGTCCTCGACCCGCCGGAGCGCCTCGGCGAGCGCGCGCGCGAAGCGCTGTGGGCCCTGCTCACGCGTCGTCTCGACGAGCACCGCGTGCGGCGACAGGCAGCCGCGCTGGTCGTAGGCGGCGACGTCGAGCGCCACCGCGTCCGCGACGCGCCGCACGGCGTCCGGATCCGCGAGCGCGTCGCCGGGTACGAACGCGACGCCGAGGCCGTGCCCGTGCGGGATGAACGTGGCGCCCGGCGGCGCGGTCGCGCGGAGCGCGCCGAGGGTGGCGTCGCTGCCGTACACGCCGACGGCGTCCGCGCCGCCGAGGAGGCTCGCCTCGAGCGCGGCGGCGCCTCCTTCGAAGGTCACCACGTCGAGCGCGGCGCCGAGCGGCGGAGCGGCCTCGCGCAGGGCACCCAGCAGCAGCCGCGGGAACACGTCGTCGCGCGACGAGGCCTTGGCGAGGACCGGCACGCCGACGAGGACGGGCACGAGCAGGGCGCGCACCGCCGCGGTGAAGACGTTGCCCGCGAGGACGACCGCGAGCAGCCCTGCGGGCTGAACGACCTGCCGCGCTTCATCCGCCTCGGCCCCCGCGCGCGCGCTCATCGCGAGGAGCGTCGCGGCGTCCACGGCCGCGAGCGACGATTGGAGCGCCCACTCGACCATCGGCTCGCTCAGCCCGGTGCTCGCGGGCAGGTCGGTCCGGGCGCGTTTGCCAGGACCCGAGCGCGCGTCGAGCAGCGTCCGGCAGGCCGCCACGATGCCCGCCGCGCGATCCGCCGGCGACATCGCGCGGAGCTGCGCGCCCTGCGCCCGGAGCGCCTCGGCGCGCGCGCGGATCGACGCGGCGGTCGGCGCCGGCTCTCCCGGCGGTGCTTCGCCACGGCGGCTCATGACGCGCGCCGCGGGGGCGTCGCGACGCGGAGGTGCTCGCCGAGCGCGAGGTCGGCGGCGATCGAGCAACCCCGCGGGACGGCGTCCGGTGCGCGCCCGAGCACCTCGACGCCCGCCCGCGCCCCCGTGCCCTCCGCTTGCACCGAGCGCGCGAGGTCCGAGGTCTGCACCGCGCAGACCGAGTCGAGGTTGGCGAGGTCGTCGATGCGCAGGATGCCGGGCGTCCCGGCTTCGACGGGACCGAGCGACTCGGGGTCCACCGGCGTCGCGCGCACCCACCCCGGCGCGAGCAGGCGCCTCGGGCCCACCTCGGCGGCGAAGAGCGCGTCGCGCAGGGTCGACTCGTAGAGCTGCGAGCTGAGCTCTGTCATGCCGTACTCGGCGACGATGAAGGGGTCGGGGACGCCGAAGGCCGCGGTGAGCGCGCGTCGCATCGCGTCCGGCGCGACCGCGCGGGCGCGGCCCTTGAACCCGCCGGTCTGCATGACGCGGCTCCCCTCGGGGAGCGCGAAGCGGCGGTCGCGCAGCCCCTCGAGCGCGTGCACGAACGCGAAGGACGTGCCGAGGAGCGCGACCGGCTCGCCCCGCCGGGTCGCGGCCTCGAGCCCGGCGGTCAGCGAGTCGAGGTCGAGGCCGTGCTCGCCGACGACCCAGGCGCTCCCGCGCCGCGCGTCTCGCTCGAACCACGCCTCGAAGCGCGTGAGCATGTAGCTCAGCGACGAGTCCGGCGTGTCTCGCTCGGGCGGGGCCAGCATGACGAGCGCCATGCGCTCTCGGTCTGGGAAGAGCAGGTGCCGCGCCCAGGCGCGCGCCGCCCGGTCGTAGAGCGCGAGGTCGCAGAAGGGGTGCGCGCCGCGCGCCCGCGCCGGGTCCGCTTGGGCGGTGGTCCCCGACGTTCGAAAGACCCGCACGTCGCGCGCCGCGTCGTGTGAGGCGACGCGCACGTAGCGGAAGACGTCCGTCGGCAGCGCCGGCGGCCAGCCCTCCGTGGCGCCGAGCGTGGCGGCACGGGCGAGGTCGCGTTGCGCGCAGAGCCGCCCATAGGGCTCGACCCGCTCGCGCTGGTAGCGGGCCACGCGGTCGATGAGCGCGTCGCGTGCCCCGTCGTCGCTCGCGCCGCCGCCGAGGCGATCGATGAGCGCGGCGACCTCCCGTCCGAGCGCGTCGCGTGCGGTCGTCACGCGCCCGCCTCGGCGCGCGCGGGTTCCTCGTCGAGCGCGGCGACCTCCCGTTCGAGCGCGTCGCGTGCGGTCGTCACGCGCCCGCCTCGGCGCGCGCGGGTTCCTCGTCGAGCGCCTCGCCGAGCGCGTCCGTGAACGCGTCGAGCAACGGCTCGTCGATCGTGAGCGGCGGGACGAGCTGCAGGACGCGCGCGTCGGCGCCGGCGGGCAGGGTGAGGTAACCGCGCTCGAGCAGCCGGCGCACGAGGCGCAGCGTCCGGCCGGTCGACGCCAGCTCGACGCCCGCCAGCAGCCCCGCGCCCCGCACCTGCACGACCCGATCGCCGCAGACTCGGGCGAGCCGCTCGCGAAAGCGTGCGCCCACCTCGGCCGCGCGGGTAGCGAGCCGCTCGCCCTCGAGCACGTCGAGCGTGGCGAGCGCCGCGGCCGCCCCGAGCGGATCCCCAAAGAACGTCCCCGTGTGCAGCGCCGCGCCGCGCGGGTCCCCCCACGCGGCCATCACCTCCGGCCGGCCGACGCACGCGCTCACGGGCAGGCCCCCGCCGAGGGCCTTCCCGACGCAGAGCAGGTCGACCGGCGCCCCCTCGACGTCCTCGCCCTCGCTCCCGCCCGAGCCTTCGCTCGCGTCCGCCAGGAGCTGCCACCGGCGCCCGCAGCGACCGAGCCCCGTGAAGATCTCGTCCACGACGAGCAGCGCGCCGTGCCGTCGCGTGAGGGCGTGCAGGCCCCGGAGGAACCCCGCCGGCGGGACCCGCACGCCGCCGCGCCCCTGGATGGGCTCGACCACGACCGCCCCGACCGGCGCCTCGGCGAGGGCGCGCTCGACCGGCGCGAGCGCTCCGTCGAGCGGCGCGTCCGCCGCAGGCCACGGGCAGAAGCGGACGTGCGGGTTGAGCTGTTCGGCGAAGGGTGCGCGGAACGCCTCGCCGTAGCCGCAGACCGCGAGCGGCCCGTGCGACAGGCCGTGGTACCCGCCGTCGAAGGCGACGAGGCCCGGCCGGCCGGTGGCGAGCGCCGCCGTCTTGAGCGCGGCCTCGACCGCGTCCGCGCCGCCGAGCGCCAGCATCGCGCGGCCCCCCGCGAAGGGAGCGAGCGCGACGAGGCGCTCGAGCAGCGTGATCTTCACGTCCGATGGGTGCAGGTCACCGAGCGCGTGCACGAGGCGCCCCGACTGCGCCCGAAGCGCCGCGACGACGGCCGGGTGGCCGTGGCCGACCGCGGCGGCGCCGAACCCGGAGGTCAGGTCGACGTACACGTTTCCGTCCGCGTCTCGGACGTTCGCGCCCGCGGCCTCGACCCAGACGATCGGATCGTGCGGCGCGCCGGCGCGCTCCCCGCGCCGAGCGCGGCGGGCGGTAAACGCGGGGCACTCCACGGCGGCGAGGCGATCGACCCACGCGCGCCCCACCGCGGCCGGCAGCGGGGCGTCGACCGCAGGCGGGAGCGCGCCGAGTCGCGTCATGCGAGGGCTTTGCGGCGGCTTGGCGGCCCCGTCAACAGGGCCGCGTCAGCGCTTCCACGGGAAGAAGATCTCACCCTTCTCTCGGATGCGCTCTGCGAGCTTGCGGTCGTCGACCACGAACGCCGGAATCGCCGCCCCCCTCTTTTGGGCGACCGCCGTCACCTGCGCGCGGATCTCCTCCATGCGGTCGCGGTAGCCCTTGTCGATACCGAGCGCGATCGCGTCCTCGGCATGCTCTGAGCCGCGAGAGACGAAGCAGTGCACCGCCCACTCGACCTCGGGATACCCACGCAGCAGGCGCGTCAAGTCCGCGCTGAGCTCGTCGCTGAGGGCGCGCTCGATGTCGAAGAGCGTCAGTCGGCTGAGCTGGTCGGGCGGGATCGTCGACACGCCGCGCGGGTTCGTGCCGGCAGGCGCCGGGGGGAGGCTCGAGTGGCTGCCGAGGCCGTTTGGCGCGCTCGGCATGTCCAGAGAGTCGCTCGCCATGCGGCTCCTCGACGGCGGGGTCAGCGACCCCGAGATCGGCCGGTCCGGCGGGCGGTAGGAGCCGCTCGTGAGGCGGGTCGGCGGGGGCGGCGGCTCGGAGCTGAAGGTCGGTCGGTCGGGTGGGCGGTGCGAGCCGCTCGTGAGGCGGGTCGGCGGCGGCGGTGGCTCGTTGCCCGAGAGCGGTCGCTGCGACGGGCGGGTCGACCCGCTCGGCATTCGGCTCGACCCGCTCGGGACACGGCTCGACCCGCTCGGGACACGGCTCGACCCGCTCGGGACACGGCTCGACCCGCTCGCCGGTCGATCGGAGGGGCGCGACGCGCCGGACTCGCCACGCCGAGAGCCCGGCGGGGCCGCGTTCGGACCGCTCCCGCCCGCGAGCACCTCCATCTCGTCCGGCGTCAGCTCGATGGAATGCGTCGCGGCGATGTCGATGATGATGAAGTGCATCTGCTCGGCGAGCGCTGCGCGCGCGACCGCGCGGGCGTCGATCGTCACGCTCGGCGTGTCGCCGTGAGGGCCCACCCACCCGAGGCGCGTCGCCGCCGTTTCGAGCTCCTCGTCGCTCGTGAACGCCGGCAGCGCACGCTCACCCGCGCTGTTGGTGAGCGTCCGATAGTTCGAGTCGAGCGCCGCGGTCCAGCGCGCGAGCCGCAGCCGCATCCCCCCGAGCAACGCGATCGCCTCGGCTCGGGCCCTCGACGCGTCGTCGCCCCCGGCGGCCGCGCGACGCAGCCCTTCGTAGATGTCATGCATCATGCGTACCGATTCCCCCCGCTTGCGTCCGCAGGCAGCGCGGGCGCAGTCCCGACCCTCTTGGAGATGTCATGCACCCCACCAATTGTACCCGAGTGGAGACTGGTCCGGAACCCTCTTCTTGACACCGAGGGGCGCCGCGATAGGCTCCGCGCTCGCTGTCAGCCCAGATAGCTCAGTCGGTAGAGCAGCGGATTGAAAATCCGCGTGTCGGCAGTTCGATTCTGTCTCTGGGCACCGAGCCCCCACCGTCGCTCGAGCGCCGTCGCCGGTCGCGCGGACGTTCCGTGGTGCGTGAACGCTCTGATCGCTCGGCCCCGCGCGCCCGAGCCGCCTCCAACGGGGACGAGCGCACCGCTCGCCCCGAGGTGACCTCGCTGCCTGCCCCAGCCGCCATGCGCGCGGCGGCTTCGCGCGGTAGCCTGGCGGCGGCGAGGGCGTCGGGCGTCCCCGCCGCCGCGGAGCACCATGCTTGAGATCGAGCTTCAACGTCAGCTCCCCTGCGCGCCGGACGTCGCCTGGTCGCTCCTGGCCGACCCGGGTCGCATCAATCTCTGGTCCTGGGCGCAGGTCCGGTCGCTCGCGCTCGGCGATGGCGGGCACGTCGCGGGCGTCGGCGCGCTTCGCCGCGTGGAGGTGCGCGTGCCGGGTCGAGTCGAGGTCGACCAGGTCGTCGAGGTGGCGGACCCAGGCGCGCGCTTCGCGTACCGCGCGTACGGCCTGGCCGCCGTGCGACATCACCTCGCCGACCTGACCTTCGCGCAGAGCGGAAGCGGGACGCAGCTCTCGTGGCGGGTCCAGCTCGCGCTCGGCCCGCCCGCGGCGGAGGTCGTCGTCCGGCGCGCGGTCGCCGCCGAGCTGCGCCGGAGCCTCGACCGTCTCGTCGCGGCGGCCCCCACCGCCACCGCGCTGCCCGCGCCGCCGCTGCGTGCGTGGTCGACCGATCGCGACCTCGACGTCATCGCGCGCCAGGCCGCGGCCCTCGAGCGCGAGCAGCGGGCCCTCGCCACCGAGCTGAGCGCCGTCGACGATCCGAAGCGTTGGTTCGTCCGCTTCTGCGCGGTCGCGTCCGAGTGCCTGCGCGGCGCCATCCTCCGCGGGCGCTTCACGCATCCGTCGTGGGTCCTCCGCGTCTTCGACGCGACGTACGCCTTCCATCGGGACAGCCTGCTCGCGAGCGTGCGCCGGGACAGGGCACGCCTCGAGGCGCACTGGGGGCGCGTCTTCGCGCAGATCGCGCGGCTGCCTCGCGCGCCGGGGCGGCAGGTCGAGGTCGCGATCGCGCCGAGCGTCGCGGCGATGGTCGAGGAGGATCTCCCGCGCGCCCTCGCGCGCGTCTTCGCCGAGGACTACGCCGGGCGCTGCGACTTCGTCCGCTTCCGCGCCGACCTGCTCGCCTTCGCCGAGGTGATGGGCGAGGCCGGGCAGCGGCTGCGCGTCTCCGTCCGACCCGGCGATTGGCCGCTCCCGCAGCGTTGGGCGGACGCCGCCGGCACGCGGTTCGGCGGGCCGCTCTTCCACGCGTGGCTCAGCCGCCGTGTCCTCGGGGCGCACCTCGCCGCGCCTCAGCGGGGCTGGCAGCAGGCGTTCGGGCGCGGGCACCGGATCGCGCACCTGCTCGTCCCCGGTGCCTGCTGACGTGGCGCCGGACCCACGCGCGAACGGACGGAGCGCCGCCGCGGCAGAGCTCGTCGCGACCTGCGCGCGCGGGACGGAGTCGCTCGTCGCCGAAGAGCTGCGCGCCGAGGGCGTCGTGGGCGTCGAGCCGCTGCGCGGTGCGGTCCGCTTCGGCGGCGGGCTCGCGGACGGTTACCGCGCTTGCCTCTGGTCGCGGGTCGCGTCGCGGGTGCTGAGGCCGATCGGCGTTGCGGAAGCGTCGAGCCCGGAGGCTCTCTACGAGTCCGTGCGCCAGATAGCGTGGCTCGACCACCTCGGCCCTGAGCAGACGCTCGCGGTCGAGTGCGTCGGCCGAGGCCCGGTACGCGTCGACGAGGGCGCCGCCGGAGGTCGCCCGGACAGCCCGCGCTACCTCGCGCTCAAGGTGAAGGACGCGATCGTCGACCGGCTCCGCGATGAGACGGGGGCGCGTCCAAGTGTCGACACGCGGCACCCCGACGTGCGCGTCCACGTCCACCTCGAGGGCGGCGCGGCGACCGTCGCGGTCGATCTCTCGGGCGGGGCGCTCCACGAGCGCGGCTACCGGCCTCGGGGCGCAGCCGCGCCGCTGCGGGAGACCCTCGCGGCGGCGGTCGTGCGGCTGTCTGGGTGGGTCGAGCCGGGGCGCGGCGAGCGGGCGGGGCGAGGCGACGCGTGGCCGGGCGCGCCGCTGATCGACCCGATGTGCGGGACGGGCACGCTCCTCGTCGAGGCGGCGTGGATGGCGATCGACCGCGCGTCGGGGCTGCTCCACGCGCGCCGGCTGCTCCGCGGATCCGGCTGGCGGGGCCACGACCGGGCGCTGCTCGAGGACCTGACGCGCGAGGCCGAGGCGCGGGAGCGCGCGGGGCGAGCGCGGGCCGCGGAGGCGGGCGTGCGGCTCTACGGCTTCGACGCCTCGGGTGAGGCGGTCGCCTTCGCTCGGGAGAGCGTCGCGCGTGCCGGGGTCGAGGGCTTCGTCGCGCTCGCGCGGCGGGACGTCTCGCAGCTCGAGCCGCCGCCGGGCGTCGCGCGGAGCGTCCTGGTCGTGAACCCTCCGTATGGAGAGCGCCTCGGCGAGGTCGAGACCCTCGCCCCGCTCTACCAGACCCTCGGCGATGTGCTGAAGCGCCGCTTCGGCGGATCCCGCGCGTACGTCCTCGTCGGGGAGCCGGCGCTCCAAAAGCGCCTCGAGCTGCGGCCGTCGCGCAAGGTGCCGCTGTGGAACGGGCCGATCGAGTGCCGCCTCCTCGAGCTGCCGCTGACGGCGCCGCGCGCGCCCGTGACGGCAGCGGGCACGTCGGCGGACGGCGAACCGAGCGAGGGCGCCGGCCCTGGTTGGCGCAAGCCGAGCCCCGAGGCGGAGGCGTTCGTGAACCGTCTGCGCAAGAACCGAAAGCGGCTCGCTAAGTGGGCGCGGCGCGCGGGCGTCGAGTGCTACCGCGTCTACGACGCCGACATCCCTGAGTACAACGTCGCGATCGATCTCTACGGCGAGCGCGCGCTCGTGCAGGAGTACCACCGCCCGCGCTCGGTCGACCCGGAGGTCGCGCATCGGCGGCTCCAGGACGTGCGGCTGACGGTGCCCGACGTGCTCGGCGTCGACCCGGACCGGGTGGCGCTGCGCGTCCGCCGGCGGCAGCGCGACGGCGGCCAGTACGAACGCGGCGACGCGTCCGACCGCTTCGTCGTCCACGAGGGCGGGCACCGCTTCTGGGTCGACCTCGAGCGCTACCTCGACACCGGCCTCTTCCCGGATCACCGCCTGCTCCGCGCGGCCATCGAGCGCGAGGCGCAGGGCAAGCGCTTCTTGAACCTCTTCGCCTACACGTGCACCGCGAGCGTCTACGCTGCGAAGGGCGGCGCGGCGCAGACCGTCAGCGTCGACCTCTCGTCGACCTACCTCGACTGGGGCGCCGACAACTTCCGCCTGAACGACCTGCCCGAGGGGCCGCACCGGCTCGAGCGCGCGGACTGCCTGCGCTGGTCGCCGCCGCGCGGCGAGCGCTACGACCTCATCCTGCTCAACCCACCGAGCTACTCGCGCTCGAAGGGGATGGAGGGCGACTTCGACCTCTGCCGGGACCACGCCCCGCTCCTGCGCCGCGTCGCCGGCTGGCTCGCCCCGAACGGCGCCCTGCGCTTCAGCACGCACGCCCGCGGCTTCGAGCTCGACCGCGACGCCCTCGGCGGCCTCCACGTCGAAGACACCTCCGCCGAGACCGTCCCCGAAGACTACCGCCGCAGCCCCCACCACTCCTTCCTCGTCCGCCGCTGAGCGGGGCTGGTACGCCGGTCGAAGGGCGCGCGGCCCGATTTTCGAGATCCGCGTCTCGTCGTCGCTGCGCGTCAGGCAACGAGAAGACGCGAAAAACTGTCAACAAATCATCACTTTGCGCGGATGCATAGCATAACTCAAGTTTTTTCGTTCTACCTCGAGGACCGTAGTGCGCCGCTCTACAACCGGACGACGGACCAACTCGAGTTCGGACACCTGGACGTGGCGTCCGTGCTCGCCATCCTCAGCGAGCATGCCGACGATGACCCCGAGCGCCTGCTCTTTCTCTGGAATCTCTTTGAGGGTGTGCCGAAGTCTCTACCGAGACTGCTACGAGAAGGGCGCACTCCACCGCAGCCGCGCCGAGGTGCTCAGGCGAGTGTTCTTCCGCAGCTCTTCTCCGCTCCGCAGCGAGGCGGATCATTGGTTTCTCGACGAGCTTCGCGGACGCTACGACGTGGTGTTGAAGTTCGTCGCACGACACCCAGGATGCAGTCACGGAGACATTGAGAGCTACGTTCGCTCGGTCAGCCCACAGACCGCTGAACAGGTCGGTGGCTACTTAAAATCCTCATCGACAAGTACCAAATGCTCGAGCGTCGTCTCGCGGTTTTCGCTCCGCCTCGAGCGCGACGGGGGCGGTACTACATGCGGGACAAGTTTCTCCGAGCGTGGTTGGCCGCCCTGCACAGCCACGTCTCCGCGGTCAATTTCCGCCCGGAAGCGCAGCTCATCGCCCAGGCGGACCAACGTCTGCAGGTCGCCGAAGCGTGGGGGCTCGAGCGCCTTGCCGCCCTGATTTACGAAGAGCGCGCGCAAGGGGCTCGCTGGTTTCGCGCTGACCCAACGCATCGAAGGGTACTTGGACCGCAACGACACCGAGATTGACCTCGTGGCCGTAGACGAGGAAGAGCGGGCTATCCGCTTCGGCACCTGCAAGCGTTCGAGCGGCAAGCTGCCTGGCGCAGTCAGCGCTTTTGACGCGCACATCGGCTGCTTCCTCGCTACAAGAGGTCATGGGCGGTACCGCGGCTGGGTCTGGATGGCGGAGGGATCACGCGGCGCGCTTTGTGACGGGCTCGACGCGGGCGGTGTAGTCGCGGCGGCGTAGGGTTCGCATGGCGACGGGGAGGCGTTTGTTGAGGAGGTGGGTTCGGC